>JAZQDU010000012.1:0-87998 GCA_045546915.1 Acutalibacteraceae bacterium | reverse complement strand
CTATCTCTATCGGTCATTCGTATCACTCCTTTCTACACCGCCTTTCTCGGTTGGGTGGTCATCTTTATTTGAAGCAATTTCCTTTTGAAATTCGCAAACACAATCACCAAATAAATGGCAATTTTTAGAACAGGGAAACCTAACTTCTCTTTCTTTGTCTAATAGACATTTCATTTCCCTCACGCTCCTTTGTACCGCTACTGCAAAAATCATTTTCATTCGGGTGTCTGCCGTAAAGATTACATTCACCTGTGTTTTTGCAATAGTTCCCACATTGACCGCACCTCACAACCTCAATCACATCTGCGGTGGGTTGTTCAATTACTTGTTGTGTTGCAACGTCTATTCCGTATCTTATATCACCGCTATCAAAGTAAGCATGCGCTTCATTCAATTTTTTAATCAACGCTTCACGTTCTATGTATTTAGGCATTGTTTACACTCCCCACTCTCGTTCTTCAAAACCGTTATTACATTCAATGTCATATCCTGCCTTGCAAGACACGCTTTTTATAAGACAACCAAAACAATCTTTACAATCATCACAAAAGTTATAGTTATCTGCATATTCGCATTCGTTGTAATATTTACATCCGTCACATCGTGGCATTATCCCCACTCCTTTCCGCAAGTGCCTGTTCTGCTCGCTCTTTTGTGAGGAATATGTTGCCTTTTAGCCAATCGGTTATCCAACAAAAATCAAATGTTAGAATTTCAAGTGCTAAATTTGTAAAGTGATTTGGTCTTTCTACTATTTTCAAAATTCTTTTTTTAACACTTTCGGATATTACTTTATTTTTATAATCATTGTCCCACAAGGTTTCGTGAACATAATACACCTTATCCCCCACCTTACAAGGCGGTACTATAACCCCATTTGCTAAAAGGTAGTCGGCAAGTTTTTCAATATCCTTTCGAAAAACCACCTCATACCTTTTGGGAAAGCCATCTTCGACCAACTCTATTAGCCTATCTCTATCAGTCATTCGGTATCACTCCAATCTAATGCTTGACCGCAGTTGCGACAATATAAATCATATCGTGGTGGTGACAAGTATTTTACTACTATCGGCTCTTTATCACAACAAGGACAATGATTTATTGTTACGTGATTGTCTTTTGTTAAAACATCACTTTCTATTGCAAGTCGCATAGCGTTTTCATTTTTAAAAATCCAAGTTACTCTTTTAACTTTTTTCGGTATCTGCTTTTCAAAGGCAGAGACAATATTTTTCTTGTCGAGCAAATAAATATCATCTATACCTTCAGAACGTGCAATAGCCACAATTTCATTGAGAATTGCATCGTCTATCTGTTCAACCGCTTTAATTATAGCCTTGTTTGTTATTTGTGCTACGGTGTTGCCAAAATCATCGATTTTAGGTGTCAAAGGTTTTGGAATATCTAAGTGAATATGCTCAATAAATTTGGGATTCATTCCCCCTGCACCTCGCTTTTCAGATACTGTTTCATACATTCAATGCAACGCTCCGGTGGAACGTTTTCACCAAAACGACACGAATATTTATTCCCGGTATCCTTTGTGCAATTTTCAAAACAAATTTTATCTGCAGCATCATAAATAAAATTTGCCAATTCTTCGACACTCATATTTAATACCTGCTCATATTTTGTCATATATTCTAAAACTCCTTAATTCTTATTCTGTCTGCCGGGTATTCAACAGGTCGTTTGATATATTCTGCAAAACTTTCTAATTCAGCAAAAATTTTATATTTACCCGGTTCACCGGTTATTCGTTTTATAACACCTAAAACCCTTTTATACTCAATTTCTCCATTAAGTATGGTCTGACCTATAACCGGGCATCCTTCATCCATAGCCTTATATAGCTGTTCTTCCGTCATTGTTTATCACCTCAATAACTTCAATAACCGTTTCTTTTGTTGCACAACCAAACTCAGCATCGAGAACAAGCCTAATACAAAAGAAACTGTCGTCTTTAATTATTTGGTTTTTGACAAGTCCATCAAGTAACATTTTCCCCGAATAATTATCAGGGTCACGTCGTATTTTATCGGTAAAATGGTATGTAATAACTACAATAGCCTTTTTAAACGGTTTTTTCGGTCTCGGTCTGCAGTAGGCCCAAAGCATGTCACACCAATCTTTTTTATCACGCTGATATTCGTGAATGTTTTTACGTCCGATATATTCGTTGTTACTTTTAGGAATATCCGGAATTATAAACTTCAAATCATTCACCATCCTCGTTTTGCTTAATCAAAGTTTCCACAAAATCCTTATACCTTTTGCTTTCTGAATGAGTTTCTTTACTGCCATCGTCAAACACGCTCATCCAATAATTGTCGGTGGCAGCATTGACAAGCCTTATTTGTTTTTTTGCATCAGAGCATATCCCAAACAACTTTTCAATAAACCTTTTTCGTGCATCGTCGGTAAACCCTTTTTGTTTTGAAAGGCGCATGTCCTCATATTTAATAAGGGCATCTGAGAGAGTTTCGTTGTCAATACCCAATAAAGCATATTTTTCTTTTAATTCTTTAACATTCTTTATATTCTTTATATGGTGTTCACACACTGTTGGCTCAGTGTTAGCTGAATGTTGGCTATTGTGTTGCGCTTTGTGTTGATGCGCTTGGTACAATTCATAGTTAACCACTGATATTATCGAGAATTTTGAATATCGTCTTACTGTTATTTCACCTGTTGCTTTAAGGTGTCGAAAAGCCGTTCTAACCTCTTGTTTCGATAATTTTAGGGTGTTAGCAACACAATCATAACTCGACAAAAGTTCGCCTCGGTCAATGTAAATATCGCGAAACATTGTAGGCTTAATATTTGCTGTTAAAAGAAAGTGCACAAACACCCTAAACGTATTCCCGTCTTGGTACCAACGCCAATGCAAAATGTTACGGTTAAGTTTAATAAACGTTGATTTCATAAGCACCACCATCTAAAAAGGAAGGTCTTCATCATCGAGTGCCGAAAATTCCTCTTGAACCTGCTCCGAGGCATTAACCTGCTCCGAAACGTTATTTACGTTTTGAGGAACAAGACCACAAGATTCGACCGAATCGACAACTATTTCAAAACCAGTATATTTTTCGCCGGACTTTGTTTTGCATTCCTTCGATTGCAAACTGCCGCACACACCAATCATTTGACCTTGCTTTAAGTACCGTCCAATAAATTCTGCATTTTCACGCCATGCAACAACATTAATAAAATCTGTTACAGTTTGATTATCTACCTTGAACCGTCTTTTAACTGCGATAGAAAACCTGCAGACACTAATACCGTTCTGCGTCTTGCTCACCGTTGGCGTTTTTGTTAGTCTTCCGACTAAATTAACTGTATTCACTTTTTTCACCCTCTTGACATAAATTATATATTTTGATATAATATATTTACCCTTTTGACAACTCCGATTGTGTTTTTCACATCGGGGTTTTCTTATATTCTGATATTCCATGTTTCATAGCACTCTATTACAGCTTTTAATCTATAATTTTCACGGCGTAACGTTTCAATTTCGATTCGTTGCGCCTTTTTACTTTTTATTGCCTTCAATATTGCATCAAAAATAAGACAGCCGGCGATGAAACTAAATATAAGACCAACAATAAAAAAATCAAACCATTGCTTATCAGTCACTTTAAACACCTACCTTGTATATTTCAGGAGAGTCTAAGACCTTAAGTATTGATTCCGCTTTGTCAGTGATTTCTGCAAGATAATCTAATTCTTCGCCTTTGCAATTTTTCATAAAAAAATCCAAAGCGTTATACACAAGACCTCGCTCATCTAAATCAAACTCACATAAAATGCCGCCATTGTTGTTTTCTCTAAATCTCATAATTACGCGCCCTTTCTTAAAACATCAATAATTTCATCGTTGCTTATACGCAAAACACTCACAAGTGCAGCAAACTCATCTACATTAAGACGTTCGGCAGGAGAGTGCAAACGGTACCATAATGTTCTCTCAGAAATACATAATGTTTTGGCAAGAGTGTCCTTTGAAATTCCATATTCGGTCATTTTGTGTTGAATAAGACCTTTAAGACTCATCGCCCTGCGTTCCATAACGTTTTGCCGTCTCTGTTCGGCAGTAAGTAAAACTTTTGGCATAAAAATGCCCCCTTTCGACTTTTTCGTGCTTGCAATAACTCCACCGCCGTGGACAGAACAGGAAGAAAAAACATAGCAAACTTTAATTGGAGATACCTCTAATGGAAAAGAGGTGGATGTTATAAATAAAGACGTTTAATATTTTCCACCCACGGTAGCAGAGGTACTGCAAGCACTTAGTTTTATTGATTTTAAGAACGTTCGGCTATTATTTCGTCAATCGCCGCCATAATACGCTCTTCGGCATTTTTTGGTGTAACTTTCTCGACACCGTTAAGAATTTTATTTACATATTCCAGAGTAACTCCAAGATGTTTGGCAAGCTCCGTTTGTGTAATTTTATTGATGTGCATTTTGCCTACTGCATCGCCAATCCATTTATCTAACATAATTCACCTCCAAATTTTTGTTGACAAGTACATAAATTTGTGCAATAATAAAATCATAAACTACAAATTTTTGAAGTATTTGGCCAATACAGAATTAATTTTTTGCAGTTAAATCCCGAAAGGAGTGATGTATTATGAAGAAACTTATTGAGTTTCTTATGATACGCTCCCGTCTCGTTTTTGCCTCACCACGGCAATCGCAGTGTCATCGGGAAGTGTGATGTGCACTATGCACTGATTGGGTTGTAAAATCGTTACAGCGAGCCGTGGGGAAGTGCCCACCAAAGCGCCCCAGTACAACGGCCAATCTAATAACGAGCTCACATCCCTTGCAGGTGAACTGCTGTAACGATTCACCTGCTCGGAAAACTAAAACAATTTATCGTGCAACACATCTATGTACTTGTCCGTCCTCTCCCAAGGGACAAGTGTATGATACTCCTATTTTTTGGAGTTGTCAATAGTATTTTGCCAATTTTTTGGAGTTTTGTAAGCGTTGCACAAAAAACTACTTCTTATTTTATGGAGATTGTTATGCTTACTTACAACAATGAAGTCCTGCAGCGAATTATTTATGAGTTAAAAATTCAAAACAAAAAACAATATGAATTAACTGAATTTTTGGGATTAAACGAAAAAAATTTTGGAAACTGGAAATCCGGTTTGAGCCAGTCTTATATGAAATACTTACATGCAATTGCTAATTTTTTAGGCGTGTCTGTGGAATATTTAAAAGGCGAGACTGACGATAAACGTCCTTACGATAACCGTATACCTGCTCCCAACATTACTGCTGATTACACAACCTTCCCCGTTCTCGGCTCAATTGCAGCAGGTTATGACCATGTAGCCCTTGAAGATTGGGACGGCGACACCGTCGACATTCCAAATTCATACCTAAAAGGCAGAGAAAAAACCGAGTTTTTTGTGCTTGAAGTTTCGGGCAAAAGTATGATGCCTGATTTTTATGACGGTGATAAGGTTCTTGTTTTAAGGCAAACGTCTCTTGACCATAGTGGTCAGATAGGCGTCATAATATACGATGGTGATTACAGCACCTTAAAAAAGGTTGAATATGTACCGGGTGAAGATTGGATGGAACTTATTCCCCTTAACCCTGCATTTTCACGTATAAAAATAGAGGGCCCTGCACTTGAACAGTGCAAAGTCCTCGGCGTACCAAAATTATTAATAAGAGAATTAAATTAAGGAGTAAATTATTATGAAAGTTTTAATTTGGATAGGAACGTTTATTGTTGTAACAATATTAAATTTGTTTCTTGGATTAATTACTGGATATTCAATGGGATATGGCGTGTTATATTTGTTAATGATTTTTGTTCCAAAAAAATTATGTAGAAAATATGACGAAAAACGTGCCGAAAAAGAAGCAGTTTATAAAGAGCCCGATAGACCTATTGTTTATACATCTATACATCAGTTAATAAATGAGCCAAACATCGAAAAGATGCATTATACAACTTTATTTGTAGAAGGTTATCTTGCTTTTGATAGTATGAACTATTGCATTCACGATTCAAGCCAAGAGCAGAGAGAATATTTTATTAAAGCAATATTTGAAGAAACACCTCCCGTAATAGATAATACTGTTCATAGATTCAAAGGCACTTTAATGGTTGAAAACTCGCAAATAACACTCCAGTGGACAAAACAAGTTTTTTAAGGAATATTAATTATGAACATAGCAACCATCATCATAATATCAGGATTATTAATAGTTCCTTTTTGGATAAGGAACGTTATGCTTTATCGTAAATCATTTTCGGATAGCGTATTAAAAGTGTTTAACCTACGCACCATACAGCAATGCAATGCGTTGTATGGCATTCCGGGTAAGCCCATTTTTATAGTAAGCCACAATTTTATAGACCACTCTGTGAACCTTATTACCAAATATATATTTTTTATTATAATTTTGCTAATATCACATTTTACTGAGGTTTGGTGGCTCACTCAAATACTGCTTATCTTTGTTATAATTGATTGGTCAGCTTTTAAAATAAGACGTAATTTTTACTATACCGTGCCTACACATTCAAGAGATGCTTTCACATCGATATATAAAGCGTGTATCTGCGGTCCTTTATATCAAACTTTGCTTTATATTTTAGTAGATATAGTTTATATTTTTGAAATATAATTAACTATTTGATTAAAAATCAAAGCAAGAGGCATTTAAAATGACAGTTCTTTTGTTTATCCTTATTTTTCTCTTATCCTTTATACTTGGAACTTTCGGCTTTTGCCAAAAGGTGATATTATGACATTGTATAATCTGTATGATTCATTCAAAGGTTTTTACAGTGGTATAGCTGTTTTATATTCTTTAGTTTGTTTAGGATATATTGTTCAAAGCAGAGGCATACCGTCACAATGTGATTTTTCATCTAATATACTTTTTAGCAAAAAGTCAGTTGTACTAAAAAAGACAGTGGCGATATTAGTACATTTATTTATGGTTTTTGTTTTATTATTTGGTAGCCGTTATTTTGTAGTAGGAATATTAAATTGCAACGACATAAGAGCAATGCCGGATGGACAATATTGTTATTACGTAAAAGCAACTAATGAGAAAAATAAAACATACACTTTGCCGGCTAATATATATAAGTATGATGACCGATACACTGTATATAACGTGTATTTTAATAATGATGGTTATTTGTACTTTAAAGAATCCTGCTCCGACATGAAATACGGTGAAACTAATTATGGCTACGACCAAAAAGACCGTGAATGGCAAATAGAATTAACTAACACAAAAGCATATCATCCATCTGTTCAAGAAACAAAAATAAAATGGACATGGTCAGACGATTTTATTCGTTTGATTTGTATTTTGTCACATATAGTTGTTATTATAATGCACCTGGCAGATATACCCAACAACAGAGAAAGTACAGCATAAGTTAACTGGATAAAATAATTAGGAGAATATACATAATGGCAACCGCGAAAAAACTGCCTTCAGGAAGTTGGAGAGTCCAAGCAAATAAAAAAATAGACGGCAGACTTATCCGAAAGAGTTTCACGGCATCCGATAAACGCAAAGCAGAACTACTTGCTATAGAATGGCAAAATGAAATAGACATTGCCAATTCAGACGATGTAACGTTAAGCCAAGCATACGAACGTTACATAAATGCTAAAAGAAATGTTTTGTCACCATCGACCATACAAGGTTATAAAAATCTTTCTAAAAATTCCCTACAAGATTTAATGCCGTTAAAAATATCAAAATTAACCCAAGAAAATATACAACGTTCGGTTAATATTTTTGCGGCAGGTCACTCTTCAAAAAGCACACGTAATTGTTGGGGATTGCTATCTGCAGTTTTAAAAATGTTCCGTCCCAATTTTACTGTTAGCATATCTTTGCCCCAAAAAGAAAAACAAAGTATTTATGTTCCAACCGATGAAGATATAAAAACAATCGTATCAGCATCAAAAGGCACCGACCTTTATATACCCATATTACTAGCAGCGTTTGGTGGTATGCGTGAAGGTGAAATTTGTGCATTAACAGATAAGGATATTCTCGACGGATTTATTAACGTTAACAAATCAATGGTATTAACCGATGAAAACGAATGGAAGATTAAACCACCCAAAACATATTCAAGCAATCGTAAAGTAGAAATGCCACAGTTTATAATGGATGAATTAAAAAATAAAAACGGTAAAATAGTAACACGTAACCCTCATGCAGTATCGATAGCATTTGGAAGACTTTTGAAAAAGAACAATTTGCCAAACTTCCGCTTCCACGATTTAAGGCACTATTACGTTTCTTCACTTCACGCAATAGGCATTCCGGATAAGTATATAATGGCTCAAGGTGGATGGTCAACTAACCACACTATGCAGACTGTTTATAATCATATAATGGCAACCAAACAAACCGAATTTTCTTCAAAAGTCACCAATCATTTCAATAATGTACTGCAAAAATAGCACCTAAATTAACCCCAAAAAATCAAAACACTGCACACAAAATTGCACACGAAATTTGCAGTCCTTACAAAATCAAGGCACAAACACCCATCGTGCAAGTTTTCGAATCCCCTTCTCTCCGCCAAAATCGACAAATCTCGACAGAGGTTTGTCGATTTTACTTTTTCACTATTAACTCTTCACTTTTCACTCTTCTCTTTTTGCCGATTTTGGCAAGTAACAGTTGATAGGAACACGGAACTGTACTTTTTGCCCATTTTAAATATTTATCTCAAATTAACATAACGGGGACGCAACACCAGTTGCGTCCCCGTTTCTTCTTGAAGAATTTAATTTATATTAATCTGTAAATCCAAGGTATACATCGGGATTAACCTGCTTACCTTTTACCAAAACCGAGAAATGAAGATGATTGCCGGTAGCATTACCGGTCTCACCAACCTCGCCAATGGTCTGTCCTGCTATAACGGTGTCACCTTTTTCAACAAGATTCAGGCTATTATGAGAATAAAGAGTCTGGGTTTTACCGTCAAGATGGTCAATTATAATGCATTTACCGTAAGCACCATACCAACCTGAAAATGATACTACGCCATCAGCGGCGGCATAAATTTTAGCACCTTTTGGGTTTACAATATCAACGCCCCTATGATTTCTACCGTCACCCCAATAAGAACTTATATACGTTCTTTTGGTCAATTCACATGGGAAAGTGAAAAGTTCAACTTTATTATCACTTTCAGACAAAGCATGGTTAACACGTATGTTTTCAATGGCGTCTTCACACAGGCCTTTTTTAACGCTGGCAGTAACAGGAACCTCAATCTGAGTACAGGTAATAACATTTGCTTCTACGCGGTTACCGTTTACATAAATTACATCGGCAGTTACGTTATTAAGCCCGTTTTTTCCACGTTTTAACACCTTATTGTAACTCGCGTTATGACTTTCATCATAAATAACGGCGGTATCATAAGGCACTTCCTCGTCATAATTTTCAATTCGAGAGGTAACTATCTGCACACCTGTTCTGCCGTCAAGGTAACCCTCGACCGAATCGACAAGTCCCAAAAACGCATCGTCGGTAATAAATGCGTCCTTAATTTCAACACTGTTTGCATAACCTTTAAAAATTGCGCCCTCCGAAAGATAGGTATCTGCCAGCAATTGAAGATTATCTTCAATTTCTTCACAGCTATAGGCAAAAGCAGTTAAATTTCCGTCAACGAAAAGACCGCATACCTTATTAAGACGGTCGGTGGAGTTTAGGATTTCTGCCGCTAAAGTTTCAATATCTGAAGCGGTGTTAAACGCAAGCGATTCTTTAAACTCAATGGTCAAAAATGAGTCAATATCACCTTTCGACACCGAGCGTACGCTTTTTTCTAACAATAAAGCCTCTGCGCTATCCTTTACAAAACCCATTTTCTGTCCATTAACAACAACCGACAAAGCAGCATCACACCTTACGGCATAACACACGGTTGTTGCAGTAAGGCTTACAACCAAAACGGCTGCAGCAATAATAACACCTAACTTACTGTTTATTACTTTTTTTAGATTTAACAAAAAATCACCCTTAAAAATTACAATTTTGTAACACAACATTTTCAATTATACATAAAAGTTACAAAATTGCAACCTTTTTCTTGATTTTTGCCATAATTTTCCGCATTTTTGACATTTTGCACTAAAAAACTGCAACCGAGTGCTCTCGATTGCAGTTTTTTTACACATTTAATATTTAAGTTGTTCTGCCGTATAATTTTCGAGTACTGCCACGTACTTCTCTGCCTCGCTTTTAGCATCTTCAAGATTGTGCTCTAAATAGTTTCCACATTCAACCGACGATACTCCGGGTATTTCGCCGTTATAATCGGCTAAGAATTTAAAAGCATTCTTCACAAGTTTAATAACCTCTTCGGGCGAAATTTCGCGAACAAGTAAATAAAAACCTGTTCTGCAACCCATAGGGCCGAAATAAACAATGCGGTCGCTATACTCACTGCTTCTGACAAAGGTTGCAATTATATGCTCGGTTGTGTGCATTGCAGGATTGCTTAAATAATCCCCCTTGTTTGGTGTTTTCATACGGATATCGTATGTCACAACGTCACCGTCAATTCGCGAAGTGTAGATACCGCGTTGTAATCGGTCGTGGTCAACCTCGAAACTCGCAATTTTCTTTAATTTCATCATTTAACTCCTTGTTAAGTGCAAAAAATACATCGTCGGTCATGCCATAAACTTCAATGTCCGACACTTTTCCGTCAAAATAAAATCCTTTTTTCAACGTTCCTTCATACTCGAAACCTATTCGTTCAAGCACCCTTTTAGACGCCAGATTTTGTGGTAACACTCTGGCAAAAACCCTTTGAACTCCAATCCTATCAAAAGCAAAACCTGTCAAAGCGTCAGCAACTTCGGTACCAAAGCCCTGTCCCCAAAGGTCACTAAGAATGCTATACCCTATTTCAGCAATCTTATAATCACCCTCAATCGACACGTAACTACAAGTGCCGATTACCTTATGGGTTGCAGTGTGCTCGACCACGAAAAACGTGCATTCACGACGACGGTAACGCGAAATTTGATAATTAATAAACGTCTTGGTGTCGTCAATGCTGTTGTGCGGGTTCCACATTGAAAAACGAGACATCTCGGGACGACGGCAAAGTTCATACAAATCTTCGGCGTCCTGCCTTTTAACCTGTCTTATTGTCAGGCGGTCGGTATGAATTACGGGATACGGTACAAATATTTTATTATACATATAAATCCTCAAAACAATGACATTTGATTAGTATCGGGCAAGAAACTGAGTGCCCCAACCTTTTTAAGTGCCTCTATAACTGTTTTTGAAACGCCCGATTCAATCTGCAGGTCATCAACCGAAATAAAATTGCCTTTATCTATTGCTTTTTGTATATCGGCCGCCGCCTTTTCGCCCACACCGGGCAAAATGCCAATAGGCAATCGCATTGCGCCATCTTCAACCAAAAATTTTCTCGAATGGGATTTATTAAGGTCAATTGGCAAAACCTTTATTCCTCGACACATCATCTCATTGAAAATATTAAGGTTATCAAGTATCGACTTTTCCTTGACGCCCAACGAATTTCCCATAAGTTTCAAGTCGTTTATACGCTTTTTAACGGCTTCGTTGCCCTTTAAAATTGTATCGACCTCAATATCGTCAGAACGAACGGTAAAATAAGCACAGTAAAACTCAACCGGTTTATGTACCTTATACCAACCAAGCCTTAAAGCCGCAATCATATATGCAGCCGCATGGGCTTTAGGGAACATATACTTAATTTTATAACACGACTCAATATACCATTCGGGCACGTTGTTTTCGCGCATTGCCTGTAAGTGCTCCTCTGTAAGCAACTTCTTTGCCTTGCCTTTACGCACTATTTCCATAATTTTAAAGGCCATTTTCTTAGGAACGCCCTTATATATAAGGTAGGTCATAATGTTATCACGCGTACCGATAACTTCAGAAATAGTGCATGTTTTGTTTTTAATCAATTCCTGTGCGTTACCAATCCAAACGTCGGTACCGTGCGACAGACCCGATATCTGCAAAAGGTCGGAAAAGGTCTTAGGCTTTGACTCAACCAACATATCACGTACAAACTTTGTGCCAAGTTCAGGTAAAGCATATGTACCTGTTTTTGAGAAAATATCATTTTCACTGACGCCCAATGCATCAGGCGATAAGAACAAACTCATGACTTGAGGGTCGCTCATCGAAACCGACAAAACCGAAATACCTGAATACTCTTCTAAATATTTATAAATTGTCGGCACATCATGTCCAAGTTCGTCAAGTTTAAGAATGTTATCGTGAATTTTATGGAAATCGAAATGGGTTGTAACCATGTCAGAATCCGCCTTGTCAGCAGGATGCTGAACAGGACAGAAATCGTAAATTTCCATATCGCGGGGAACAACAACCATGCCGCCGGGATGCTGACCGGTAGTACGTTTAATCGCTGAATCGTTAATGGCTGCTGCTAACCTTGTTTCCTCAGCCTTATTCATGCTTTTGCCGTAATCCTCAGCATAATGACGCACATAACCGAACGCCGTCTTTTCGGCAACAGTGGCAATCGTACCTGCCTTGAAAACGTTTTCGGAGCCAAATAATTCTTCAGTGTATTTATGAACGTACGGCTGAACTTCGCCCGAAAAGTTCTGGTCAATATCGGGAACCTTATCGCCATCAAAACCTAAGAATGTTTCAAACGGTATATCATGTCCGTCGCGATTATAGTCGGCTCCACATAATGGACATTTTTTAGGAGGCAAATCAAATCCCGAACCAACGCTACCGTCGGTAATAAATTCGGAATTTTTACAATTAGGGCAAACATAGTGCGGTACTAACGGGTTAACCTCCGAAATGCCGTTCATGGTTGCGGCAAAAGACGAGCCAACCGAACCACGCGAGCCTACAAGATAACCCTTGCTTTCGGAATATTCCACCAACTTTTGAGCCGTTACATACATAACCGAGAAGCCGTGGCGGATTATAGAATCCAACTCGCGTTCAAGTCGCTCTTTAACAACATCAGGTAACGGGTCACCATAAATTTCGTGAGCACGTTTATAACACTTTTCGGTCAAAATATGGTCCGAACCCTCAATTTTAGGCGGATAGTTACCCGATGGCACTGCTCTGACATCACCGCTTACAAGGTCGGCAATCTTAGACGGATTGTCTATTACCACCTCTTTAGCACGGTCACCGAGATATTCAAAATCATTCAGCATTTCATCGGTTGTTTTAAAATAAAGCGGTGCTTGAATTTCGGCATCCTTGAAACCTTGACCTGCCATAAGAATAGTACGGAGTTTTGCATCCTCAGGATTAAGAAAATGCACGTCACCCGTAGCAACAACCGGCTTACCTAACTTATCGGCAATCTCGACTATTTTAAGATTAAAGTCAATAAGTTGCTGACGGTCGTTTACAATACCGTCTCGCAACATAAACTCGTTATTACCAAGTGGCTGAATTTCAAGATAATCATAAAATTCGGCAAGTTTTAAAATTTCCTCGTCCGATTTTTTATCCATTATTGCTCTGAAAATCTCACCTTGTTCGCAAGCACTGCCTATAATTAGTCCATCGCGGTATTTCATAAGCACAGACTTGGGTATAATCGGTCTTGCGGGACGGGGCTTTTGCGGGTTATCCTTATTCAAGGTTTTTAAGTAATAATTAAGGTGTGCATACGAAACTAAGCGATAAAGATTTTTAAGTCCCGCCTGATTTTTAACAAGAATTATCTGATGAAAACGCTCAAGTGTAGTCGAATCTACACCGCCGTCAATACCACCTTCTATTTCTTGACCGTCAATATCATTAATAAAATAATCCTCAACGCCGTAGATAACCTTAAAATCTTCTCCGCCATCTTGTTTGCGAACATCGTCAACGGCACTCATAGCATCGGGGAATGCCTGAACAACACCGTGGTCGGTAATGGCAACCGCCTTATGTCCCCAACTAAACGCTTGCTTTATTATATCCTTGACAGGTGCTACGGCATCCATCTGCGACATGCTTGTATGCATGTGCAATTCAATTCGTTTTTGCTCTGCAGTATCGGTCCTGCCGCCTTTTCTTTTGGCAGTAGCAATCCCTGTGGGCTCAAATATGTAATCCTTTTCCCACTCATCCATTTTATAGGTGCCTGCTACTATGACGCATTTACCTTTTTTAAGAGCATCGGCGAGCACATCTGCCGCTGCGTTTGATACAACCGTCTTGACAGTGACCGAGTTTGTACCGTCAAAAATCTGAAATTTAACGCGATGACCTTTTCCGCTTTTGGTGGCAACAACCTCAGAAAAGAAAATTTCACCCCAAATAACACCCTCATCATCGGGTGAAATATCCTGTAATTTTATAATATTACCCGATATTTTTTTGCCGTATACTTGCTCGATGCTGTCATCTAAAATACCCGATTCGTCGGGGAATGAAAGTCCTGTAAGTTTTCTTACAGTTGCAGTCTTACTTTCGGGCGAGGCTTGTCCTTTAGGTGCTGAGTAACTAATTGGTTGCTGTTTATATTCAGGTTCTACCATCTCAACATTTTCTAGTTGACCCAAAAACACAACTTCAGTATCAATTCCAAAATAAGCCTTAACTTTTTGGCAAAAAAGGTTCTCAAATTTGCAAGATTTTATTGTTTCGTACCCGCCAAACTTAAGTTCTATCTCGGTAACAACCTTTTGCCCGTTTTTATTACTTACAGTAAAACCGGCATCGTTAAAGTATCCGTTTAACATTGCAAGCCTGTTTTTTATCTCGTTTGCAATATCCTCGGCAGCATCAGAACAATATAAATTTCCGTCAAAAACTGCCGAAATATTTGTATCACGCAACATAAGAGCCGATAAAACTTCGCTCTCTAACTTTTTTATATCAACATGACGCACATAATCAGAAAACTCGCATTTTGCTGTAAGTTTGCGGTTTTCTATATCTATATCGCAGGTTAACATCCTGCCGTTTTTGACGGTCTCGGAGAAACTGTCCGTCACCGAGCCAAAAATCTCAAAAATATGAGCACTACTCACCGTTGCACCTTCCCTCTTGGAGGAATGGTTACAAACGGCCGATTTCCTCCATTAATTCATCTATTAATCTTTCTTCCGGTACTTTTCTTAAAATTTCACCTTTTTTAAATATAAGACCACAACCGTCACCGCCGGCAATACCGATATCGGCTTCCTTTGCCTCACCGGGGCCGTTTACAACACAGCCCATAACGGCAACCGTTATGTTTTTATCGCAATCTTTAAGTTTTTCCTCAACCTCATTGGCAATTGTAATAAGGTCAATCCTTGTCCTTCCGCAAGTGGGACACGACACTATTTTCACACCATCGTTGCGAAGCCCTACGGCCTTTAAAATTTCTTTAGCCGCTTCAACCTCATTAACGGGGTCTGCAGTCAGCGACACACGAATTGTATCTCCTACACCTGCAAGCAACAGTCCTCCGATTCCTGCGCCCGATTTTATGATACCGCTTTTTTCGGTACCCGCCTCGGTAACACCCAAATGTAGCGGGTAGTTGCATTTTTGCGCCGCTTTTATGTATGCCTCATACATGGTCGGCACCGAAGACGATTTTATAGAAATTACAATATCGTCAAAATCAAATTTTTCAAGCAACGAGGCATGATAAAGAGCACTCTCAACCATTGCGTCGGCGGTGGGGCCACCGTGTTTTGCCAGAATCTCTTTTTCAACAGAGCCTGAATTTACACCGATTCTTATAGGGATATTTTTTTGCCTGCAAATATCGGCAACTGCCTTAACCTTATCATCAGAGCCGATATTACCGGGATTGATTCTAATTTTATCAACACCGGCTTCGGCGGCTTCGAGTGCCAAACGGTAATCAAAATGAATATCGGCAACTATCGGCACCTTTACGGCACATTTAAGTGCAGGTATAAGGCTTATCGCTTCCATATCAGGAATAGCAACCCTTATAATTTCACAACCTGCCTTTTCAAGTTTTACGGCTTGGTCAAGTGACGCCGCAATATCGTAAGACGGGGTGTTAAGCATGGACTGTATCGTAACTCTACTGCCTCCGCCTATCCAAATATCACCTAATTTAATTTTTTTAGTCTGGCCGCGTGTAAACATATACGCACCTCACATTTTAGAAAAATCCTATAATATCCTTAACCGTTATCACGGCTATCAGCAAAAGTAAAAGAATAAGACCTACTGCATGAACAACCGATTCAAACTTTTGCGGTATTTTTCTTCTTATTATCATTTCTATAAATATAAAAAACGCTCTTCCACCGTCCAATGCCGGAACGGGCAACAAATTAAAAACACCTAAATTTACGGTTATAAGTGCAATTATAGGTAAAAGGTCACGAAGCCCCATCCTTGCCGCTTCACCCAAAACGGCAGTCACACCAACAGGGCCCGACATGGCGCTTATACCGTATTTGCCTGTCAAAAGGTCAATAAGCGAAAACCATACAACCCTACCATAAGATAAAGTTCTAAAAAAAGACTGACTTAAAAAAGAACCAACCGTCTTTTCCTCGGTTCCAAGATAAAAATCTACCGTCACAAAGTTAATTCCCTGCATTTCTTCGGTTGCAAACTGCACGTCGATATCCTGCTTTTGACCATCACGCAAAACCTGCATCTGCAACGTATCACTGCTAACATTTGTAAGGCAATAACTCAAATCGTTAACCGAAAACACCCTTCGGCCGCCGACTTTTAATATCTTGTCGCCCTCTTTAAGGCTGTTTGAACTTACCGAAACGTCGTGAAAACCGTCAACCGTTGTGGTAATGAAACGGTCGGCAGGTGCTAAAATCATCATAACAATAATAAGTCCAAAAACCAGATTAAAAAACGCACCTGCAACGATTATCACAAGTCTTCGCCATGCTGATTTGTTGCAAAATGCTTTCGGGTCATTACTGCCCTCGTCTTCACCTTCCATAGCACAGAACCCGCCAAAAGGTACTGCTCGGAGTGAATAAAGTGTTTCTTTTCCCTGCTTTTTAAAGATTGCAGGTCCAAAACCCACCGAAAACTCGTTCACCCTTACGCCCAAACTTTTGGCAGCAATAAAGTGGCCAAACTCATGTATTACTATCATTACAAGGAACAAAAGTATAGCCACCAGATATGGCCAAACCGTTGTCCACACAGTTGATATTACAGAGAAAACTGACGCCAAATTAATAATATTTATCACCTTTTTTCAGCAAATCTTAAAGCCAATTCACGAGCCGCCTTGTCGGCCGCAAAAACATCGTCCAAACAAAAACTGTCAACCTTTTGTTGCTCAAGGTATGCCAAATTTACTATCTCGCCAATATCGAGAAAACCTATCTTGCCATCAAGGAAGAGCCTTACAGCCTCCTCGTTTGCACCATTAACCGCTGCAGGAGCAAGACCGCCATCACGAATAGCGTTTATGCAGGTCTTAAGGCAAGTAAATGTATCGGTATCAGGCTTATCGAATGTAAATTGACCGATTTTAAACAAATCAAGTTTTTCATCAGCACATTCATACCTTTCGGGATACGTTAAAGCATATTGAATAGGCAACTTCATATCGGGTGTTCCAAGTTGTGCTATTACCGCACCATCATTAAGTTCAACCGCCGAGTGAATAATGCTCTGTCGATGTACCACAACCGTAATTAAATCGGGACTAACATCAAACAAATGCACCGCTTCGATAACTTCAAGACCTTTGTTCATTAAAGTAGCCGAATCAATCGTAATTTTAGCACCCATATCCCAATTGGGATGTTTTAACGCATCGGCAGGTTTTACGTTTATAAGTTGTTCTCTAACCTTGCCAAAGAACGGACCGCCCGATGCTGTTAAAAGTATTCTTCTCAAAGAATTTTCAGGTACTCCTTGCAAGCACTGAAAAATTGCCGAATGTTCACTGTCAACCGGCAAAAGTTTCACGTTATTTTCCTTTACGGCTTGCTTTACAATATCACCTGCCGTAACAAGCGTCTCTTTATTCGCAAGTGCTACATCCTTTTTAGAATTTAGTGCCGCCAAAGTAGGTCTTAACCCGGCTATCCCGACTATTGCATTGACAACCGTATCACATTTGGTCTCGGCGGCAATTTCTATTATTGCGTCATCGCCCCACAAAACCTTAATATCGGTATCGGCAAGTGCCGTTTTAAGTGTTTTGCCCGCCGATTCGTCTTTTACGGCAACCGTTTTAGGCAAAAACTCTCTTGCCTGTTGTTGGAGCAATTTTATATTTCTTCCGGCAACTAACGCCTCTACTTTATATCCATGTTTTCGGGCAACCTCAAGCGTTTGTGTTCCTATTGAACCGGTACTGCCCAAAACAGCAATTTTCTTTTCCATTTTTACCACCGTCAATTCACAAGAGGACAAACCGAAATAACAATATACATAATCGGTGCAATCATCATAACGCTGTCAAATCGGTCAAGTACTCCACCGTGTCCCGGCATAATATTACCGTAGTCTTTTATCCCTGCGTCACGCTTTATATACGATGCCACAAGGTCACCCATCATACCCGCAAAACTAAGTATTGGAGTGAGGAGTGCGATAAGCAATATGTTCGCGGTACTGTCAGTAACCGCCCCAAACACTACACACGCAACAACCATGCAAACTATAGCAGTAATTATTCCGCCAACTGCACCTTCTATTGTTTTCTTTGGGCTTATTTCGGGTGCCATTTTATGCTTACCAAAGAAATATCCCGAAAAATATGCTCCCGTATCGCAACACCACGCGGCTATAAACACAAGCAACAGGTAAAAAAGCCCATGACCGTCCTGCATTTCAAAAATAGCCGCCATAGACCAGAAACAATAGGTTATAGCCAAAGTACAGGCAAAAGCGAAAGTCACCTCATGAGGTGAAACCGTTTTATGCCTAAACATACCCGCCGTGAACAGCAAAATGCCTAAAATCACGGCAAAACCCTCTGCTTTTACGGGAATAAAACCGCTAAGTGCAAAGGGTGTAACGGCCGCATATAAAACGCAACTGATAATAATAAATTTTGATTTTACATACCTTGTGTTGGCAAGCGCCTCAAAAACGCCCATAACGCCGACAATCATAAGCAAAACATTAAGAATAACGGTGTTAAAGTGCAACGCCGCCGCAATGGCTGCTATAAAAATAACTATGCCCACAACACCCGAAATAATGCGTGTTTTCACTTGTTTATTCTTCCTTTTCTTCTTTAACTCCGCCAAAACGACGGTCACGGCGATTAAAATCGTCTATTGCCCTGTCAAGGTCGGCCGTCGAAAAATCAGGCCACAAAACATCTGAATACCAAAATTCAGCATAAGCCGACTGCCATGTAAGAAAGTTTGAAAGCCTGTATTCGCCACTCGGACGGATTATAAAATCAGGCTCAGACTGTCCTGCGGTATAAAGCCGTTCGGATACAGTACTTTCAGTCAAACTGTCGATATCAAGATTACCGTCTTTAACATCACGACATATACTCTTAATAGCATGAAGTATCTCATCTCGACCGCCGTAATTTACCGCCATATTGACCGTAAGACCGGTTGCATCTTTAGAATCAAACTCGGCTTTTTCTATAAGTTGCCTAATATCCTCAGGAAGTACCGACAACTCGCCTATAAACTTAAGACGTATGTTCTCCGATTTAAAATTCTCAGAATCCTTAAGATATTTTCTGAGCAAATCCATTATGGCGTCAACTTCAGATTTTGGACGTTTCCAATTCTCGGTTGAAAAAGCATAAACGGTCAGATATTTTACTCCCAATTGGTTGCAATATCTTGCTATGGTCTTAAAATTTTCCGAGCCTGCGACATGACCGGCAGTACGGGGAAGCCTACGCTGTTTCGCCCATCTGCCGTTGCCGTCCATAATTATACCGATATGCGAAGGCAAAATCCTTTCGCTCACCATTTTTGCTTTTTTCTTAAAGAATAAAGCCATTATTAAATCTCCATGATTTCTTTTTCTTTTACTGCGGTTGCGTCATCGATTTCCTTGCAGAATTTATCGGTAACATTCTGAATTTTCTTCTCACCATTCTGCTGGTCGTCTTCGGTGATTTCGCCTGCTTTTTCCATCTTTTTGAGTTTTTCGATGGCATCACGGCGAATCGAACGAATTGCAACCTTACTGTCCTCAGCAATCCTCTTTATGTCCTTAACGAGTTCCCTACGACGTTCCTCGGTAAGCGGAGGGAAAGTAAGCCTTAAAACACGTCCGTCGTTCTGGGGATTAATGCCGATATCCGACACCTGAATTGCTTTTTCAATAGACTTTAACACCGAACCGTCATAAGGTTGAATTTGAAGCACTCTTGCCTCGGCAACCGAAACTGCTGCGAGTTGATTAACAGGTGTAGGGCAACCGTAATAGTCAACCGAAACCTTATCAAGTACTGATGGATTTGCGCGACCTGCTCTGATAGAAGCAAACTCACGTGCTAATGCATCAAGAGTTTTGTCCATTTTTTCTTCGGTTGTTTTAATAACTGTTTTCATAATATTTTCCTCCAATTACTTCACTAAAGTTCCGATTTTTTCGCCCGAAACTGCACGAACGATATTATCGGGGTCATTAAGATTAAAAACAAGAATGCCTATTCCTTGGTCACGGCAAAGCGAAGCCGCCGAAGCATCCATAACATTAAGTTCTTTTGCCAACACTTCTGAATGAGTGAGTGTGTCATATTTTTTAGCGTTAGGATTCTTTCTTGGGTCACTGTCATAAACACCGTCAACGTTGGTTGCTTTAAAAATAACATCTGCTTTAATTTCGGCAGCCCTTAAAGCGGCACCTGTATCAGTCGAGAAAAACGGACTTCCCGTACCTCCACCAAAAATTACAACCTCTTTGTTTGAAAGACGCTCCCTCGCACCTCTTGCAGTAAACGGTTCGGCAATTTTCACCATGTCAATTGCTGTCATAACGGTAGATTTAACACCCATCTGTTCAAGAGTATCGCTAAGTGCCAAGCAGTTAATCACCGTTGCCAACATACCCATACTATCTGCTTTTGTACGGTCCATACTTCCGCTTGACCTTCCGCGCCAGAAGTTACCGCCACCTATAACAATACCTACCTCTACTCCCATCTCGACGCATTTTTTGATGCGTTCACATACGGTTTCAACCATATCAAAATCAATACCCGTTTTTTGCTCTCCGGCAAGCACCTCGCCTGAAAGTTTCAGCAAAATTCGCTTAAATGCAGGTTCCATTTTAATTCCTCCAAACTCATCTGTAACAGTACAGACCGCCACAGATAATTTATTTATATTATTTTACATTATTTACAGTATAAAGTCAATTACAATAACACTAATAACCATAAAAAAACGGACAATTTACACTAAGTAAACTGCCCGTTAAATTATTGTGCATTAGCCTGCTTTCTTGCCTCGGCCAACATCATATCCTTAACCTTCATAAGTCTTGTTCGACTACTGCGGTCGCTTTCTTCAAGTTTCATGGTTATAAACTTGATGGTATCGGTGTAACGCGGAATCAAAACATGTTCCAATGCATTTACCCTTCGTCTTGTTTTTTCAATTTCAACCGCCATACGCTGAGTCGATTTTTCGACCTCGGCAAGTTTCAGAAGTTTTGGCAACAAAGCACTTACATCGGCTACTGCATCATCAAGTTCAAAAGAAGTCGACGCAAAACCGTAAGCATAAACGTCACTCATATCATCTGTTCTGGTCTTGACCGTATAAACAGGTATATCGACACTCATAATGTTTCTCGAACCTATCTCAAGATAAGCCTCCTGCTTAGGATAAAGCAAAGCCGCATCCAAAGCCTCGCTGCTCATAACCGAACCTGCAAGTACAAAGTGGCTGTTTGCCGCCTTTATTTCGGCCTCAACCTCTCGTCTTAGCACCTTATTTTCCTTGATAAGTTCCAAAAACTGCCTCATGAGTTCATCGCGTTTATCTTTTAGCAGTCTGTGACCGCGAACGGCTGTTTTGAGTTGCTTTTTAAGCCTCGACAGTTCCATTCGGGTCGGGTTGACATTCATTACCGCCATTTATTTCACCTAACCTTTGTAATAGCGGTCGAGCATATCATCATCAATACGTTTAAGCTCGCTTCTGGGCAAAATAGATAATAATTGCCAACCAATGTCAAGCGTTTCTTCAATGGTACGGTTAGCCGTATAACCTTGAGAAACATACTCTTTTTCAAACTTTTCAGCAAACTCGGCATAAAGTTTGTCTATATCGGTCAGAGCCGCCTCACCCAAAATAACCATGAGTTCTTTAGCGTCTTTACCTCTTGCATACGCTGCAAACAACTGGTTCATTGTGCTGGCATGGTCCTCACGGGTTCTGCCTTTTCCAATACCCTTGTCTTTAAGACGTGAGAGTGACGGCAAAACATCAACGGGAGGGGTCACACCCTTACGGTAAAGTTCACGACTTAAAATAATCTGTCCTTCTGTAATATAACCGGTAAGGTCAGGGATAGGGTGAGTTTTATCGTCTTCAGGCATGGTAAGAATAGGAATAAGCGTAATTGAACCCTCTTTGCCTTTGAGACGTCCTGCACGTTCGTACATGGTTGCAAGGTCGGTATACATATAACCGGGGTAACCACGTCTGCCCGGAACCTCTTTACGAGCAGCCGAAACCTCACGCAAAGCATCGGCATAGTTGGTAATGTCGGTCATGATAACAAGCACTTGCATACCGAGGTCAAATGCCAAATATTCAGCAGCAGTAAGTGCCATACGCGGCGTTGCAATACGCTCAATAGCGGGGTCGTTTGCAAGGTTTACAAACATAACAGTACGGTCAATAGCACCCGTTTCACGGAAGGACTGAACGAAATAATCCGACTCTTCAAAAGTGATACCCATAGCCGCAAAAACAACGGCAAACTGCTCGTTATCGCCGCGAACGGCGGCTTGACGTGCAATCTGTGCGGCAAGTTGAGCATGTGGCAAACCTGAAGCCGAGAAAATCGGCAATTTTTGACCTCTAACCAAAGTATTAAGTCCGTCAATGGCTGAAACACCGGTCTGAATAAACTCCTGAGGATAGTTTCTGGCAGCCGGATTCATAGGCGTACCGTTAATATCAAGGCGTTTTTCCGGGATAAGTTCGGGGCCACCGTCGGCAGGATTACCAAGACCGTCAAATACGCGTGATAACATATCGGGCGATACGGCAAATTCCATACTACGCCCTAAAAACCTAACTTTTGAACCTGCAAGATTAATACCGGCAGCCGACTCAAAAAGTTGAACAAGAGCGTTATTGCCATTAACCTCAAGCACTTTGCAACGGCGTTTTTCACCGTTGGGTAACTCTATTTCACCAAGTTCGTCATACTTAACGTTTTCGACGTCACTTACAAGCATAAGAGGTCCCGCGACCTCACGGATAGTTCTATATTCCTTAGGCATCGGTATCCCTCCTTAATCTTCGTCTTTTTTAGCCTGAGCAAGTTCAGCATCAAGTCTTGCCTCAATGTCAGCAAGTTCTTCTGCAACCTTGTCTTCGGCTACGTATTTAAGTCTACCTATTTTTTCCCTTACGGGCATAGCAACTATTTTGCTAATATCTCCGCCATTATTAAGAGCATTTTCAGATTTATCATAAAAACTTAAAATAGCCGTCATCATGGCATACTGTTTATCAAGCGAGGTGTAGGTGTCAACATCGTGGAAAGCGTTTTGATGCAAATAGTCTTCACGAATCGACCTTGCAGCCTCAAGTTTTAATCGGTCGGATGCCGACAAAGCATCCATACCAACAAGTTTTACGATTTCTTCAAGTTCTGCTTCCTCCTGAAGGAGCACCATCATACGATTACGAAGTTCCATCCAATCGGGCTTTACGTTGCTGTCAAACCAACCCGACAGCATATCACTATAAAGTGAATAACTGGTAAGCCAGTTAATTGCGGGGAAATGACGTTTATAAGCAAGTGCGGAATCAAGTCCCCAGAAGACCTTGACAATACGCAAGGTTGCCTGAGAAACAGGTTCGGAAATGTCACCACCGGGAGGCGATACCGCACCAATAACCGACAATGCGCCTTCAGTATCTTCCGTGCCATTAACAATAACACGACCTGCTCTTTCATAGAACTGAGCAAGACGGCTACCGAGATATGCGGGATAACCTTCTTCACCCGGCATTTCTTCAAGTCGACCCGACATTTCACGAAGAGCCTCTGCCCAACGAGAAGTCGAGTCAGCCATAAGTGCTACGGTATAACCCATATCTCTGAAATACTCAGCAATGGTAATACCGGTATAAATCGAAGCCTCACGAGCCGCAACAGGCATATCGGAAGTGTTGGCTATAAGCACAGTTCTTTCCATAAGTGAACTGCCTGTTCTTGGGTCTTTAAGTTCAGGGAATTCATTTAGTACATCGGTCATTTCATTACCGCGTTCACCGCAACCGATGTAAACGATAATATCAGCGGCCGCCCACTTTGCCAACTGATGCTGAACAACCGTTTTACCCGAGCCGAAAGGACCGGGAACAGCGGCAACACCGCCTTTAGCAATTGGGAACATAGTGTCGACAACACGCTGACCCGTAACAAGCGGAATATCCGGTGATAACTTTTTCTTATATGGACGGCCTACACGAACAGGCCAATGTTGCATCAACGTTACTTCAACCAACTCACCGCTTTCGGTTTTAACGGTTGCAACTGTTTGTTCGACAGTGTAATCTCCCTCTGAAATACTTACAACAACACCGTCTGCACCTTTAGGTGCCATAACCTTATGAAGTACAACAGCAGTTTCGTTAACCGTTCCCAAAGTATCGCCGAATTTAACGGCGTCACCCACCGCTACGGCAGGATTAAAATGCCACTTTTTATCACGGTCGAGTTTAGGCACTTCAACGCCACGATTAAGGTTAGTACCGCTGACCTCCATAATTTTTGCAAGAGGACGCTGTATACCATCAAAAATCGAGCCTATAAGACCGGGGCCCAATTCAACCGACAACGGCATGCCCGTACTTACAACCTCTTCACCGGGGCCTAATCCCGAAGTTTCTTCATAAACCTGAATTGAGGCACGGTCACCGTGCATTTCAATTATTTCACCGATAAGTTTTGAATCACTTACACGCACAACGTCAAACATATTTGCGTCACGCATGCCCTCTGCGATAACAAGAGGACCGGCAACCTTAACTATTGTTCCGTTAGCCATTTTATTTAGTCAACTCCATCTCAATCATTAAAGATAATGTCCGAACCGACGGCTTTTTCCACCGATTCGCTGAGCCTTTTTATACCGTAACCGGTATTCCCTTTTATGCCCGGAATGGGGATAATGGCGGGGCTCATGACCTCGTCAAACTTTGCAATATCTTTTTTCAATAACTCGGCATATTCTTCGGTAACATAAACAACGCCATATACACCGCCGTCGGTTATCTTTTTAAACGATTCATGCGCCGAATCGTAATCTGTACACGGGAAAATATCGAGCCCAACTGCTGAAAATCCCTTTATGCTGTCAATATCTCCCAAAACGGCAATTCTAATCATAAAGTTCCCTCAGTCTTTCTCTTATTGCAGTTTCTCCCGCTTCGGTACGAATACCCGAAGCAATCATCAAAACCGCCCTTATTTCAGCTAATTTAGCAAATACATACGCTATAATAACATCGGGCCCGTGACTTATATATTTTGCTTTTTTAATTATAGCCATAAGTCGGTTATCAACATATTTTTCAAACTCAGACGATGATTTTTTAAGACTTTCTGCGGCAGGTTTTTCAAATGACAAAAGCCACTCCTCTACCGCTTGCACACCTTCTAAAGCAGCATTTTTAAGCGCTGTTTCGTTCCCCGGAAAATAAAGCGTTTTGTTATAAAAATCAGCATCCTTTTGCGCCTTTGCGCCTCTTAAGGCAACCTTAATGTTTTCAAAAAGCACCTTGGTTTCAATATATTCACGAAGCACACCTGACGCATTTTCTACCAAATTCAACGATGCTTTCATGCGACTTTTGTCTAATATTCCATCTACAAGTTGAGCATCTGAAGTTGCAGCAAGCAACGAATAGCCATCGCTTACATCTTGAGCGCAAAACTCAGGCAACAACGAAAATTTCTTTTCCTTTATAGCTGTTTGAAGAACTTCCACATCAATAACCGAAGGAGACAATAAAAGATGCTTATATTCTTTTCCGGACAAAACTCCCTTTATAACGACCTTTATGTTGTGATAGTCGTTGTCAAGCAAAAATGGGGCGAAAACCGAAAATTTGGCAGCAGTAGTTTTTACATATTCCCACAAATCATCTGTTTCCGATTTAACCATTTGTTCAATTTCGGTAGCAGTTTTACCAAATCCTTTATCAAGCAACGCTTGAACAAGTTGTTTTTCGTTACTAAAAGCAGCCAACTCCAACAAATCCTGCCTTTTTAAAAGAGAGCCTTCCCTTGCGCGAACATTTCCAACCGAAAAGCCCCAGGACATAAGCATTAAAGTCACCTACCTTTTAAAACAGTTCTTTGTTAACAATATCGGTCAATTCCTCTTTTTTCTCTGCAATAAGTGCTTTAAAATCAGCATTTTGCTCGATATCATTATATTTCAAAATAAATCCACCAACTATCGAGTCGTCAGCTTCGTTCGATATAGTGATGTTAAGCTCAGCCATTGCCACAACAAAATCGGCCGATTTGCGTTTTAAATCATTACTGTTTAAAACCATTACACCTTTTTCACCGTTTGCATAACGTTTTGCAAGGCTTGAGAGTACATCAAAATACTCATCCAAAGGCAACGAAACCAAATACTGCTCTAAAGCAAGGAGAGTTTTTTCAATCTCCTCTCTTTTTTTGAGCAACACAGCGTTTCTAACCGAAAGTTTTGCATAAGATGCAGCCGACTCGTCAACTGCGTCAGCTTTCTTTTGAGCATCACTTTTAAGTTCTGTTAATAACTCTTCAGCCTTTTGTTTGCCTTCTGAAATTATATTTTCAGCTTCTTTTTTTGCCAAAGCGATAATCTCTTTCGACTCAATTTCAGCATCATTTAAAATGCGCTGTGCAATTTTTTCACTTGCGGTCATTTACATTCAATCCTTTACAACAAGTTATCAAACACCGATACCGCCTATTGCAATAACCGAAAGAAGCGATACGATGAATGCAAGAAGTGCATAAATTTCAACAAGTGTGGTCGAAACCATTGCCTTGGAGAATTCTGAAGGTCTTTTTGCACAAAGTGCTATACCTGTTGCAGCAGCATTACCCTGAGCGATACCGGAGAAAAGACCGCCAATACCAATAGGCAACGAAGCGGCAAAATAAAGCCATCCTTGAGCAGTAGTAACTGCTGCAGCATCTCCGCCGAGAACACCAATGTTGATAAGAATCATAAACGTAATAATAAATCCGTAAAGGCCCTGAGTACCGGGAAGAAGTTCAAGAACAAGAAGTTTACCAAACATAGAGGGGTTTTCTGACAAAACACCCATACCAACCTCTGTTGCTTTACCTACGCCCTTTGCCGAGCCAATACCTGCCAAAGCAGTTGCCAATGCTGCACCTATAAGTGCTAAAACTACACCCTGTGTCATAATTATTTATCCTCCTTAAATCTTGTATATTTACCTTTGTGAGAAAACGGCTTAAAAGGTTTGCCGCCACCCTCATAAAACTTTCCAAACAACTCTACATACTGCAAACGAAGCGTGTGAACGTATGCACCGAGAGCATTAAGAGCAAAACTTAAAAGATGCCCTACTGTGAATATAACAAACATAATAAGAGCACCAACAACACTTCTTCCACCCATTGCGCCAAGCATGTTAAATACCTGACCCATTGCGGCAGTTGTAAGTCCTAATGCCATAAGTCGCGAGAACGACATTAAATCACTTATATAGCCCGTTATATCATACAGACCGCCAATACCTGAAATAATACCTGCCGGTCCCTTGGCACGAACACCATTTGCGATTACCACAAGAGCGCCCAATATTGCCAAAACACCACCTATGGGTGTCAACGTTGCAATACCACCAAGTATTCCAACCGCCAACACACCTATACCTATTAGAATAAGTATCCAGCTGCCTGTTTCAAATATTGCGTCGGCAACCGATTGATTCCTTGCTGTGTTAAGCAGTTTAACTATAAGTCCGGTCATAATAACCACAAATCCCATAGCAACACTTATTATAAAGAGTTCTATTGCTTGATTCATTGGGTTTATCGGCCACGGCGGTAATGTTACGCCAAAAAATGTTTCGGAAATTACCCATATTGCATCGCCAAAGAAACTTCCGAAAATAATACCCCAAAATACAGTGGATATACCACAGTATATAAAGAGTTTCAGCGACCTTGCCATATCCTTTTCGGGTTGGAATTTTTTAAGCAAAAACCACGAACCCAAGGCAAGCAACAAACCGTATCCCGCATCAGAAAGCATCATTCCGAAGAAGAAGTAATAGAAGAAACTCATTACAGGCGTTGGGTCAATATCTTCTTTGCCGGGTAACGAATAAAGTTCGGTAAGTCCCGCTGCCGGTGCCGTAAAATCGTTGTTTTTAATAGCAACCGGAACATCGTCCTCACAGCGAGGCTCTTCAATTTCTACCGAAGCTGCAAAATTTGACTCAACATATTGTTTTAATTGGTCTGCTTTACACTCATCAATATAACCTTTAACGATAAATGTGTTTTTAGAGTGGTCAAGTGTTCCTATTGCGCGATACTTATCGGCACGAACCTTAAAATAATCGGCAACAAGTTCCATGTCTTCTCTAAACACAGCCAATTCAATAATTTCTTTTTTATATTCTTCAAGTTTACATTCGGTTTGTTCAAGCCTTTTTTTCAACTCGGCAATTTTTTTCTTAGGCACCTTAGTTGTTGCCTGCGGTGGTTTTACAAAGCCCAAACCTCTTAAAACTTGAGACATTTTTTCCGATTGCGATTTGACACACAAAATAAAAACATTCGTCTGCTCATCGTTTGCAGAAACCGTTTCAACTACAAACTCTAAATCACTATCGGCCGAAGCAATAATTTCAGCTATTTCTTGCTCGGTTCTTCTTTTGGGTAACGAACCCACAAATCCAACCGTTCTTTTTGTGCCCGAAAATTGCTGTGAAACATCTAATTTTTCCCATGGAATAAGCGACTCAATTCTTGCTAAAAGTCTCGCTTTTTCGGCAGCGCATTCGGTCATTCCGGCCGATGCTTTAACCACATTATGACACTTTTGCAATATTTGAACATTTTCGCTTGCAACCTTTGAAAATTCATCATCAGTTACAATTCTTCTGCCCGAAAAAGAGGATAAAAGTCCGCCTTTTTTAGGGACGTATTCATTAACAATTTCAACCGCTTTTTCAGCCGTGGCAGCATTTCGCTCAAAACTGTTGGCCGATTGCGTAGTTTCAATTTTCACAAATCCTTCTTCAGCCCGCTCGTTTTCCATGCGAGAAATGTCAACAGTACCCTGCCTTTGCAGATATTCCATCAATTTTTTTCGTTCACTTCTAAGTGCAAAAACGGTCACGCTTTTCATTATGACCTTTGCCAAATTAAATCACCACACTTAAAACTTTTTAATAAAAACTTATTTAAGCAACTGTTCTGCGCATTTTTTAACAGCCGCATCTCGTTTTTCGTTTGCAACCATTACTATTGCGTCTGATTGTTTTAACGCCTCTTCTTCTGCCGATTGCATAAATGTTGTTGCCTTTTGTTTAGAAAGGTCAGCCAATTCTTTAACATAATCAACAGCCTTTTGTTTAGCGTCAACCAAAAGTTTTTGAGCCTCTGACTTGGCTTGCGCTTTAATTTCGGTTGCCTGCTCTTGCGCATTAGCAACCACTTTTTCGGCCTCAGATTCGGTTTTTTTAATAAGTTCAACAGTTTCTTGTGCCATAGATACACCTCTGTCAATTTAATAATAATATTTTACTACCAAATAGCATCAAATGCAATAAATTTTTGTTAACAAACTAATAAATAATTACATATTTTAACCGTTAGTAACAAATGTAAAATAAATTTCAAAAAATTTCTAAAAATATTGAAAACACATCTTCTTTTTTGGGAAGAAGTTTGGTATAATACAAGTAATAATGCCTAAATTCATATTATATTACTTGGAGGCGCCATTATGAACGTTCAAATCGGCGACTTAAAAATAAATTACCAAGAACAAGGTTCGGGACCCGACGTACTTATGCTGCACGGATGGGGCGCATCGGCAGAAAGTTTTAGAAGTATAATAGGTGCTTTGCAAGATAAGTGCCACGTTATTGCCTTGGATTTTCCCGGATGCGGTCAGAGCGACCTACCAAAAGAACCGCTTGATATCGACGATTATGTTGCACTTGTACTGGAGTTTTGCGACAAATTAAATCTAATCAATCCTATACTTATCGGCCATTCACACGGTTGCCGTGTAATTATGAAAATGTGCGGAACCGGTCTTATGACCCCACCTAAAATTGTATTTATCGACGGTGCCGGTCTAAAGCCTAAATTCAACCTCAAAAAAAGCATAAAAGTGGCCACCTTTAAGACTATAAGGAAAATTTTTGAACTTCGTGTTTTCGGTGAAGAAGGGAAAGAAATCGTTAAAAACGCGCGTTCGCATTTTGGCTCGGCCGATTACAGTTCGGCACCCGAAGTTATGAGAAAAACCATGGTGAAGTTAGTAAACGATGACATGACTCCGTTTGTTCCGAACATTAAAGCCTCAACATTACTTATATGGGGCGAGAATGATACCGCCACACCGCTTTACATGGCTAAGAAAATAGAAAAAATGATTAAAGACTGCGGTCTTTGTGTTATAAAAGGCACAGGGCATTGGTCCTTTGCCGAAAAACCTTTGGAAGTCAACGCTATTTTACGCAGTTTTATTCCTTAAGTTTTGGAGAGAAATATTATGGATTTAATTTTAAAAATTACTTTCGCCGTTTTTACGGCAGCACTCGGCACTTTGGGTCTTACCCGCCAATATCAGATGCTTCAGCAAAATTCTTATTTTCTCTCACGCTATTTCAGATGGTATAAAGGTGCTTTCAATTTTTTTGATATTACAACACTTTTGGTTTCCGTTTTGGGCGCAGTTGCTGTTTTCTTCGGTGTAACTTCTTCTTTTTCCCTGTTCAATGCCGTTAACACTGCTATACTTATTGCTGTTATTGGACTTTTTGCAATTATTGCGGTCAATAAAAATAAAAAATCGATAAAGAAATTAGTGCTAACCGCAAGGGTTAAACGTATGATTTTTGCCGCGGCAGTTCTCTTTTCAACACTCGCCGTTTTATCGGTTACATTAAGCGGTGTTGGCAGTAAAATTTTTGGAATAGCACTCTTCATTTGTGCGATCTATTCGCCAATAATAACCGTTTTATCGCTTATTGTGATGAAGCCCGTTGAAAAAGCAATCTCGAACTACTATGTTTTAGATGCCAAAAAGATTTTACGCGAGCACAGTGGTCTTAAGGTTATCGGTGTTACCGGCAGTTACGGTAAAACCAGTACCAAGTTTATTTTAGGACGGATTTTAAGTGAAAAATACAACACTCTTATAACCCCCGAAAACTACAATACCCCCATGGGTGTTGTTATTACGGTGCGAAATCACTTAAAACCGCAAACCGAAATTTTTGTTTGCGAAATGGGTGCAAAACGCAAAGGAGATATTGCCGAAGTTTGCGATATTGCAAATCCAGACCTTGGAATTATCACCTCAGTAGGTCCTCAACACCTCGATACCTTCGGCAACATTGAAACGGTTGTTTCTACCAAGTTTGAACTTGCCGACCATGTTAAATCCAAAAACGGCAAAATGTTTTTAAACTCGGATAATGAACTCATAAAACAAAAACTTACGCAATACGATACTATAACCTACGGAACTAAAGATTGCGACTGTGAAGCATTAAATATTTCGTATTCTCCGTCAGGACTTACTTTGACAATTAAACACGGCGACATTTGTTTTGACGTAACCTCTAAACTTTTAGGCCTTCACAATGCGCTTAACATAACCGCTGCTGCATCGGTAGCGCTTCATTTGGGGCTAACGCCCGAAGAAATCGCTTTTGCGGTGTCTAAATTAAAACCAGTAGAGCATCGCCTTGAACTTAAAAATTATATAAACGGCGCCACGCTTATTGATGACGCTTACAATTCAAACCCCGAAGGTTGCCTTGAAGCAGTTAGAGTTTTGGGCAGTTTTGACGGCATGAAAAAAATTCTTGTTACGCCGGGTCTTGTTGAACTTGGCGACAGGGAATTTGAGTGTAATAAACGTTTAGGTGCCGAAGCCGCAAAACACGCCGATGTAATAATTCTTGTCGGCAAAAAGCGTTCGGTTCCTATTGCCGAAGGCATTAACGAAACTAAATTTTGCAAAGATAACCTTTACACAGTTTCATCGTTTGCCGAAGCCGTTAAATTATTTACCCCTATGTGCGATAAAAATACCGTTCTTCTTTTTGAGAACGATTTACCCGATAACTATTTGGAATGAGGAGAAACTTTATGAAAACAACCGTTGCAGTTATATTTGGCGGCCGTTCGGTCGAGCACGAAATTGCCATTATCTCGGCAGTTCAGGCGATGGGTAACATTAATAAAGAAAAATACAACGTTATTCCTGTTTATATCAGCAAAAAAGGTGTTTTTTACACCGATGAGAGATTTTTCTCGATAGAAATTTTTAAAACCCCCGAGATAATTGAAAAAACAAGTGAAAAAATTGTCTTTGTACCCGATAATAACAAGGTTAATATTGAGTTTTTGGGTGGTGGACTTTTCAAGAAAAAGCCTATTACTGTTGATGTTGCTTTCCCCATCGTTCACGGCACAAACTGTGAAGACGGCACTTTGCAAGGCTATTTAGAAGCTTTAGGCCTGCCTTACGTTGGTTGCGACGTTATGTCGTCCGCACTCGGTATGGATAAAGTGCTTTTTAAGAACGTTTTGAATGATAACGAAATTCCTGTTTTACCGGGTGTTTATTTTTCTTCTCGCGAATGGGCATTACAGAAAAGCCAAACAATTGAAAAAATCGAAAACAAGCTTCAATACCCACTTATAGTAAAACCCTCTAACTTGGGCTCAAGTATCGGAATTTCCAAGGTTGCCGACCAAAGTGAACTTATTACTGCTGTTGACTTGGCTTGCACCTTTGCAGGTAATATACTTATAGAGCACGCGGTTGAAAATTTAAGAGAAATCAACTGTTCGGTTTTGGGTGACAGAAGCGACTGCAAGCCCTCAACTTTAGAAGAACCCGTTATGCATGATAAAATTCTTTCATTTGACGATAAATATCGCGCTAATGCTTCTAAATCAGGCTCGAAAGGTATGGCGTCACTCAGTCGTAAATTACCTGCCGATTTATCACCCGAAAAAACTGCAGAAATTCAAAAAATCGCAGTTGATACCTTTAAGTGCATTGGCGCTTCGGGTGTTGTCAGAATCGACTTCCTTATGGACTGTGATGATAACAACAAGGTTTACGTTAACGAAATTAACACCATTCCCGGTTCACTTTCTTTCTACCTTTGGGAAGCAACCGAGTTAAAATATCCTGAACTTGTCGACAAACTTATTTCACTTGCTTTTAAACGTCAGCGTGACCGCGAAAATCTTATGTTCACAATTGACACAAATATTTTAAACGAAAGCAGTTTTGGAGCAAAGGGCTCTAAGGGTAAAATCTAATGGCGAACTTAATTAAAAGAATCGTGGGAAACGATGCCGATTCACCCCAAACACGTACAAAAGTAGGTAATATCGGCAGTTTTGTAGGTATCTTCGGTAATCTGATACTTTTTTCAATAAAACTCTTAGCGGGTCTTTTATCCGGTTCGGTTTCTATCATAGCCGACGCTTTTAACAACCTTTCGGATATGGGCTCGTCTGTGGTTACGTTTTTAGGATTTAAATTGGCATCTAAACCTGCCGACCGCGAGCATCCCTTCGGTCACGGAAGAATGGAATATATGTCGGCAATGATGGTTTCGGTACTTATCATTATCGTCGGTTTTGAACTGTTGACCGAGTCATTAGGCAAACTGAAATCCCCTCTTCTGCCCGATATTTCATTAATTACGGTTATAATTTTGTTGTGTTCAATACTTATAAAATTAGCGATGGGTATTTTTAATCGCAAATTAGGTGTTGCCATCGGTTCATCAGCGTTAAAAGCATCGGCAACCGACTCTTTTAATGACTGTATTTCGACCGGCGCCATTCTTGCAGTTTCGATAATCTGCTATTTCTTCGGAGATATGGAATTTGTTAAATATCTTGACCCGTTTGCAGGTCTTATAGTATCGGTAATAATACTTACTGCCGGTGTTAGAAGCGTTAAAGAAACTATGGACCCGCTTATCGGTCTTGCCCCCGAAAAAGAAACGGTTGAAAATATTAAAAATATTGTAATGACCGAACCTGATTTTTTGGGTATTCACGATATGATTGTCCATAACTACGGCCCGGGAAGAAGTTTTGCTTCGCTACACGTCGAGGTAAGTTCCAGCGCCGATGTACTTATTTCACATGAAAAAATAGATGCTTGCGAACGTGATATTTTTGAAAAAACCGGAGTACAAACAGTTATACATATGGACCCCATCGTTACCGACGACGAAGAAGTAAATAACGCTCGCGCAATAATTTCAGAAAAAGTCGGCAAAATATATGAGGGCATAACCATACACGATTTTCGTATGGTTAAAGGCGAGAAACAGAACAATCTTATTTTTGATGCCTGCCTGCCACTTGGATGTACCATGTCACACAAACAGGTCAAAGAAGCCATAAGTGCCATCGCACGAGATATTGACCCGACATACTGCTGTGTTATTACAATTGACGACGATTTTTCGGGTGTTTATTAACCTGTTTAAAAATTTTAAAATATGTTGTCAAAATTTTAACATTTTGCGTTTTTTTACTTGACGAAAGTCGACCTATAATATATAATGTATCGGTAGAAATTTGGCTTTTAATTAAGTCTAACACTATAAATTATGAATGGAGAATAAACATGACTAAAAACCCCACTGTTTTAAAATGGTTAGAAGAAATGAAAGAACTTCTTACCCCTGACAGCGTAGTTTGGATTGACGGTTCAGAAAAGCAGACCGAAGAGCTTCGCAAATTGGCTGTAGAACTTGGCGAACTCATCGAGCTTAATCAGGAACTTTTACCTGAGTGCTATTTACACAGAACCAAACAGAACGACGTTGCTCGTGTTGAAGACAGAACCTTTATCTGCACAACAAAACAAGAAGACGCCGGCCCCACTAACAACTGGTGTGCACCCGACGAAATGTATAAAAAACTTTACAACATCGCTCGCGGTTCCTACAAAGGCAAGACCATGTACGTTATCCCTTATTCTATGGGACCTATCGGCTCTCCTCTTGCTAAAATCGGTATTGAGGTAACCGATTCTGTTTACGTTGTTCTTAATATGCTTATTATGACCCGCGTAAGTCCTAAGGTTATGGAAGTTCTTGGCGATTCTAACGATTGGGTACGTTGCTTACACTCTCGTTGCGATATCGACCCCGAGTACAGATACATCTGCCAGTTCCCCGAAGACAACACCATTATCTCGGTAAACTCCGGCTACGGCGGAAACGTTCTTCTCGGCAAAAAGTGCTTCGCACTCCGGATTGCTTCTTACCAAGGTTGGAAAGAAGGCTGGATGGCAGAGCATATGCTTATCTTAGGTCTTGAAAATCCTCAGGGCGAAGTTAAATACATCGCAGCTGCATTCCCCTCTGCTTGCGGTAAAACCAACCTCGCTATGCTTATTCCCCCCGAATACTTGCGCAAGAAAGGCTACAAGATTTGGACTGTTGGCGACGACATCGCTTGGATGCGCATAGGACCCGATGGCAGACTTTATGCTATCAACCCTGAAAACGGCTTCTTTGGCGTTGCTCCCGGTACTAACGAAAAATCCAACTTCAACGCTCTTGCTTCTACCAAAAAAGGCACCATCTTCACCAACGTTGCTCACTGCAAAGATGACAACACTGTTTGGTGGGAAGGTCTTAATAAAGATTTACCCCAGAATGCAGACGATTGGACCGGCAAACCTTGGGACCCTGCAAAATTCAACAAGGCAGACAAATCTACCTGTGCTGCACATCCCAACTCTCGTTTCACCGCTCCTGCTGCTAACTGCCCCTGCATTTCTGAAGAATTTGATAAGGGCGCAGGCGTGCCGATTTCGGCTATCGTATTCGGTGGCCGTCGCGCTAAGACTGCTCCGCTTGTATACCAGTCAAAGAACTGGGAAAACGGTGTATTCGTAGGTTCTGCTATGGCTTCTGAGACCACTGCTGCCGCAGCCGGTGCTGTTGGTGTTACCCGTCGTGACCCCATGGCTATGCTTCCCTTCTGCGGATACCACATGGGTGACTACTTCCGTCATTGGCTTGAGATGGGCAAGAAGTTGGGCGACAAGGCTCCCAAGATTTTCAATGTTAACTGGTTCCGTACCGATGATGACGGCAACTTCCTCTGGCCCGGATTTGGCGATAACATGAGAGTTCTTAACTGGATTATCGACCGTTGCGAAGGCAAGGCTGATGCTACCGAGACTGCTATCGGTTATGTTCCGAAGCCTGAAGATATCGACCTTACCGACCTTGATATGGATATGGATACCCTTAAAGGCATTCTTACCGTTGACAAGGATATGTGGACTAAAGAGGCTGCTGAAATTGAAGAGCACTACAAGAAGTTTGGCGACAAACTCCCCGCAGAACTCAAAACTCAGCTCGAAAACCTCAAAGCCGCACTTAAATAATTTAATTGCAAAACTCCCGCGGATACAACATCCGCGGGAGTTTTTATATTGGTTCTAATCCCGATAAAAGTCTTGCCGCCGTTGTTAAAAGAAGCAACATATAATCGTCGCCATTGTATTCTACAACATATTCGGCAGGCTCTAAAATTCCTTTTCCAATCATAGGTAATCTTCGTTGCAAGCAAACAGTTATATCAGTGACAGAACTTGACAAGGTAATGGTATCGCGTCGCGAAAGTCCGCAGGTTACCGTTCTCACACCACTTCGCATAAGACACTCCAAGCCTTTTTTATTATCAGATGCAACCACACCCACAGCACCCTGTGGTACTTTTGCTTTTTCAAGCGGTTCACAATCGATAACTATCACATCAAAATTGCCCTCGCTTGGCAAATTTATTAAATTTACCACACTAAGCCCCGACACCGCCTCAAACTCTTCTTTTCTACCACCAAAATACGCAATTACCGGCACCAACTAAGCCCCCAAACTCAAAGTAAAACTTATTATGCTCTAAAGTTAAAAAAATAACCCATCTTCTTTCAAAAGATGGGTTATTTATTTTATATTTTATGATTTTAGTAAACCTTTCAAAAACTTAACACTAGACTATAAAATTTCACTAAGCATTGAAATGCCAATACCGAGCACCGCTGACAGTGCTATGAGAAAAATTGATGAAATTTTCTTCTTAAATACACATTTAACAAGAAAATACACTAACAGCAACAACGAAAAAATGGCAAGGCTTACTATATCGATTCGTATATTAGTTATCGAAACAAAGCCCAAACTCTTAAACAAAAATATTACACCGGTTGATAAAATAAGCGCTGTAACAACAGGTTTTACACCTTTTAAAAACGCTTTGAAATATTTATTATCAGAAAAATTTTTAAGTAAAGATGCTATAACGAGAATTATTAAAAACGATGGCAATACAACACCCAACGTAGCAACGACACTACCAAAAAAACCACCTTGGGTAGAGCCAATGTAAGTTGCCATGTTAACAGCAATCGGCCCTGGTGTTGATTCGCAAACACCGATAAGCTCAACAAATCTTGATTCTGTAAGCCAACCGTGGCGCAAAACCGTTTCTTCAATTAACGGTATCATGCCAAATGCACCGCCAAAGCAAAAAAGCCCAACTTTAAAAAATTCAGCAAACAGCAGAAGGTAAATCATTTGTCCACCGTCTTTCCGCTTTTGGGATACACTGCCAGTCCCAAAACAGCACCGATTAATATGAGTATTATAGAACTGAATTTAACCGACAAAACTTCAAATATCAACATTGCTGCAAAGACGACCGTAAACGTGGCATACGGCAACACTTTTTTAGGCATTTTTTTGAAAAAAACAACACCTGCTTTAATTATAAGAAATGCCACTGCACATTTAATCCCTTTAAAGGCAAATGCAACGTATTTGTTTGCTAAAAACGAATCCAAAAACAATGAAATAATAAAAATAATAATTAGCGACGGCAAAACCACCCCACATGTAGCCATAACACTTCCCCAAAAGCCCCTTTTCTTAAAACCTACATAGGTGGCAAGATTTATTGCAATCGGGCCTGGTGTTGATTCGGCAACAGCGGTAATCTCTAAAAGTTCATCTTCGGTCAACCATTTTTTGTTCTCAACAACTATTTCTCTTATATTGGCAATCATGGCGTACCCGCCGCCAAACGTAAAAAGACCTATTTTAAAAAATGTCCAAAACAATGTAAGCATTTTACTGCTCCCTAAACTTAACTGTACCCGACTCCTCGTCCATCGACTCAACTATTGCCAATGACTCCAAACGGTATCCTAAATTCCTTATGGCTCTGCCACCGTATTGAAATCCTTTTTCAATGGCAATTCCAAGACCTTCAACCGTTGCTCCCGCACTTTCGGTAATTGATATTAGTCCCTGCAAAGCACAACCGTTTGCAAGAAAATCGTCTACTATAAGTACATGGTCCTCGTTACTTAAAAAGCGTTTAGACACAATTACCTTATTTACATTTTTATGGGTGAACGATTCAACCTCGGCAACGTACATTTCACCATCGATGTTAATACTCTTGCTTTTTTTAGCAAACACAACCGGTACATTAAAACAACGTGCAACCGAACAAGCAATAGCAATGCCTGATGCCTCAATGGTAAGCACCTTGGTTATTTTTTTATCCTTAAAACGGTTATAAAACTCCTGCCCCATCATATCCATAAGTTCGATATCCATCTGATGGTTAAGGAAACTGTCAACCTTTAAAACATTGCCTTTTTTTACAATGCCGTCCTTTAAAATTCTTTGTTCTAAAAAGTTCATAACTCCACCCCTTAAAGGCCATTTGCCTTTACATTTTATATCCCGTCATTTGGAAACAAGCAAGGAAGATTGGCATGAGAATCATTATCACTTATTTTTTTAGCAGGAACTCCTCCCCATGTTGTGCCTGCCTCGGTTATTGACTTTACAACGACTGCATTAGCCGCTATTGCAACATCATCGGCGATAGAAATATCTCCAATGATTTTTGCACCGGTTGAAATAAAAACATTATCACCAATAGTTGCCGCCTTGTTGCTACCATTAGTGGCGCCTATATTAACGCCTTCATGTATTCTGCAATTTTTACCTACCTTTGCACCATGACTTACTACAATATTTCCATAATGAACAATAGCTAAACCTTCGTCAAAAACACCTGCCGGAATAGAAAATCCCAGTTTTAAAGAAATGTTCCTAAACTTTAAACGGTTAAGAAAAATCGGCAAAGTGAATATTATTTTTTTTAAGCCTGTAAAGGTTAAATAATACTCCCTTTTCCTAAGGCAACGTTGAAACTTCCAAATTTCGTCACCTATTAACCTTGGCCTTTTCCTTTTACACCCGAGAGATTTTGCGTCACACTGCAAATAGCGTATGTAATCAGCTTTGTTTTTTATCAACTTTTATCCCTCTTTCATTTTAACAAATCTAAACAACCTCACAACGTAGGAACTTGGTCGGTTATAAGCTGGTCAATAAGGCTTTTTGCCTTATCAATCGTGGATTGTTTTGGTAACATTACATAAGACCTGCTCTTTTGAGAAAACGGCTTTCTTGAGGCACCTGTTCCATCAACCGAATAACTTACAACATTCCATTTGGCATTGTCATTCAACTGATTGTTTATAAGTTCGGTTATCTTTTCATAAGGAAGATCGGTTTCCATACTTGCCGCCACCGAATCCAAAATCTTCTTGTAATTGGTAAGCATAGCAAAACTGGTGGCCTTATTTATAACACCTTTTATAACCTCCATCTGATTTTTACCACGCTGACGGTCTCCGCTTGCAAAACTTTTTCTCTCACGTGCAAAAGCCAAAGCTTGGCTTCCGGTAAGAACATTCTCGCCTTTAACAAAACTTTCGCCGTTTTTAGTAGTAAACGCATATTTGGAATTAACGGTAATTCCGCCCATAGCATTTACTATATTGATAAATCCGGTAAAGTTCACCCTGAAATAATGATTAATCTCGGCATCATAAAGCATCTCAAGGGCACCTTTGCTTACCTTGGCTCCATAAATTCCGGCATTGGTAAGTTTATCGCAGACACCGTTGGTAACCGGCGTTGGAACATAAAAATCTCGCGGAGCAGAAATAAGTACAATTTGTTTCGTTTTAGTGTTAGCAAATGCAACTATGTTTACATCACTTCGGCTGCGTCTTGAAACTTTACCATAACAGTCAATACCGCTTATATACAGTGAAACAACGTGTTCGGGCATTTTTGTTGACGGATTAGGTGCTACATATGTACCGATATCAAGCGGCCCTTCAGCGTAACTGCCTCCACCCGAACTTCCTGTTGGAAGTTTTACAGTGTCTTCTATTTCAAGTATGCCTACCTCACGTATTTTTTCACCTACATCTTCAAAGCCCTCGATTTCGCTTAAGATTTCAACAAACGCTTTATTTACAATAATTGCCGTAACTTCGTTTGTTTCGATTAACGCAGCAGCCACCTCGTCAACCGTCTCATATTCAATAACGGTTAATTCTTCGCCTAAAGTGTTAGAAATGTTACGAATAGCAATATCGGTTATACTTCGGTCCAACGCCCTCATAATGCCAAATGTGTACCCTTTAAGGTCAGATATTGCTGTCGCCTCATCCTCACTCTTTACAAATACACCAACCTCGGCATACTCGGGTTCGACCTGAGTTATCTCCTCAAAAGTATTGGTTGTAACCTTAATAAAATCAACTGCAAAGCATTGTACGCCGACTATTAATAGTGCTAAAACGCATCCAATTAATGACCTCCATGTTTTGTTGATGTTGATACACAACAATGACACAGCCAACGAAAGCACTGTGAAAAACGCAGCACCTAACTTCAAATATTTAGTCGGAACCATCTTGGTAGTATATAAATACCACAAAAACGCACCACTTGCAGCAAGCAACACAAAAGCAATTACCAAACCGATAATTCTATGCACAAACTTTACTTTCATTCATATCACCTGATATTTGAATTATTTGAGTTGATTTTTTATGTTTTATAACTTTAATATTATATCATATTCCCATGAAATTTTCTATAAAAATTTAAGACAATTTGTAAAAAGCCTCTTTTATATCACTCAGGAACTCGACTGTTATGGCAGGTTAAATATATTATCTGACGATTTTCTGCCAACTTTGAAAGCAACAAAAGTGCATTTTGCACCCTTTGGTCATCAAGATTAACAAACGGGTCATCAAGAATAAGCATGGGTTTTTCGCCATCGTAAAGAGCATCTGCAAGGGATAAACGCATACAAATGTCCAACATATCACGATAACCTTCACTAAAGCACTCGCTCTCGCGGATTCCACCGTCACGGCTAAGCCCCAAACTCAAAGAGTTATCCAACATAAACTCCCCAACCGTGCCCCCGCAAACCAGAGACGTATACTCTTTGAATTTGTTTTTAAGCACAGTCATATACCTGCTTGATAAACCGTCTCTTGCTTCTTTTAAGAATTGCTCGGTTAACCTTACAACCTCAAGATTGGCTGACAACTCTGCCTTTTGCTCGTTTTTATCGTCGAGTTGACTTAAAAAGTCCTGCAAAGCATCTGAAGAAAGTTCAGCCACCGTAATACGGGACTGCAATGATGTTATCTCACGACGTACAGCATCAAGTTTTTCGCTTAATTCGGACTCTTCACAAATCAAAGCCTCGCGGTCAACCGCCTCGACTCCTTCGGGAATATCCGTTTGAGGTATAGCACTCAACTTTTCCTTACACTCATTAATTTTTTTTGTTGCAAAATCGAAACTTTTAATGTCTTCACGTAAAAAATCAAGGGTTTCGGTCAAGTTTTCGGGGACACTTCCCGTAACTTTTTCAAAAAATTCTTCAATTTCACCTTGTAATTCGGTTAAAATTTGATTTTGCTCATTTCTTTGTTGGTTTTTGCGTTCGATTATGGTTTTTAATGTATTATATTCCTTTAAATTCTCGGCTATTTGTTCTATTGCCACATTCGGTTCGTCATCACTGTAATTTTTCAAAAACTCTACCGCAAGTGCTTTAAAACGGTTAGCACTTTCCAAACACGTGGCATATTCTTCACTTAATTTTTCGGAATTATTAGGTGCCGACGCAACCGATGAGGTTATCATGCCTTTCAGCATTAAAAATCCCGCAACACCTGCCGAAATGATACCAACGCCCAAAAGCGCAACCCCAACTATTAAGTTTATAAACAACATGAATATTCCCGTCACAGCAAACAATGCCGCAACTAAAAGCACCGCTTTTTCGATAAGTTTACCTTTTTGAGGCACACTTTCTGCGGGAATTTCGTTTATTTGAGTCTTAATGGTCTCGGCTCTCACGGTTTGTGCTTCGTATTTTCGCAAATTTTCCTTACACTCGGCAAGTTGCTCATCGGTTGGAATACCGTTTACAAAGAACTTTTGGGCGTCACTAAACCGCTGTTCATCATGCGTATCTTTATTAAGCAAATTTAAACCCGATTTTGCAAGAGTGTAACGTGATACAACCGAATTAACACTCGTTATTTCACTCTCAGTAGGCAAAACCTTATATTTTTTATTGATAATTTCAATTTTGCCTTTACATTTTACAATTTCGTCCGACAGTTCCCTTCGGCGTTCGTTATCCTTAATTGCTGCAGCAAGGTCAGATATAACGCTTATTTCCCGACGAAGTTGCTCCAATCTACTTTCCATTTCGGCTTCTTTGGACTTATACTGCTTGCGTTGTTGCAATAATACATCCAAAACACCGGCAGAACTTCTTTTGTCGACAATATCACGCTCAATTAAAGCAATTTCCTTATTTAAGGCATCAAGTCTGCCCTTAACACCTCTTGCTTTTTGTTGCTTATCAAGTTCTGCCATAGCGCGGTCAAAATTTCCGATATCGTCGTTGTCTTCAACAAGACCGGTTAGTTTTGCATTAATGCTGGCATTCATTCCGACTTCCAATTTTTGCTGAGGCAAAAAAACACTTTTTTCAAAACTTTCAGCATCAATCGAAAACAGTTCGTTACCAATATTATCGCTAAACACAGTACTTTCGGTGCCGTTTTTAAGGTCGTAAAGTTTAAAACTATCGTCCTTTGCCTTATTTCCGAAAAAGCGTTCAATTCTGAATGTGCCTTTTTCACATTCAAAATCAAGACTTCCACCGTAGTTACCGCCCTGCCAAGGGTCGTATTTTAAACGTTCGTTTTCGTTTATATCTGCCTTTCTTGTAACAGGAAGACCATAAAACATAGCCTTTACAAAGGCTGCCAACGTACTTTTACCAAATCCGTTATCCTCTTTTATAACACAAAGGCCATCGGTAAAATCCATTTTAAATCCACTTAGTGCTCCGAAATTTTCAACACTGCATTTTATCAGTTTCATCAGAACACCTCTCTTCCTTTAAGTGCCGACAGACCACATTCAATAACTCGGCTTCTTGTTTCCTCATCAAGGTCGGCTTGCATGACCCGACGGATAAATTCACCCTTTAAAGAAACATCATTCACATAATCCTCAGGATTGATTTTTACCCTTGTATCGTCAACCACCTTGGCAAAATAAAACATGCTATTAAGTTTTTCGTTTAAAAACGGAATATCCTTATTTGAATCTTCAGGAATCTCACCGGTCAATGACAATCTCACCATTGAATCACGGTCAACCGACTCAACTAAAGAAACCGCTTTATCGTGAATTGCACCCATATCATAAAGTCCGCTTATATCACAATCAACGGCAACAATATCCCTTTTTGCAGCCTTTATAAACTGTTTTTTATATGTATCTTTATCAATTTCGAGCAACACAAAACCTTTTTCACCGCACTCGTCAAAACCTCGTCCTTCAAGACAGCCGCTGTAACACCATTGACCGCGGTTATCAAGTTTACCGCAATCGTAAGAATGGTAATGCCCTAAAGCAAGGTAATCAATACCTCTTTCGGCAAGACTGCCCAAATTAACAGTGTCCTCGCCCGAAGTATAAGCCTTTGCACCGTGAAGAACAACAATATTGAATTTGCTTGAATCAACTACAAGACTGTCGTAAATATTGCGACAGTTGTTGCTATTTAACTCCACACCTGTAATACTTACATTGTCGTAGTTAAAGGTGGTCCAGGTATCACAAAAAAGTTTTAAATTAGACGGAACAGAAGCATTTGCCAACGTCTTACCGGCATCGTGATTTCCGCAAAGATAAAGAAACTCTGTGTTTTTGGCTGCACTGATTTCAGATAATACCACCTGCATTGAAGCCTCGGAACAACGGTCGGAATCAAACAAATCGCCTGCAATAATTACAACGTGGACCCCTTGTTCTTTCGCAAAATTTATCATATTGCAAAATGTTGCCAGAATTTCAGCCTTTCGTTGCTTGATTTTAGAGGCAGAAAGATTAGCGTTTATCTTGGAATCAAGATGTATATCGGCACAATGTATTATCTTCATTATGATTTCCTTTCAAGATGTTTTTCACAAATTGATTCAAAACAGCACTTTTCACAAAAGGCTTTTCTTGCGGTACACACTGCTCTGCCGTGCAAAACCGCACGGTGACAAAAATCATTTGATTTCTCAGGTGGCAATATAGCCCTCATTTGTTTTTCAACCTTTAAAGGGTCGGTGGTCTTAACAAACCCAAAACGGTTGCAAAGACGTATAAAATGCGTGTCGGTGACAACGGCAGGTTTACCAAAAATATCACCGCAAACCAAGTTTGCAGTTTTTCTTCCGACGCCCGGCAACAAAATCAACTGCTCAACCGTATCGGGAACCTCGCCGCCGAAATCCTCACACAACATTTTTGCTATCCCTACAAGGTCGGCCGCTTTTGTTTTATACAGCCCGCAGGTTTTAATGAGTTCCTCAACCTCTTGCACTTTGGCATTGGCAAGACTAAAAGCGTCAGGAAACCTTTCAAAAAGTGCCGGCGTTACTAAGTTTACTCTTTTATCGGTGCATTGTGCCGAAAGCCTTGTGGCTATAAGCAATTCAAATGCATTTTTATATGTAAGCGAACAAACGGCATCGGGATATTCGTTTTCAAAAAGTTTTACCGCCTGTTTTGCTATCTGCTTTTTTTCGTTTTCTTTCATCACTTTTTAATCGGCTTCCACTCAACTTTGAAGCCTACTCCCCAATCGGATGTATCAAAATAATTTTTTTCTTTTTGAACGTAAACTCTTCTTAAATATTCGCAGTTTCTAAACACGCCTTCCCCGATTTTTTCAACCGATACGGGAACCGTTACCTTTTTCACACTGCAACAGTAATTAAAAGCAAAAGCTCCTATCTCCTCAATTCCGTTACCTAACAGGATTTTTTGGGCATTTATGCAATCGGAAAAAGCACCCTCACCAACTCGTCTTAAACTATCGGGCAAAACTATACTGTCAAATTTAAGGCAACCCGAAAAAGCATAACTGCCAATTTCCACAATGCCTTGAGGCAAGGTCACCGTTGCAAGGTTTTCGCAACCTGAAAAGGCGTATTGCCCAACCTTAGTTATACCATCATGCAAAGTAAACGAGGTAAGAGAGCGACAATCAGCAAATATACTGTCGGGCACAACCTTAATAGCCGTAGGTAATTTTGCCTCGGTCAAACTAAGGCAACCTTTAAAACAACCTGCTCCGATATTTACAACCGAATCGGGCAGAGTTACAGTTTTTAGCCCCGACTGACTGAACACTTCATTCCCCAAAGTTTTAAGTGAATCGCCAAATGTAACGCTTTCAAGTGCCGAACACATGCCGAACGCTTTTTCGCCTATTGTTGCAACACCTTTTCCAAAATTAAGGTTTTTTATTGAAGCACAACCCTCGAACGCATGAGATTTTATTTCGGTCAAACTATCGGGCAAATTCACATTTTCCAATTGCTCACAACTGCTGAATGCCCCTGTTTCGATTAAGGTCAACCCTTCAGAAAAACCGATTTCTGTCAGCAAACCGCAATCGGCAAATGCATTTTCACCGATGGTTTTTACTGAAGCGGGAACATTCACACTTGATAGTTTAGAACAGCGGTAAAAGGCGTTTTTAGGTACCGCATTTATACCCTCAGGCAAAGTGACGGTTGTAAGTGAACTGCAATAACTAAAAATGCCGTCGCCCATAGACATAAGCGTTTCGGGAAATTGTACGGCGGTAAGCGAAATACACTGGCTGAATGCTTCTTCACCAATTTTTTCGACCGTCATGGGAAGTGTCACGCTATTTAGGGTTCTACACCCGCTAAAAGCATAGTCACCTACAACGGTTACCGGTTGCCGGTCAATCGTTTCAGGTACCACAACATCTACATCGTTGCCTACGTATGACAAAACTTCAACAAAACCTTTATAAATTCCAAACTGAAAGCCGTCTTTCTCGATAACTTTTATAAAATCGCCGTTTTTCTTGCCACATGCCGAAACCGACATTAACAAAACAGCAACCACAACAAATACAAAAGTTTTCTTGAGTATATTTTTCATAGGTTTCCTCCGAAAGCCAAAACTTAATATCTTATTCCATTATAGCAGATAATTAATAGATTTAATATACTAATTTGTTAATTTTCTAAAAAAATAAACCGCGTAATGCCAAATTAGCAATACACGGTTTTAAAATTATTTAAAGAAAAGCGGAAGTTGCTCCAAAAATACAATATCGTCACGTTTTGCAGCATCGCCTTCGGCAAGAACAGCACAACAATCGGTAATAATGCCCCCTGCCTTTGAAATAAGTTGTTTCATGGCTTGGAGTGACTCGCCGGTACTGATAACATCGTCAATAATAAGCACTTTTTTGCCCTTAATGAGTTCGATTTCATCCGAGCCAAGATAAAGATGTTGCTGATTTTTAGTGGTTATAGATGTAACATCTACCGAAATAGGGTCACGCATATACACCTTTAGCCCTTTTCTGGCAACAATGTACGGTTTGCCCGACTGACGTGCAAGTTCATATGCCAACGGAATGCTTTTAGCCTCAGGTGTAGCAATAACGTCAAACTCTTTTACCTTTTTAAGCAACTCGCCGCAAGCGGCTATGGTAAGTTCAACGTCGCCAAAAATGATAAACCCTGCAATATCTAAATGTTCATTAACACTGCAAATTGCAAGTTTTCTGTTAAGTCCTGCGATTTTCATCTCATAATACTTATCCATTTTCAACATCTCCCATTATAAATTAGCCCGGAGGCCACTGTAGATTGCGACGTGCAAGTAAATGGAAATGAATGTGCCCTACCGTCTGACCGCCATCTTCACCACAGTTATTGACAATGCGATAACCATTTTCCAGGTTTTCCTGTTTGGCTATTTTAGCCGCAACCTCGAACACTTTTGCAATAAGGAAACTGTTTTCTTCGGTGATATCATCGGCACTTTTTATGTGTTTTTTGGGAATTATAATGGCATGAAAAGGTGCCTTAGGGTCGATATCGGCAAAGGCATAAACCTCATCGGTTTCATAAATTTTGGTCGAAGGTATTTCACCTGCGGCAATTTTACAAAAAAGACAATCCATCTTTACACCCCTTAACCTAACATTTCGGCAACAATGGTTTCGGCAGCGGCTAAAGCCTTGTTGACATCAGCAACATTTTTAGCACCTGCCATAGCAAAGTCGGGACGTCCGCCACCCTTACCGCCACAAACAGCGGCAACGCTTGACACAACCTTGCCCGACGCAATACCTGCTGTTACGGCATCTTTACCGCTTGTCACTGCAAATGTGACCGATTCGCCCTTAACATCGGCAAATACAGCCACCATTTGGGGTGCCATATCACGAATTTTGTCAGCCATAGAACGCAAAGTATCGCTTCCGGCACCGTCAAACTTTGCGGTTATAAGTTTTACCTTGCCAAGGTCTTTTGCCGAAGATATAAGTTCGTCAACCTTACCTGCGGCAAGTTTTGAATTGAGTTTTTCAACCTCTTTTTGTGCATTTTTAAGTTCTGCACTTAACTGCTCACATTTGGAAACGAGTTCTGATGGGTTATTAAGTTTTAAAACTGCAGCGGCCGAATTTAACTCACCCTCAAACTTATTAAGCAACTCTAAAACGCCTTTACCGGTAACAGCCTCAATTCTTCTGACACCTGCAGCAACACTGGACTCTGAAATAACCTTAAAAAGTCCCAAAGACGATGTATTTTTAACATGGGTACCGCCACAAAGTTCAACCGAACGACCCTGCACGTTTACAACACGCACAATATCGCCGTATTTTTCGCCAAACAAAGCCATAGCTCCCTTTTTCTTAGCCTCGCCAATTGGCATTTCACGGTTATCCACCTCTATTGCATCGAAAATTGCCTCGTTTACGAAATTTTCTACCGCATTTAACTCCTCAGCAGAAAGTGCCGAAAAATGAGTAAAGTCAAAACGTACTGCCGAATCGTTTACAAGTTGACCTGCCTGCTCAACATGGGTACCGAGCACATAGCGCAAAGCAGCCTGCAACAAGTGTGCGGCTGTATGGTTACGACGAATGGCAGTTCTTCTTGCTACATCGACTGTAACGGTAACCTTATCTCCAACCGACAATGTACCGTCAACTGTAACAAAATGGGTAAAAATGCCGCTTGCGTTTTTCTTGACATCGGTAACGGCAAACTCACCCATAACACCCATATCGCCTACCTGACCGCCACTTTCTGCATAAAGTACAGTCTTATCAAGTACAACAACAGCGTTCTTATTTTCTACCGATGCAACCTGCTCGCCGTCGACAACAATTGAAAGCACTACCGCTTCACAAACGTCATCGGTATAACCTAAAAATTCGGTTGCTTTAATATTATCAAACGCAATATCGTTACTCTTCCAACTTTCGCCGTCAGCAGCCTTTCTCGCATCTCTTGCCCTTTGTTTTTGGCTATTGTAAAGGCGATGGAACTCCTCCTCATCAACCGTCCAACCTTTTTCACCTAAAATATCCTTGGTAAGGTCAATGGGGAAACCATAAGTATCATTAAGTTTAAAGGCATCTGCACCTGAAAGCACCTTATTTTGACCTTTAGAAGTAATATCTTCAAGCATTTTAAGGCCCAAATCAATAGTTTTGTTGAAGTTTTCTTCCTCAACCGAAATAATCTTTTTAATCATATCCTGCTTTTCAACAAGTTCAGGATATGCGTCTTTATTTTCACCGATTACCTTGTCACAAATATCACACAGGAACATACGATTTATTCCAAGCAACCTTCCGTGACGTGCGGCACGACGAAGCAAACGGCGGAGAACATAACCTCTGCCCTCGTTCGACGGCATAACTCCGTCACAAATCATAAAGGTCGAACCTCTGACGTGGTCGGTTACTACACGAATAGAAACATCGCTCTTATCGTCTTTACCATATTCCTTGCCGGCAATAGCACAAACCTCGTTCAAAATATTGCGAACGGTATCAACCTCAAAAAGATTATCTACGCCCTGCAAAACACAAGCCAAACGTTCAAGTCCCATGCCGGTATCAATATTCTTCTGAGCAAGTTCGGTATAATTACCGAAGCCGTCATTATTAAACTGAGAAAATACGTTGTTCCAAATTTCCATATATCGGTCACAGTCACAACCGGGTTTACAGTCGGGTTTACCGCAACCGTATTTAATACCGCGGTCAAAGTAAATCTCCGAACAAGGACCGCAAGGACCGGAGCCATGTTCCCAGAAATTATCCTCTTTACCGAGGCGGACAACGTGCTCAGGGTTAACACCTATTTTATTTACCCAAATATCATAAGCCTCGTCATCGTTTTCATAAATGGAGGGCCACAGCAAATCTTCAGGAATTTCTAAGGTTTTGGTCAAAAATTCCCAAGCCCACTCGATGGCTTCTTCTTTGAAATAATCGCCGAAAGAAAAGTTGCCGAGCATTTCAAAATATGTACCGTGACGTGCGGTATGGCCGACCCTTTCAAGGTCGGGTGTACGTATACATTTTTGGCAGGTAGTAACACGATTTCTCGGAGGTACAACCTCACCTGTGAAAAACTTTTTCATCGGTGCCATACCCGAATTTATAAGCAAAAGCGACTTATCGTTATCGGGCACAAGCGGGAAACTTCCCAAACGCAAATGACCTTTGCTTTCAAAAAAAGAAAGATACTTTTCTCTTAAGGTATTAAGTGACATCCATTCCATTAAAATTCCAACTCCTAAACCCAAAAGGGCATCAAATAAAAGGCCAAAATTTACAGCCTAAACCAATTTAATATTATACCCTTTAGTTTTTGGTTTGTCAATGATTTTAACTTGCCTTAAAGTTTCAATTTTCATCAGTCAAAGTCTTTTCCCATCCCGCATACAGTGTCATACTGCCGGTTACGGTATCGGTTGTTCGGTCCCATTTTACGGTACACCCTTTATCGCGGTACCAACCCACAAAAGTATACCCCTCTTTTTTAGGCGTTTCGGTCACCACAAGCAGGTCCCCGTGCATAGCCTTTATGCTTTCAACTTCGGTTCCGCCGTTTGTATCAAACTCGACCGTAAATCCGTTGTTGTTTATTGCAAAGGTAAGCACCGCAATAAAGACGGCAATGCCGACCAGAACAATGATGCTCGCTGTTCTGACCGACATTGTGACGTTTTTATAAAGACCGCCTCGGTTTTTTTGTTGCAAAAAATCACTTCCTCGAAAGATATTTACGCATATCAATGGCGCAGGCAATAAGGATTATCAAACCTTTAATAATATAGAGCATATTGGCCGAAACCGAAAGGAAATTAAGACCCACGAAAATTATCTGCAACAGAAAAACGCCCGTTACAATTCCGCTTATTTTACCCGTTCCGCCTACGAATGATACACCGCCGATAACACAAGCGGCAATAGCATCACTTTCATAGTTTAACCCTGTATTAGCCGAACTCGATGCAATTCTGGCGCCCTCAATAAAACCGGTTATGCCATACATAACACCTGCAAGTACGAAAACAAGCACGATTGTGCGAAATACGTTTACGCCCGAAACATTAGCCGCCTCTTCGTTTGAGCCTACCGCAAACATATTTTTACCAAAGGCGGTTTTGTTCCATATTATCCACATAATTACAGCAATTATTGCAGAATAAAGCACGTATTTTGGCACTGCGACCCCGCCAACCGTAAAAAGTGTTCCTCTTATAAAATTTGTATACGATGAATCAAGCCCCGATAATGTTTGTCCGTTGTTTGTACCGATTGTAAGGTACATCAAAACAACACCGAAAAGAATCAACTGAGTTGAAAGCGTAACAATAAAGGGATGAAGTTTAAATTTTGCAACAAAAAATCCGTTGATAAATCCCGTAAGTGCGCCTATTGCAATTACTGCAAGAATGACTAATATCAACGGCATTACACCTAAAGAGGGAAACATTTTTTTGGCATAATCAGGCACCTGTAAAAGCGATGCCGCAACGCAGGCAGTAAGGCCTACGCATCGTCCGGCCGAAATATCGGTACCTGTAAGCACAATAGCACCGCCAATACCGAGTGCTATCGGCAATCTTGCCGCCGTCAGTGATACGATATTAACAATTGACGACAACGATAAAAACTCAGGCACTCTTATGGCTATAAAAATTATTGCCGCAACGATAATAATATACATCGCGTTATTAAAAAACAAATCACTCAATGCTCGGCGTTTTTCGGCACCCGACAGTTGCCGAAACGCAGCGAACCTGCTAAAAAGCGTATCTTTACGCAACACTTTTTCACCCATTTTTATTACTCCTTATACGTATTTTGTCGCAAGCGACATTATTTCTTCCTGGGTTGTTTCGGCAGCATTTACCTCACCTGCAAGCCGACCGCCCGACATTACCAAAATCCTGTCACACACGCCTAAAAGTTCGGGCATTTCAGACGATACCATTATGACTGCTTTGCCCTCATTAGCCAAATTCAAAATAAGTTGGTATATTTCATATTTCGCACCGACGTCTATACCTCTTGTGGGTTCATCAAGCAACAAAACGGTAGGCTCGGTCAAAAGCCAACGTCCAAGTATTACTTTTTGCTGATTACCGCCCGACAGAGTTCTGATTTTTGTTTCCTGAGCAGGCGTTTTAACCCGCATGGACTTTATACACCAATCGGTATACTTTTTGAGTTTGCGTCTACTTAAAAACGGTCCTATCGAACATTTGCGAAGACTTGAAACGGTGGTATTTTCCCTTATGCTTAATATTCCAAAAATACCGGTTGCACGTCGCTCCTCAGTAAGCAATGCAAACCCGTTTTTAATTGCCTCACGCGGATTACGGTTACGGATAACCCTGTTACCCATTTTTATAACACCCGACCGCCGTTGGGCAAGCCCGAACAAATTTTCAAGCAACTCTGTTCTGCCCGAACCATCCAAACCCGCAACACCGATTACCTCTCCTCGATGCACGTTAAAAGAGGCTTCTTTTAAGTTTGAATATTGTGATGACAACCCCTTTATTTCAAGCAAAACTTCGCCTGACTTATTGGTTTTTTCGGGATATCTTTCTTTTAGTTCGCGTCCTACCATAAATTTGATAATTTCGTTCATGGTCAGTTCTTTTGCCGGTTTTGTTGTCACCTTTTTGCCGTCGCGCATAACGGTTACAACATCCGAAATGCGTAAGATTTCCTCCATTTTGTGCGAAATATAGATTATTCCGCAACCTTTTGATTTAAGCATTTCAATTATCTTAAAAAGATGTTCAACTTCACGTTCGTTAAGCGAAGACGTCGGCTCGTCGAACACAATTACTTTTGAGTTGTATGATACCGCCTTAGCAATTTCTACCATCTGACGTTTGGAAACCGAAAGCTTGCTCATAACCGATTTTGGGTCAACATTAACACCCAACTCTTTAAAAAGTTCAGCCGTAGCCATGTGCATTTTTCGGTCACTCGTAAAAGGCAACCATTTAGAAACCTTAGGAAAACGCCCTAACCAAATGTTATCCGAAACGTTACGCTTTAACGCCTGATTGAGTTCTTGATGCACCATGGCAACACCGTTTTCAAGTGCCTCTTTCGAATTTTTAAACTCTACCTCGTTACCCTCTAAAAAAATATGTCCCTTGTCCTTTTTATAAACTCCAAAAAGGCACTTCATCAACGTCGATTTTCCCGCGCCGTTCTCACCCATTAAAGCGTGAACGGTGCCTGCCTCTACTTCAAGCGAAACATCATCAAGCGCCTTGACGCCGGGGAACGCCTTTTCTATGTTTTCCATCTTAAGCAGTAAAGTATTCTGCACATTTTTCTCTCCTTCCGACAAAAAAGCGACCTTGCCGAAGCAGGGTCGCTTCAATTTTATTTTGCCTATTTTTCGCCTGTATACTCAGCGTACGGAATATTTACTCTCCAACTGCCCAATACATTTTCTGAATCTATACCTTGGAACTTATCGTTTCCGTCTTTAAGATTGTTTACAATTTTAACAATTGCATCTGCCATACCCTCTGCATCCTGCTTAATGGTACCTACCATTGAGCCTTCTGCAACCGCTGACTTTGCGGCTTCGGTAGCATCAACACCAAAAACAGGGATATACTTTCCGTTTGCTCGGTTATAACCTGCTCCCTGCAAAGCCGAAATAGCACCCAAAGCCATATCGTCATTGTTGGCAATTACCAACTCAATCATGTTGTTGTTTGCCTCAGCATATCTTGCCAACGCAGTGCTCATATAGTCGGTAGCCGCAGCACTCGACCATAGACCGTTTTGGTCAACATGATATTTATCGGTATTTGAAGGGTCATAGAAGGTCAGAGCCGGCTTACCTGCCTTTTCTAACACCTTATTGCAGTCCTCTACGGCAAACTGGGTACGTGCAATGGCCTCCATATTGCCTTCCTGACCTTTGAACATAATATAACTGATTTTACCGTCTTTATTAAGGTCAACTTTGTCATAATTCGCAACAAGATAATTTCCTATCATCTGGCCTTGCATATGACCTGCAAGTTCATAATCTGTACCAATAAACACAGCCTTTTCATAACTGTCAATAACCGACTGCTCAACCGAACGGTTAAAGAAAATAACCGGAATATTTGCTGCTTTTGCTTTATCTACAATGGTCTGTGCGGCATCGTTTGAACCGGTATCAACCACGTTGACTATAAGCGCAGACGAGCCCTTTGAAATCGCAACATCTATCTGCTCGGTCTGAGTAGACTGATTACCGTTGGCATCGTAGTTGTTAAACTTTATATCGGCAGATTTTAAAATTTTATCCACCGAATCGCGTACCGATGAGATATAGGTATCGCTATAAGTATAATAAAATACCGAAACTTCACCCTCGCTCTTTTTTCCGCCACAGGCGGCAAAAACAGTGACCATCAACACGGTCGCAAAAATTAATGACAATATTTTCTTCATTTTAATCTCCTTTTTTATTTTTGTTATTGCCGGGTACAAACCGATTATACGAAAAATTTTCTTTTATAAAAATTGATTTTTTTATGTATATTTTATGTTTTTTTACGGTGTTTTTCTGTTGGAAAATTAATTGGAAAAATTTGCTTGAAATAAATCAAAATCAAAACCACAATCCGTTTTAAAACGCAGACTGACTTTTACACTAATTATTGTTGATATTTTAATAAAACAAATGTATAATAAAATAGATAATAACTTTTTACTTAGAAAGAGGCTGACTTATGGATTGCAAACAGTTTTTTGAACATATAAACGGAAAGAAAATCGCCATGTGCGGAATTGGTGTTAGCAACACCCCGCTTATTTATAAATTTTTAGAGCGAGGTGCCAGAGTATACGCCTGTGACCGAAGAACGAGAGAGCAACTTGGAGATATTGCCGGTCAACTTGAAGAAAAGGGTGCTACACTTCGTCTTGGCGAAGATTATTTGAAGGACCTTGAGGTTGACATAATCTTCCGCACTCCCGGTATGCATTTCGACCTGCCGGAACTGAGCAAAGCACGTGCCAACGGCATTGCCGTCACAAGCGAAATGGAGGTTTTCTTTGACCTTTGTCCTGCCACAATTTTTGCCGTAACCGGTTCTGACGGAAAAACAACAACAACAACGCTTATCTCCGAAATGCTTAAAGCCGAAGGCAAAAACGTTTTTGTTGGCGGTAATATAGGAACTCCCCTACTTCCTGAAATTGAAAATATTACAGCCGACGATTTTGTTGTGGTTGAACTCTCCTCTTTCCAACTTATTTCTATGCGTAAAGGCCCCGATGTCGCCGTTGTTACCAATGTAGCACCCAACCATCTTGACGTTCATAAGGATATGGATGAGTACATCGGTGCTAAGAAAAACATTCTTTTACATCAAAACGCTTTTTCAAGAACTGTTTTAAATCTTGACAATGATATTACCGCAGGTTTTGCAACCGATGTCCGCGGTCAGAAAATGCAGTTTTCTATGAAAGAGAAGGTTAAAAGCGGTGCTTGGTTGGGTTCTGACGGATATCTTAACCTTTCGTATCGAGGCATTTCGGTACCCATTTGTCACAAAGATGATATCGCCATTCTCGGTGACCATAATGTTGAAAACTACCTCGCCGCCATTTCGGCCGTTTGGGGTTATGTTGGTGCCGACAGCATTGTAAAAGTTGCACACGACTTTAAGGGTGTTGAACACCGGATTGAATTTGTACGCGAAGTTGACGGTGTAAAATATTATAACGATTCGATTGCTTCGAGCCCCACAAGAACAATTGCCGGTCTTAAAGCGTTTAACCAAAAAATTATTTTACTTGCCGGCGGATACGATAAACACATACCCTTTGAGCCTATGGCTCCGTATGTTACCGAAAAGGTTAAAACGCTTATTTTATGCGGACCTACAAGCGATAAAATTGAAACTGCAATAAAAGCCGACCCCGACTATAAACAGGGTAATCCGCAGATAATAAAAGTAAATAACTACAACGAGGCCGTTATGGTAGCACACGAACTCGCCTTACCGGGTGACATTGTCGCGTTAAGCCCCGCTTGTGCCAGTTTTGATGCTTACCCAAATTTTGTGGCACGCGGCCGTCATTTTAAAGAACTTGTAAACAAACTTTGATGGAGTTTAAGATGGATTTAAAGGTTTTTTTAAAACAACTTTGTGAATCTAACGGCACAAATGAAGCAATAAATACCGCCGAAGATTTTTTAAATAAATTTTGCACCGTCTCAAAACACGGCACAAGCCTTATTGCCTCGTTTGGAGATAAAACCGCCGAAACGGTACTGATAGAGGCACACATTGATGAAATAGGGCTTATTGTAACCGATATTGAAAACGGCTTTTTAAAAGTAGCACCCATTGGCGGTGTAGACGCAAAAATGTTAGCCGGAATGAGAGTGAAAATCCACGGCAACGAAACGGTTTTAGGTGTTGTTTGCAGTACCCCTCCCCACCTGAAAAAAGACGGAGCCGAAGCCCCGTCTTTTGACAACATTTATATTGATACCGGTCTTGGAAATTCGGCTGAAAAAATTATATCGATTGGCGACCATGTAAGTTTCACATGCGATTTCAACCAACTTAAAAACAACAGAGTTACTGCAAAATCGCTCGATAACCGAGCAGGTGTTGCCGCAGTTTTACTTGCCGCTGAAATGTTAAAACAGGAAAATATTTCTAAAAACATAACCGTTTTACTGAGCGACCAAGAAGAAACCGGCGGTGCAGGTGCTAAAACTGCAACCTTTGGAATTGAGCCTTCGTATGCAATAGTCGTTGACGTTTCATTCGGAAATCAACCGGGCGTTTTAGAATGTGGTAATTTGGGCGACGGTGCCATGATAGGAGTATCCCCTCTTTTATCACACGAAGCGACCGAAACACTTAAAAAAGTTGCAAAAGCACAAAATATAAAACATCAAATGGAAATTATGGGCGGCAGAACATCAACCGATGCCGACCATATTACACTCAGCAAGACAGGTGTTAAAACCGCCCTTTTGTCGATACCGCTTCGCAATATGCATACACCCGTTGAGGTTGTAGATTTAAACGACATAAAATCGGTTGCCGAAATAATTGCAGGTTTTGTAAAGGAACTTTAACAATGGAACAAATACTAAAAGACCTTTGTTCTCTGAACGGTGTTTCGGGCAGAGAAGAAAGAGTAAGACAATATATAATTGAAAAAATTAAAGGTAATGCAGATATACAAGTTGATGCGTTAGGTAATATAATTGCCTTTAAAAAAGGCAAAAAAAGAGCCTTAAAACGCGTTATGGCTGACGCTCATATGGACGAAGTAGGTCTGATTATTACCGATGTAACAGCCGACGGTTTCTTGAAATTTGCTACTGTCGGCGGTATTGAGACTTCGGTAATGTTGTCGCAAAAAGTAACCGTTAACGACAAAATAAACGGCGTTATTTGTTCAAAACCAATTCACCTTTTAAGCGGTGACGAGAAGAAATGCTTGCCCGATACAAATTCGCTTTGTATTGATATCGGTGCAAAGGATAAAGACGACGCGTTGCAGTATGTTTCTTTAGGCGATGTGGCTGTAATTAACGGTGAATATACACAAGCCGGTAATTATATTGTATCAAAAGCGCTCGACGACCGCGTTGGTTGTGCTGTTTTAATTGATTTGATAAACTCCGATGCTGAATATGATTTTTACGCTTCATTCAGCGTTTTGGAAGAGGTCGGAGCAGGTGCCAGAACAGCGGCGTTCGGTGTTGAGCCCGATTTCGCCTTTGTACTGGAGGCCACGACTGCCGCCGACATAAGAGGCGTTGCCGCAGAAAACACCGTTTGCAATCTTGACGGCGGTGTGGTTGTATCGTTTATGGATAAAGGCACGGTATATGACCGCGAACTTTTTAAAAGCACCCTTAAAACGGCTGAAGAAAACGGTATAAAATATCAGGTAAAACGTGCCGTAGCAGGCGGCAACAACGCAGCGGGCATTCACACAAGTCGTAATGGCGTAAAAACCGCCGCACTGTCAATTCCCTGCCGATATATTCATTCTCCGTCATGCACTGCCTCGGTAAACGACATAAACTCGCAACGTCTTTTAGCCGAAGCAATAATCAAAAAAGCAGCCTCAGGGGAACTTTAAATGATAAAACAAGTTTGTTCCCCCTTAAAAGATTTTTACGGTCTTTCGGCAGTCAGAGTTTCAGCGTTATTTAACACCTACGGCGACCAAACCGAAATGCTCGTTCAAGAAACCAATGGACAAATAACAGCATTTTTTGGCGGATTTGAGTCAGGCTTTTCGCTTTCTGCCACAAAACATGCTGATTTTCAAGAACTTGATGGCTTTTTTTCGCTTTTAAACGCCGAGGTTTTTTGCGAAAGCGATATTGCAGACCATCTAAATCCTAAAGCAAAAACAAAGTGCCATATTATGCGTCTTGAAAATGAGATTAACGGTACATTTGTTCACGCTAAAATAAGCGACGTTTATAATGCTTTAAAAATAGGGTCTGACGGTGATATAGAACTACCGCCTTTCGAGTTTTGGTATCCCGATTTTTGTTTAAGATTTAACCACAACTCAGCCGAGTATTCTCTTTGCGAAAAAGCCGTTGCGGTATGTGGATTTATGACTAAAGATGCTTCACTTATTACAGGTGTTGCCGTAGAGAAAGATTTTCGCGGACAAAACCTTGGTAAAAATGCTGTTGTAGGACTTGTAACAGCCATAAAAACAAAATATAAAAACTGCAAAATTTATGCCGCCTCGTCGGACAAAAACGTGCCCTTTTACAAAAAATGCGGGTTTGTCTTAGACTCAGAATATGCGGTGTTAAGATACGGAAGTGAACAAAAATGAATTTTTTTGAAATTGACGAAAGGTTAAACCTTAAAGCACAAAATGCTCTTAAAAATTCGGCTGATGCTTTTGATTACATAGACGAAGTGACCGAGTTCAACCAACAAAAAGTTCTAAATGCATTTATTAAAAACGGTGTTTCGGAATCACACTTTGCGGCATCAACAGGCTACGGTTATAACGACCGAGGTCGTGATACATTGGAACAGGTTTTTGCCGATTGCATGGGTGCCGAAAGTTCAATTTTTCGCCACAGTTTTGCATCGGGCACACACACTTTAACAGTAGCCCTGTTTGGCATATTGCGTCCCGGTGACACCATGCTTTGCCTTACCGGCAGGCCTTATGACACGCTTATCGGAGTACTGGGTATAGACGGCCATGTTGATGGCTCTTTAAAAGATTTTGGCGTAAATTACGAACAGGTTGATTTAAGACCTGACGGCACACCCGATATGGTTGAAATCGAGCAAAAATTAAAATCAAAAAAATATGCCGTAGCATATATTCAGCGTTCAAGAGGTTACAGTTTAAGGCCAAGCCTTTCGGTCGAAAAAATCGGTGAAATGGCAAAATTGGCAAAAAAAATATCACCCGAAACTGTTGTTATGGTTGACAACTGTTACGGTGAATTTGTTGAAACCAAAGAGCCGACCGAGGTCGGTGCTGACCTTATAGCAGGCTCACTTATTAAAAATCCGGGTGGCGGAATCGCACCCACCGGCGGTTATATAGCCGGTAAAGCGCACCTTGTTGAAAAATGCGGTTATCGTTTGACTGCGCCCGGTGTTGGTACCGAGGTCGGTGCTTCGTTAGGCCACACAAGAGAACTTTATATGGGGCTTTTCAGCGCGCCTCACGTTGTTGGTGAAGCGTTAAAAACCGCGGTGTTTACCGCAGCACTTTTTTCAGAATTGGGCTTTAATGTAACCCCATCATTTAATGAAAAACGTGCCGATATTATCCAAACAGTTAAGTTGGGAACGCCCGAAGGTCTTATAGCCTTTTGCCAAGGTTTGCAAAGTGGTTCACCCATTGATTCCTTTGCCTCACCCGTTCCCGACGATATGCCGGGATACGACAGCCAGGTTATAATGGCGGCAGGTGCTTTTACGCTGGGAGCCTCGATTGAACTTTCGGCCGATGCACCATTAAGAGAACCTTTTGCAGTTTGGATGCAAGGCGGACTTAACTTCCACAGCGCAAAAGTCGGCATAATGCTTGCGGCAGAACGAATGTTAAAAGAAGGCCTTATCGACAATATATAAAATAAAACCGAACGTCTTTCAGACGTTCGGTTTTTATTATTCTCTGCACGAATCGAAAAAACGTTTTAATTTTTCTTCAAGATTTTTCTTATCTTCCATATATCCGCAACCGTGTTCGGCGCCATCAACAAGAACAAGTTCTTTCTTGGATTTCGTGGTGTTATAACACTCAACCGACATCTCATACGGCACTAAACTATCGGCTTTTCCGTGAATAAACATCATGGGAATAGTGTTATTCTCAAGTGCTTTTAAAGCCGAAGTTTCATACAAACTAAACCCACCAAAAACCTTGCACATGGGCTCTAATATTCCAATGGCTATTTTTCGGCTTATGTGAAACGTATTCTCAGCAACGTTGCCTATAATATCAATGGGTGAAGAATACCCGCTGTCGGCGACAATGCCCTTGACGTTTTGAGGCAGGCCTACATCCGACGCCATCATTACAGTTGCAGCGCCCATAGAAATCCCGCTTAAAAACACCTCATGGTTTAAGCCAAAACGGTCGACAATAAATTCAACCCAGGTTTTAGCGTCAAAACGCTCTTTTATGCCATAAGTTATAAGTTTTCCTTCGCTGTTACCATGACTTCTGTGGTCAATCAGCAACACATTAAAACCCATATCCCTATACATTTTTATAGCGCAAGAATAATCACGCAAACTGGGTGAACGATAACCATGAAAGGTTATAATCGTAGCATTTTTTTCACCGCCGTAAAGCCTTGCGGCAAGTTTTAACCCGTCATAAGACTTAGTAAACACCTGTGTAGGCTTTAGCGACTCGGCATAAGCCATACCGTTTTTAATGTCCTCAGCATAAGGCTTTAGCGCCTCAACTATTCCGCTTGTTACAGCGTCTTTTTTAGGACTATGTTTGCGCCTTACAAACGCAGTACAAAAAGCCCAAATCAATCCGCCAAGCGCAAAGCAAACAAATAAGCCTATTATAATTAAAATAATTGCCAATATTTTCACCAGCCAAAGTCAGAAATCACTTTTAACATTATAACTCTAACTTTTTTTAGTGTCAATATCGGCAAAAGTTAAAAAACTATTCTTCCATTTGCTTGCCTAGAAATGCGGCGGCAACCTTGCTGAGTTTAATATCGGTCTCGGTAGGAACACCCATTTCGTCACTTAAAAGCATAACCACAGCGCCTGTGATGTCGCCTGCGCTCAAAATAGGCACAACAACCGACGCTTTGCGGTCAAAGCCCTCAAGTGCCTGTAAAGGCTCGCGGTCATCAGAACCGTAAATATAGGTAGCCCTTGACTCTATAAGTTCTTCCAATGCGTGTGAAACTCTACGCTCCAAAACCTCTCGTTTTGAGATACCTGCGGCAGCTACACAATGGTCGCGGTCGCAAATGATAACGGGACTCGAAGTATGCTTAATCATTGCCTCGGCATACTGCACGGCAGTGGGTGAAAGTTCCCCAATGGGAGAGTATTTTTTGAAGATAACCTCGCCATCACCTGCCGTATAAATTTCAAGCGGGTCTCCATCGCGAATGCGCAAAACACGTCTAATCTCTTTCGGAATAACCACACGACCAAGGTCGTCTATTCTACGAACTATTCCTGTAGCTTTCATATATACAAATCTCCTTTAATTTCAAATCGTGATACTATTATTTGTTATTAAAAGAAATTTATACTTAGTCTTTTGCATTTTGTGATGTCATATATATTTTACTTTTTGTCGAATATACTTGACATAACGTTGAGGTTTTGCTAAAATAAAAACGTAATATTTTGAAAGGAGATGATAACGGTGGCGAAAAATCTAAATATGAAATCTGCAAGGGCTAAATTGGATTTATCGCAAGAGGATTTGGCAGTCGCTGTTGGAGTCTCCCGACAAACGATAAACTGCATAGAAAAAGGTGGAGGCAATCCATCACTCGACCTATGTAAAAAAATTTGCAAAAAACTAAACAAAACCTTAGATGAATTATTTGGGGAGGAATAATAAAATGGCTAAAAACACAATTCAATCCATCGAGCCTAATATTGCCGATTTAGTAAACGGATGGCTGAAATCATACAAGGTTAATTATAAATTGGAGCAGGAATCATTAAATACGGAGATAGACCAAGCGCTCAACGACTATTTTTCAAAGAATGGCGGCAAAGGCGGCAACAGACCCGACGCTAAATTACTGTTAAAAGCCAATGATGGCAAATATTATCCTATTCTAATTGAATATAAGGGATATAAAGATAAGCTCGTTAAATTGGACGACGAGGGTAATGTTGCTAATAAAACTGCAAAGAACCAGCCTGATTTCACCAACATCAACTCTTATGCTGTAAATGGTGCCGTTCACTATGCAAATGCTGTATTGCACTATACAAGTTATACAGATGTAATTGCTATCGGTGTTACCGGACATAAAGCCACAGACGGAAAAATTATACATCAAATTGGCGTTTATTATGTTTCTAAAAGTAACTTTGGTATTGGTCAAAAAGTTGCTGACTATACCGATCTTTCCTTCTTAAAGAAAGAACATTTTTCTGACTTTATTGATAAGATTAAGCAGTTATCTCTCTCGCAAGAAGAAATTGAAAAACTGAAAGAACGTAGAGAACAAGAAATCACGGCAAGTCTTGTTAAACTCAATAATGACATTTTCAAAAATGAGAGAGGTCTTAGTGAAAATGATCGCGTATATCTTGTTGTCGCTTCTATTATGGCTACACTTGGTGATGTTGACAATAAAGTATATCCTCTTACAAAAGCTGATTTGAAATCGTCCGAAGAAAGAAATAATACCGACGGCGACATTATGATTAGAAAAATCGAGTCCTTCCTTGATGCAAAAAAGCTCCCAAAAGATAAAAAAGACTTGATTGTAAGAACTTTGCAAAACACATTGACTACCGATAATATCAACAAAGCAGAAAATGGCGAAAGTCAGTTAAAACGTGTATTCATTAAGATTGTTGATGATCTTGGTATTTATTACAAAATCGGTTTAACAACAGATTTTACAGGCAAACTGTTTAATGAAATGTATTCATGGTTAGGTTTTACACAAGATCAATTAAATGATGTTGTTTTAACGCCACCATATGTTTCAACACTTTTGTGTCGCCTCGCAAGAGTCAATAAAGAATCTTATGTATGGGATTTTGCAACGGGTTCAGCAGGTCTATTGGTTGCAGCTATGAATGAAATGCTGATAGACGCTAAGAACACTATTAAGTCTCCCGAAAAATTAGCCATCAAAGAAGCTGAAATTAAAGCGAATCAGTTGCTGGGTTTGGAAATTTTGTCAAACGTTTACATGCTTGCAGTTCTTAATATGATAATGATGGGCGATGGAAGCTCAAACATTTTGAACAGAGACTCTTTAAAGTTTGATGGACATTATGGCTTTGGTGATACAGATAAAAAATTCCCTGCGAATGCTTTTGTTTTAAACCCGCCATACTCAGCCGAAGGTAACGGTATGATATTTGTTGAAAAAGCACTTTCTATGATGGAAAAGGGCTATGCTGCTATTATCATTCAAAATTCTGCCGGCTCAGGTAAAGCTACCGAATATAATAAGAATATTTTAACCCACAGTACTCTTCTTGCAAGTATTAGGATGCCAATAGATTTATTTATCGGCAAATCAAGTGTGCAAACAAATATATATGTTTTCCGTGTAGGCGAAGCTCATCAGAAAGACGATGTTGTTAAGTTTGTTGATTTTTCAAACGACGGATACACACGAACCAATCGTAAAAAAGCAAGCAAAAACCTCTTTGATACCGATAGAGCCAAAGAACGTTATCAAGAAGTTGTCGATTTGGTTCGTTTTGGCAAATCTAAACTTCATATATTCACTGAGAAAGAGTATTATGAAGGACATATAGACCCCGAAAACGGTAATGACTGGAATCAAACCGCGCCTATTGATACAAAGCCAACCATTGATGATTTCAAGAAAACGGTCAGTGATTATCTTGCATGGGAAGTATCTTCACTTTTAAAAAATCAATCTTTGGAGGATGACCGCCTGGGAAAATAGAAGCCTCACTTAATAAAAAATTACAAGCGGTTAAGTGGGGCGAATATGAGCTTGGGGATCTATTTGAAATCAATCCAACAAAGTACTATCGTTTATCCAATGAAGAAATACTGACAGGTGGTAATATACCGTTGGTTTCAAATCAATCTATTGATAACGGTGTAATGGGTTTTTCATCACTAAAACCTCTTAATTGTGGAAACACGATAACTTGTTCTGATACAACTGTCGGTGCCGAAACAATGTTTTATCAACAAAATGATTTTATTGGGTATTCTCATATTCAGCATTTCGTTCCGAAATTTAAACCTTTTAATAAAAAAATAGCAGAATTTTTAATTTCTTCTTGCAGAATTGCAACATCCAACAAATATTATGATTATGGTCATAAATTCAATAGAGAAGAAATGAATAAAACAAAGATACAACTTCCTATCAAAGACGGTAAAATTGATTTTGATTTTATGGAGTCATTTATAGCTGAGCTGGAAGCTCAGCGGGTAGCTGAGCTATCCGCTTATCTAACAGTAAGCGGATTCGACAATTATGAATTGTCGGTTGCAGAGCTTAAAGCTCTACAAGAGTATCAATCAATCAACTGGAAGTCTTTTAATTTAGAGAAGTTGTTCGGTAAATCCACAAGAGGCAAACGATTAAGGAGTGCGGATCGAATTGTTGGAAAATTACCCTTTGTCACTGCCGGAGAAGCATCTGAAGGTATATCTGCACATATAGGTAATAAGGTTGAAGTGTTCAACGAAAATACAACAACCATTGATATGTTTGGCTCTGCAAAATATCGCAACTATAAATATGGTGCGGATGACCATATTACAGTGGTACATACCGATAAACTTCCCACGAAAGCATCAATCTTTGTTACATCAGCAATTCATAAAGCATCTCATACAGGTAAATTTGATTATGGGCATAATTTCTATGCTAAGGATGCAGATGCGCTTGATATTATGTTGCCGGAAAGGGACGGGAAACCCAACTATTCATATATGGAAACACTAATATCTGCTATTCAAAAACTTGTTATCAAAGATGTAGTTAAGTATAGCGATGCCAAAATCAACGCAACTAAAATTATTGTTTCAAATAATCAGTAAAATAGCAAAAGCGAGGCGAAATTCACCTCGCTTTTGCTATGTATAGAACAAAATATGCTATTTTTTGTCAAAAATTTTTCTTTAAAAATCGCCTAAAAGCCCAGTATTCATAAGGCTTTATAGCACTTTTGTGTTATTATAACACGAGCCTCTATTCTACGAACTATTCCTGTTGCTTTCATATATAAATCAATCTCCTTATCACATTTTGTAGGGACGATTCACGAATCGCCCGTTTGGGTTTTGTGAAGAATTTGACGGGCGATTCATGAATCGCCCCTACAACACAAAATTTACAAATTGTGTTGTATATTACGAGCGAACGCGAGTAACAAGGTTCACTCAGGCGTCAAATTTCCCAAATTTGGAAACGCCGTATGGTTCTTATTATCTGTATTTTGAGGGGATTTATACTGCACAGATTTACTTTTTAAATACTTTGTGATATAATAAAGACGATTATGAAAGGAGTGGGGAAATGAAAATCGCCGATCTTCTCAAAAAAAATACCCTGTCAATTTCTTTTGAGGTCTTTCCTCCAAAAACCGATTACAATTTTGAAAGCGTGCGCGCGGCCGTTGAGGAAATAGCAAAGTTGCGCCCTGCTTTTATGAGCGTTACATACGGCGCAGGCGGCGGAACAAGCAAGTATACCCTCGAAATCGCAAAACAAATTAAGCAGGACTACGGCGTGCCGTCGCTTGCGCATCTTACCTGCGTTTCCTCCACTAAAGAAACCGTCCGCTCCCGAATTAACGACATTAAAAACGTCGGAATTCAGAACATCATGGCCCTGCGCGGAGACCTTGTTTCCGAAAACAGCTTGCAGGATTACAAGCACGCCATCGAGCTTGTGAGAGAAATCAAAGCCGTGGACGCAGACTTTTGCGTTGGCGGAGCCTGCTACCCCGAAATTCACCCCGAAAGCGAAAACCAAAAAGAGGACATCAAGTTTCTCAAAGAAAAGGTTGATGCCGGCTGTGATTTTTTAACCACCCAGATGTTTTTTGACAACAATCTGCTTTACAATTTCCTTTATAAAATACGCGAGGCAGGCATAACCGTTCCCGTAATTCCGGGAATTATGCCCATCACCAACGCAAATCAGCTCGAGCGTGCCATAAAGCTTTCGGGCTCGTTTATGCCGCAAAGATTCAAGTGTCTCGTAGACAAATTCGGCGACGATAGTGCGGCTATGAAGCAGGCGGGCATCGCCTACGCCACCGACCAAATCATCGACCTGTACGCAAACGGCATAACAAACGTTCACGTTTATTCGATGAACAAGCCCGACATCGCAAGGAAAATACAGGACAACCTCTGCGACATTATAGGTAAATAGGCTTATGATTTTAACTAAAACCTACAGCGAGCCGCCTTTTTGCGAAAAGGAAATTTTACGATACGCAGGCGGCGACAAGAGCGAACTGACCCTCGCTCTCGTAAGAGAATGTATAGAAGAGGCACGCCCTCTCCTTAAATATAAGATCTGCTACCGCGAACTTGAAGTTAAACTAAACGACGAGGTTTGCGATTTTGGTCTTTTTCGACTTGAATCGAAAGACCTGTCGCAAAATCTTAAAGGTTGTAAAAAGGCTATCGTTTTTGCGGCAACAGTCGGCATAGAACTTGACCGACTTATTGCAAAATATTCACGGCTCTCTCCGGCAAGGGCGCTGATACTTCAAGCCATCGGCTCTGAAAGAGCCGATGCGCTTTGCGACGCTTTTTGCGCCGATATTGCAGGCGAGTGCGCCTCTGTCCGCCCACGCTTCAGCCCCGGATACGGAGACCTCTCGCTCGAAAGCCAAAAAATCGTTTTTTCGGCTCTTGACTGTGAAAGGAGCGCATGGATTACTCTTAACGATAGCTTGTTGATGTCGCCTTCAAAGTCGGTTACGGCATTTGTTGGGTTAAACGAAAATACACTTTCAGAGGTATAGTATGAATTTTAGAGATTTTTTGAGGAACAACATAGTCTGCCTTGACGGCGGTATGGGAACACTGCTTCAGGCGCGCGGGCTAAAGCTCGGAGAATACCCCGAGCGCTGGAATTTATCCCACGCCGAAGAGATAATCGATATACACAGGGCTTACTTTGACGCAGGCAGCAACGTTGTCTGCACCAACACCTTTGGTGCAAATTCGCTTAAATTCGAGCCCAACGAGCTCGAGGACATAATAAGCGCCGCTATCTCTAACGCCAAGGCCGCAAAGGCGCAGTCTACCTCAAAAAAGGAAATGTTTGTGGCTCTTGACATCGGTCCGAGCGGAAAGCTGTTAAAGCCGCTTGGAGACCTTGATTTTGAGGACGCGGTTGAGGTTTTTGCCAAGACGGTAAAGCTCGGCGTTAAGTACGGCGTTGACCTTATCATAATAGAAACAATGAACGACAGCTACGAAACCAAGGCGGCGCTTCTGGCCGCCAAGGAAAACAGCGATCTGCCGATAATTGTATCAAACGCCTACGGCGAGGACGGCAAGCTTATGACCGGCGCGTCCCCCGAGGCGATGGTTGCCCTGCTTGAGGGTATGGGAGTTGATGCCCTGGGTGCAAACTGCTCGTTGGGTCCACGTCAGCTTGGCGGCGTGGTAAGAAGGCTGCTTGAAAAGGCATCGGTACCTGTAATACTAAAGCCAAACGCGGGTCTGCCGAGGTCAGAAAACGGCAAAACGGTTTTTGACATAACCATAGACGAGTTTTCCTCCCAAATCGCAGAGCTTGTAAAAGCTGGAGTTCGCGTAGTGGGCGGCTGCTGCGGCACCACACCCGAATACATAAAGTCGCTTTGCGACAAGATTGCTCCGCTTTCCCCTGTGAAAATAGAGCCGAAAAACCTCACCGTGATTTCTTCCTACTCGCACGCTGTGGAGTTTGGCAAAAAGCCGATTCTTATAGGCGAGAGGATAAATCCCACCGGCAAAAAGCGTTTTAAGCAGGCTCTTTTGGAAAACGACATCGATTATATTTTATCCGAGGGCGTAAATCAGCAGCAAAAAGGTGCGCAGGTGCTTGACGTAAACGTTGGTATGCCCGACATTGATGAAACAGCCATGCTCAAAACGGCCGTTTGCGAGCTTCAGGCAATTATAGACCTCCCGCTCCAGATCGACAGTTCCAACATTGCGGCAATGCAGGCCGCTCTGCGCCGCTACAACGGCAAGGCTATGATAAATTCGGTAAACGGCAAGGATGAAAGTATGCGATCCGTTTTCCCGCTTGTGAAAAAGTACGGCGGCCTTGTGGTTGCACTCACCCTTGACAACAACGGAATTCCCGAAACTGCCGAGGGCAGATTTAAAATTGCCGAAAAAATACTTAAAACTGCCGCGGAATACGGCATTGACAAAAAAGACGTTATCTTTGACCCTTTGGCACTCACCATAAGCGCCGACACGGGCGCCGCAAAGGTTACCCTCTCCTCGCTAAAGGCCATAAAGGAGCGCCTTGGTTGCCACACCTCCTTGGGCGTTTCCAACGTTTCGTTTGGTCTTCCTAACCGCGATGCTATAAACGGAACCTTCTTTGCGCTAGCCCTCGAAAACGGGCTGTCCGCCGCCATTATGAATCCCTATTCGGCGGATATGATGAAGGTGTATTACACCTACAACGCGCTCAAGGGTCTGGACTCAAACTGCAGTGAGTACATAGGCGCGGCAAGCTGGTTTGTAACCGAGGAAAAGGCCGCAAATGCTCAGCAAAGCGTCTCAGATCAGTCGTATTCGGACTGTCAATACGCGATCATAAAGGGCTTTAAAGAAAAGGCGGCGGAAATCACCGCCACCCTCCTTTCGCACACTTCGCCGCTCGAGGTAATAAACAGCGAGATCATTCCCGCTCTTAATATTGTTGGAAAGGGATTTGAGAAAAAAAGGGTTTACCTGCCCCAACTGCTTATGAGTGCAGAGGCGGCAAAAGCCGCCTTTGAGGTTATTAAGGCCGCGTCGTCGGGCAAGAAAGGCTCAGCGTCTCAAAACACCTTTGTTATTGCCACCGTCCGCGGGGACGTTCACGACATCGGAAAAAACATTGTCAAGCTGCTGCTCGAAAACTACGGTTTTAACGTTGTGGACTTAGGCAAAGACGTACCGCCGCAGGTGATTGCCGACAAGGTTGTCGAGCTTCACGCTCCCGTAGTGGGCTTAAGCGCTCTTATGACCACCACAGTTGCCCAGATGCAGGAAACCATAAAACAGCTTCGGCTCAAGGCACCCTGGTGCAAAATTATTGTGGGCGGCGCTGTGCTCACGCAGGAATACGCCGACAAAATCGGCGCTGACAAGTACGCCAAGGACGCTATGGAAGGCGTGCGCTACGCGCAGGAAATCATAAACGCGATTAGTTAAGAAAAAGCGAGGGGAAGTTCCCTCGCTTTTTGCTATGTATAAAACCGCCTAAAAACCCGTTTTTGACACCAATGCGTTCAATGGGGCAAACTTGCAAAAATCCCAGCATTTATGCACTTTTTTCGGCTTTGGTGTTATTATAACTCCAGCATCTATTCTACGAACTATACCTGTTGCTTTCATATATAAATCAATCTCCTTATCACATTTTGTGGGGGCGATTCATGAATCGCCCCTTTGGGTTTCGTGAAGAATTTGACGGGCGATTCATGAATCGCCCCTACAATGCACCTGTTTTATATATAAAACAATCTCTTCGTACGGTAGGGGCTTGCTCCTACCGTTTTGTTTAATGTAAAAAATATAGGGCAGGAGTAAACCCCTGCCCTACACAAAATAGATGTTTTTATTTATTCATCAACTCATTAATGTTTTGAACGGTTGTACGAACTAACAAGTCTCCTGCTGCATGGCCTGCCATTCCGCTTGAAACGTAAGCCGAATAATGACTACCCTGCTCGGCTTTTTTGGTGGGAAGATAACCATAGTTTCCGCAAGAAAGTTGTACAAGGAAAGTTTGTGATGCTTTGCTTCTTGCTTTAATCTGATTTCCAAAATCAAGGAAAAGCTCGTAAGGATTAGTAGCAAACACAATATCACCAAGTCTTATAATATGTACCTCAATAGGCACTACGTCTACCGTTTCCTGCAACTGACTTCTCAAAACAACACCTGCGTGTATATGCATCTTTGCGCTGTCTTTAAAGTCAATCGTTCTGTCTCCAACCTTTTCGGCAAATGACTCTATAGCGCTAATTGCTGCATCTTTTTCGGCTGGTGTTACTCGACGAAGTGGCATATCAATCGTTATTCTTTTATGCTCAAACTTTGCAGAGTCAACATAATCTTCATCACAAAGACTCTCAAAAGCATAGAAAATTTCGTTTGTAATTCGTCTACCTATAAGTGTGCAGCCACTAACATCAAACATCGACGGGTCTGCTTTTCTGGTCACTACATTGTTTCTGATAATGTTAGGGTCGTTAATAGGAGTTTCAGGCTCTACCCAACGCACCAAATCGCGAGGGCACTGGTCACCTGCAGCAGAACAAAGACCAAGCACAAAAATATCTTCACCGTATTCTTTGCGAAGAAAAGCTTTTACTTTGCCCCAATAATCCGAAGAAATAAAGCTTCTGTGTTCAAGCACTTGTGCAGGACAAGCCACGTTTGCAACTACGCCTGTCAATTTCTTATCAGCAGTAAAAGTGAAAAGCATCTCTATGCCACTATCATTTCCTGCCTCCAATTCGGTGAATGTTGCAGTATCGGTATTGCCCCACATTTTAGCCGAACCATCAGTATAGCAAACACGTCTGCACAAGCCAACAGCTGCTCTGCCAAAGCCTTGAGCATACATTCCTTCTTTGCGATTTTCCCAAGCTTGTTTTGCAGCTTCGGCAATACGGTCAGCAAGAAACGCATGAGCCTCTTCATCTTTTAAAAGGTCGTCGCCTTCATAAGATACTAACTTCTCGTATTTTAAACTCGGCACAATCGACTGTAAAACACCGATAGCAGAACCACTCATGGTAGTAGTATCAGCTCTTCTGCCGTAATCGGGGGCTGTGTGCGTATGAATAGAGTTAATCATAACCTTATCTACAGGAAAACCATCAATGTTAACAAGCCTTTCTCTTACCGATTCAAGTAAATGATGGCTTGTTGAAACAAGGTCACACGAACAGAAAATCGCACAATCGTCACCACATTCGATAGCCATAGCCGTAGATGTTATAGGCGTTTCAACCTCATCGGTAATTCTTTCGTAAAATTGACCTGCAAGGTTTACTTTTCTGCCGTTAGGAACGAGGCTAACCTCACTCCATCCAATCTTAATTTTATTCATACTTGTCACCTGCTTAAATAGATTTTAACTAACCAGTAAATCAAAGCGATTGTAATGATAAACAAAACCGCTGTATATGTACTTTTATTGTATCACAAACGTATAACACTGCAAATAATTAAATATGTGATAATACTATCACTTGAACGTTATAGTATTATGTGATATAATATAAAAAAACGAGGTGAAAGTCAATGGAATTATTACAGTTAAAATATTTTTGCGATTCTGCAAAAACAGAAAATTTTTCATCTACTGCTGAAAAATACAAAGTGCCGCCATCTGCTGTATCGCAAAGCATAAAACGTTTAGAAACAGAACTAAAATGCCAACTCTTTACTCGACAAACAAACAGAGTAAAACTCAATTCAAAAGGAAAAGCATTTTATGAAAAAGTTCGAGAAGGTTTGAATTTGCTTGAGGATGCAAAAAAAATTATTAAAGACGATGTATATACCAACATAACAATTAACATTTTTATCAACAGTAGAATAGTTATGCAAACGGTAGAAAAATTCAATCAATTATATCCTCAAGTAAATATTGTAACAAGGTATATGATTCCCCCCGAACAAGAGGAATTTGATTTTATTATAACTGATGCCGAATATGTCGGGCCGACATTTGCTCGTGAAAAATTAATTGAAGAGGATATTTTATTGGCTGTTCACAAAGATTTTTTGTCGGCATCAAAAAAAAACCTTGACAACTTGGAGTTAAAAGACACACCGTTTATATGCACAAATCCCGGAAGTAGTTTACACCGTATTACTGAAGAAGTATGCACAAATCTTGGCTTTTCTCCACGTATTGCCATTCGCAGCGACGACCCTTACTATGTCCGTAAATGTGTAGAAACAGGGCTGGGAGTTTGCCTTATGCCGTCGCACTCTTGGCAAGGGCAGTTTTCAAAAAACGTTTTACTTAAAAATATTGCCAATTATTCTCGTACAACATACGCCTACCGAAGCAAAAGCGCTCCTCTCTCAAAACACGCCGAGGTATTTTTAGAAATGCTTAGAACTGAATTTCAGGCCACAACACAATTGAACAATCATAATAGGGTGAACTCATAACAAGCACGGTACATGATAGGTAATATTATATTTGTGAAAATTAAGCCCAACCAAAAAAAACAGCGAAACCCCAGTGTTTATGCGACTTTCAAGCGGTTTGCCCTATTATAACACAAGCCTCAATTCTACTAACTATTCCTGTTGCTTCATATATAAATTCTCCTTTTACAAATATATCGTAGGGCGGGGGCTCGCTCCCGCCGTTTTTCGGGCGGGATTTGGCGGCGGCACCAAAGCACCGCCCTACAAGAATTTTCAAATTATTGATGTTGGTTTCTGAAAAGCAAGGAGTTTATTATACACTTCTTTACTTTTTTATTTAATCGTGTTATACTTCACTTGCTGTGATTTTGATTTGTAAAAAACGGAGGCTGTTTATGGCTGAAAAAACCACAAGATTATTTTCGCTTGATTTTTTAAGAATCATTGCAATATGTGCTGTTATAATGATACATATTTCGGCTGATTTTATTACAGATTTTGATAAAAGCACGACGGATTTCGTTTTGGGAAATATATTTAACAGCATTTCGCGTTTTGCTGTGCCGGTATTTTTTATGATTTCGGGCGCACTGATGCTTGACGAAACCAAAGATGTATCAAACAAGAAAATAATCAAATCTGTTTTTACTTTTCTATTGCTGACCTTTTCATGGTCATTAATATATACCATATTATACAATATAATTAAGCCCATTATTTTTAGCGAAGCCATCGTTATTACCGATATTTTGGACACGTTTTTTAACGGCCATTATCATATGTGGTATCTTTATGCGTTAATTGGATTGTATGCTATAACGCCTCTTTTAAGGTGCTTTATAAAAAAAGAAAACTCTGCTTTGATTAGAAATTATCTGATTTTTTCTATAGCAATATGTTTTTTGACATCTTTCATTAACGCTATTTGTAACATGTTCTTATCCTCCGAAGATGTAGTGTCAAATTTTTTCGATAATTTCAATTTTAAATGTTTTCATGAGTATGTTATTTATTATGTATTGGGTTGGTATGTTGTCAACGTGGGTTTTCAAAAAACGTCACGTATAGCACTTTATATTTCGGCATTGCCTTCACTTATAGCAACCTTTGTGCTTTTTCAAAACTCTTATCCACAGGACGGGGCAAATTATTTTCATGAAAACAACAGTTTAAATATGTTTTTCTACAGTTTGGCTGTCTTCGTATTTATTTATTATACATTCAAAGAAAAGAACATTGTTTTAAAGCCGTTTTGGATTAAAATTTCTAATCTTACTTTTGGAGTATATCTTATACACTGTATATACCTTTTCTTTTTTAAAATGCTGTTTGGAGGATTAAGTTCTTCGCTGTTGAAAATAATTATAATTTTTGTCGGAAGCGTTTTGCTTTCATTTGTAACGGTATTTATAATGTCAAAAATACCCTTATTAAAAAAGTTGGTAAGAGGATAAATTTTAAAAAAACAAATATAAAAGCGAGGTTTTCACCTCGCTTTTTCTTTAATATCTTAAAACTTCCAAAAAATCACCAAACTGCTATAAATTTCACAACCCGATTATTATATTATAAACGAAAAACAATGTCAACAAATGTAAAATATATTCGTTTTTGCTGGGTTTATCGTTTTTTTGCTTGTTATATAAAAAAAGATATAGTAAAATGTTCCTATAAACGGATATTTGTTAAAGGAGATATTATGCGCGAAATTGATGCCTTAACCATTACCGAAACGGTCAAAAAATTATGTATCGAGGCAAACTGCCATCTCAGTTCTGACATAAAAGACCGCATTAAGCAGTCTGCTTTGGACGAGAATTGGCCTCAAGCCAAAGAAATATTGAACCAGATTATTAACAACTGCACCATCGCCGACCAAAACGAACAACCCATATGCCAAGATACGGGCGTTGCTTGTGTGTTTTTAAAAATAGGTCAGGATGTCCATATCTGCGGTAATATTACCGACGCTGTCAACGAAGGTGTGCGCCAAGGATACGCCGAAGGTTTTTTGCGTAAAAGCGTAGTAAAAGACCCGCTTGACCGCATAAACACCGGTGACAATACGCCTGCCATGATATACTTTGAATTAGTCGAGGGTGAAAACATTGAAATTACCGTTGCACCCAAAGGTTTCGGCAGCGAAAACATGAGTCAAATTGCCATGCTCCGCCCATCTGACGGATTACAAGGGGTAAAAGATTTTATCCTTAAAACCGTCGAGCAGGCGGGCCCTAACCCCTGCCCTCCCATCGTTGTAGGTGTAGGCATAGGCGGAACTTTTGACAAGGCAGCCTTTTTGGCGAAAAAGGCTTTACTTCGTCCTGTTGACCAACCAAACGCAAACGAATTTTATGCTAAGTTAAAGGCAGATTTGTTAAAAGAAATTAATTCATTAGGTATAGGGCCTCAAGGTTTTGGCGGTAAAACAACGGCACTCGCCGTCAATATTGAGTATTTTCCGACACATATCGCTGGTTTACCTGTGGCAGTAAACATAAACTGTCATGTCACAAGGCATAAAACGGAGGTAATATAAATGGCAATCGACATTAAAACCCCTTTTAGCCGTGAAGAAACAAAAAAACTTAAAGCGGGCGACAGTTGTGTTATTAACGGCACTATATATACCGCCCGCGATGCCGCGCACAAGCGTCTTTATGAGTTGATTGAGTCGGGCAAACCGCTACCCGTTGATATTAAGGACAGCATTATTTATTTTGTAGGGCCAACACCGGCAAAACCGGGACAGGCAATTGGCTCTGCAGGGCCTACAACCTCTTACCGCATGGACGCTTATAGCCCAACCCTTATTGAAAACGGCCAGACAGGTATGATAGGCAAAGGCAAACGAGGACCTGAGGTTATAGCGGCCATGAAACAGCACGGAGCGGTATATTTTGGTGCTATAGGTGGTTGTGGAGCACTGCTTAGCGAATGCATTAAAAAATGTGAAGTAATAGCTTATGATGACCTTGGAGCTGAGGCTATATGCAAGTTAGAAGTAGAAAACTTCCCGGTTGTTGTCGTTATTGACAGTTTTGGAAACAACCTTTACGAAATAGGACGAAAAAATTATTTAGAGCAGAACAAATAAACAAAAAGCACATATTTTCGACATTTTTCGTATATTATAATTGCAAAACACACCTTGTTTGTGATATAATACCGTTTAAGATGTATTAAAAATGGAGGAGATTATCATAAAACAAGGTCTTTTGTTTGAAGATGGCGAGTTGCGATACTATAAAGACGATGAACTGTATCACGCCGGCGTGATTTGTGACGGCGATGATATTTACTATATCAACTCACAAGGAAAAGCTGTAAAAGGCGAATATGTTATTCACGGTGTTATGAGCAACGGTATTTTAAAACACGGTACTTATGCCTTTGATGAAGACTATAAACTAATAAAAGATTCCTACCGTGCACCTAAAAAAAGGAACAGTCATTCTACCACACGTCAGAAACAGAAAAAATTTAGCGCAGAACAACGGAAGCAACTGTTAGCCGTTGCATTACTTCTCGCGTTTATAATCGCAAGTGTTTGTTTTGTTGCAAACCTTGAGGACTTGCCATTTATTAACGCTGACAACCCAAACGGCAGTTCATGGGAATCTGAACAAACCATACTTTTGCCTGAATTTGAACAAGAGGTTCTCCTTTGCAGCAGTACTGCTAAACAGGCCTTTGACCATACACTTGATTTAGATGAGGCTATTTCGCAAGAGATACCCTACCGCCCATTTGTTTTTGAATATCAACTAACAAAAAGTTCGGGTGTTCTTAGGTTAAGCGAAAACAGTAATTTAACCAACTATACCGATTACATTTTAGACAAATACGATACCTCTATCGAAATCAATAATCTTAAAACAGGAACCACCTATTATTATCGAGTAACTGTAAACGACAATGTATACTCGGGAACATTCCGTACAGCGCAGTCTAACCGATTTCTTTTGATTCCCGGTATTAAAAACGTGCGTGATATCGGAGGTTATACAACACTTGACGGTAGAACGGTAAAACAAGGCTTGCTGATTCGCGGATGCGAAATTGACGGAGCAATTAATCCCCCCTATTTTATTCCCGAAAAAGATATTCCAAGCGTTTTAGAAACTTTTGGTTTTAAATATGATATGGACCTCAGGGTTCCCTTAACCAACGATGTGTTTGAAACCCGATTTGGCTCTGACGTTAAACATAAATTTTACAGCGCACCGTCATACAAAGCCATTTTTGAAAAAGAATATATCAACTCGGTTCGTGAAATTTTTACAGATTTGGCAAGCCCCAAAAATTACCCCATGTATATGCACTGCTCTTGGGGCGCCGACCGCACCGGAACTATTGTATTTTTGTTGCAAGGGCTTTTAAATGTTTCTAAAGAAGATATGTTGCACGAGTATAGGCTCAGCGGTTTTGTAATGGAAAATTTCCATAAAAACACCAACATAGATGCATTGATAGCAGGTCTTGAGTCCTATGAAGGAAACACAATGCAAGAGAAAATCACCAATTACCTCACCAAAACCGTAGGTATAACAAACGAACAAATCGAATCTATAAAAACAATATTTTTAGATTAAAAAAGCGGAGTCTTACGACTCCGCTTTTTTAATGATTTAAATTCCCATAACCGAATCAATAGGAAGTGACAGCACCATTCCCTTTGCCTCGCTGTTCATTCCACACTTCTCACTTATTGCACTCATTATTTTACTCTTGTTTTCAACATCGGCAAGAATGAGCACTATTTCCTTTTCTTCCTGAACGCTGAGCCCCCAAAATCCGGTGGCTTTTTCGCTTTCAATTCCTCGGCTGTGTATTACTGTACCGCCACCTGCTCCCGCAGCTCTTGCGGCCTCCATAACCTCACCGCTAAAACCTCGGTCAACAACTGCCGAAATCAATGTATATACCGTTTCGTTCATAATGCTCTCACCCTTTCCCTTTGCTTCTGCAGAGTTCACAAAATCCTCATCATTCATCATATTAACCACTATCCTACTGGCACCCGTAATAGGCAATGTGAATGCAATTCCGCTGTTAACAGCATCAAGTCTTAACTCTGTGTGAAGTCGGCAAAGCATTCGTTTACTTATATTGGTAGGCACAGTAGATATAAGCAGATACTTATCAACGCTACCAAGTCCCAAAGTATCCATAATTTCGCTTGAAGCAGTACCTTTTGCATTAAGTCGGTACTGAACGGGCACATTGGCATTCAAAAAAAGTTCCGATGCCTTTTCTGCCAGTTTTCGGGTAGCAATAAGTACAAGCATTCTGTAAGAACGGTTACTGTTAGTTTCCATATGCGCCCTCCTCCAAATCTATAATATCGTCGCAATCGGGCGTAAGTCCAACATGAAGTACCGACTGCTTTTCGAGTTTTGCGGTCTTAAACTTATAAACAAGGCCCATTATCTGAATAGCAATAAGCGGTGTTAAGGCAACCAATGCCACAACACCAAAAGCGTCGGTCATAAGGTTCCCGCCAACAGCCTGACAGGTGCCGATACTAAGCGGCAGCAAAAATGTAGATGTCATAGGACCGCTTGCAACTCCACCCGAGTCGAACGCTATACCGACGAAAATTTTAGGCACAAAACGTGACATAACAAGCGCAATTACATATCCCGGTATTATTATCCAATAAATAGGTATACCTAAAATAACCCTCAGCATCGCAAGACCGATACTTATAGCAACACCTATTGACATACTTCTGTTCATTGCCTTGACCGAAATTGCGCCGTCGGTAACATCCTCAACCTGACGGTTCAACACCTGAATTGCCGGCTCGGCTTTAACTATATAGTAACCGATAACCATACCAATAGGAACAATCACCCAATTATATGTAAGCGATGCCAATTCGCGGCCTAAAAATGCACCAACCTGTGCAAAACCTACATTAACTCCGCAAAGGAACAACACAAGACCCACAAAGGTATACACCACACCCACAATAATACGTTTTAAACTGCGTTTGTTATATCGACGGGTAAATATCTGAAACAAGAAGAAAACCGCTACAATTGGCAAAAGTGACACCGCCACCTCGCCTGCAAATTTAGGCAATTCAAGACCAAACACCTTTACAACGTCCCTTGTTGTAAACACATCGGCGACCATACCTAAGGAATATTCGGCCTCAGTAGGTTTATAGAAACAGCCAAGAATAAGTACTGCAAGAATAGGGCCAACACTTGATAAAGCAACAAGGCCGAAACTGTCGCTTGCTGCGTTTTTATCGTTTCTGACCGATGCCAGACCTATACCGAGTGCCATTATAAACGGTACAGTCATGGGTCCCGTGGTGACACCGCCCGAGTCAAACGCTACTGCCAAAAACTCTTTTGGAACAAACATTGAAACGGCTATTAACAACAAATAAAGCACAATTAAAAGTTTTGACAGGTCGATTTGGTATTTAATTCGGACAATGGCAAGTGCCAAAAACAAACCTACACCGACGGCTACGGTTAAAATAAGCACTAAGTTAGGTACTGACGGAACCTGCTCGGCTAAAACCTGCAAATCGGGCTCTGAAACGGTGATAATTAATCCCATTAAGAAGCCCAACAATACTACCAACAAAACCTTTTTGGTTTTTGATATTTGGACACCTATGCCCTCACCTATCGGCTCCATCGACATTTCGGCACCAAGTTGGAAAAAGCCCATGCCTAAAATAAGCATTAATGCGCCCACAAAAAACATGAAAACAGTGCCAAGTTCCATTGGAACAAGGAAGATGCTAATGAACATCACTATACCCGTAATCGGCAACACCGCCGACAACGATTCCATGGTTTTTTGTCTTAATTTCGGGTTCATCAGTCCACCACCGTTCTTTAATGCTTACATACATTTGTATGATACCATTATTACCTGCTCATTGCAACCAAAAATATAAATTCCTTTATATATTATCGTCGTTTTGATGTGCCTTTTGTCTTAAACCTTGAGGCGACAGACCAAAATATTTTTTAAACGAAAAACTAAAATGATATTGGTCAGAATAACCGCATTTCTTTGCAATTTCGAGCACTTTTAAATCGGTTGTCAAAACAAATTCGTGTGCCTTAGTCATACGCCGTTCGGTTAAAATCTCTTTAAAATTCCTTCCCAATGTCTTTTTTATTAACGTACTCAAATGACTGTGACTGATGTTAAGCCGATGTGCTACCTTAAAAAGCGACAGTTTTTCGTCACAAAACTCATTTTCTATAATGTTTAAAACATCCTGCGAAACCCTTTGCGCTTCCGTAATGCGGGTTTTAGAATAAATTTCTGCAAGTTTTATGGATGCAGAATATACCCTTTCCTTCATATGCTCTTTTTGAAAAATAGCGTTCGTTTCACCAAAAAGCGATTCGACTTCTGCTTTTGCCAAAGGACTGTCTAATTTTACAAAACAAGACAAAAGTTCTATTAAAACCTCACTGTCATCATGTTTTATCATATGAAACAGGTCGTCTATTTCATATACATTGCCTGATTTTACTGCCCAAAACACACGTTGCGATAAATTTTTACTTTCAAATTCTGCTCTTTTCATAGAGAATATTATTCCCAAGTACATAAAAAATACCACCCAAAACCAATAATTTCAGGTGGTATAATTTTTATTTTAATTTTTCCTCGAGTATTTTTCTGATAACTGCAGGGTCACCGACACCTTTGAGTTCTCGCATAACAAGACCAAACAAAGCCTGCATTGCCTTGACCTTACCGCTTCTGTAATCGGCAACTGCTTTTTCATTTTCGGCAATTACACGGCAAACGGTATCAAGCACAACACCTTCGTCAACCTTTGCATTAAGCCCGTTTTCATCACAGTATTTATCGACGTCAACATCCTTCTCAAACACTGCCGCCAATACCTTTTTACCTGCTGCTCGGGTAATCTCTCCGAGTTCGCAAAGTTCAATAATTCTTGCAAGTTTTTTAGGCTCAATGCTGAGTGTTTCAAGACCTAAAATGTTCATTCGGCTCATACACTCGGTAAGAACCCAACCTGCAACCGCCTTAGGATTAGCACCAAGTTCAACAACACTGTCGAAAAATTCGCAAAGTGCTAAGTTTGATGCCAAAACGGCAGCATCTTTTTCGTTTATGCCGAGAGCCACATATTTCTGACCTTTTTCCTCTGCTGTTGCAGGCATGCTTGCACGAATTTGTTCAAGCCACTCATCATCAATAACAATCGGCATAAGGTTAGGGTCAGGGAAATAGCGGTAGTCTGCGGCAGTTTCCTTATTACGCATAGGGAACGTGCGACGTTTAATTTCGTCCCAACGTCTTGTTTCTTGAACAAGCATCTCGGTGCGACGTTCAATAGCATCAACATGACGTACCTTTTCAAATTCAATTGCATCCTTGATTTCGGCAAAAGAACTCATATTCTTAATCTCGGAACGCACACCAAATTCACTTGAGCCTTCGGGACGAACCGAAATATTAACGTCACAACGCATCGCACCCTCTTCACACTCGGAGATTCCCGCAAACTGCAACGATGATTTTAATTTTTTAAGGTATGCAATAACCTCGTCAGAACTGCGAAAATCCGGCTTGGTTACTATTTCAATAAGCGGAACGCTGGTACGGTTATAATCGACAAGCGACGTGTTGGTGGCATCGTCGTGAACAAGTTTACCTGCGTCTTCCTCAACGTGAATCTGCTTAATGCCAATTTGTCTGCCGTTTACGTCAACGGTACCCTCGACACAAATGGGGTGGAACCATTGAGTAATCTGATAGGCCGAAGGCAGGTCGGGATAATAGTAACTCTTTTTATCAAATGTTGTATACTGATTAATTTTACAGTTGAGCATAAATCCTGCCTTAACCGCAAGTTCAATTGCGTGGCGGTTAGTAACAGGCAACATACCGGGCATACCGCTACAAGCAGGACAAACACAATCATTAGGCTCGTCAGCAGCAGCATGACCGCCACAAGAACAGAAAAGTTTAGAATCGGTAGCAAGCTCAACATGAGTTTCAAGACCAATAACTAACTCATACTTCATAATTAAGCCTCCTCCTTTTCCAAAATCTCGGCAATTTTCAAAAGTTTACCGTCACAAAGATGGTCGCCCATTAACTGAACACCTTTTGTTACAACTGCAGGCATACCGGTAATAGAGGAAATTGCAGTAAATTTACTTTCCTCAAACGCTTTTCTAAACTCGTCGCCTGTGTAGGTTAAATCGAAACTACTGCAAGCAGGTGCCAGACAAACATCAAACTTACCGAAGATTTCTTTCATTTTTTCGACTGCTACACGGCGGATTCTAAGTGCTTTGTCATAGCAATTTTCATATCTGCCTTTAGACAAAACGTCCGAACCGTAGATAATGGTTGCCTTAGTCAAAAAACCAAAACTTTCGGTACGGCTTCCAACATAAAGGTCGTCAATATTTTTGTAGTTTGCAGTACGGTAGCCGTACTTTACACCGTCAAAACGGGAAAGGTTATTTGTGGTCTCGGCCGACATCAAAATTGTCCATGCGGTCTGCACCTCATTTACAATATCAAGTGAAATTTCAACCACCGTAGCACCCTTGCTTTGAAGTTGATTTTTATATGCCAAAAGTTTCTTCTTTACATCTTCGCTTGCAGCCTCAAAGAGTTCTTTAATAAAAGCAACTTTCATGCCTTCAAGACCGTCAAACAATACCGAGTAATCGTATTTTTCATCGGGTAACGATGTGCCGTCTTTTGCGTCATGACCGGCAATAGCGGTTAATACGTTTCTTGCTTTATCGGCACTCATGGCAGTAACGCCAACCTGCTCGCCCGAGCAAGCACAGGCAATAATGCCATAACGCGAAACAGTGCCATAGGTGGGTTTTACGAAGGTAGCACCTGTGACAGCCGCAGCACGACGAGGTGCTCCGTTCAAGTCAACACTTAATGCTGCCTCAACATCACCCGACACAACTGCCTTCGAAGCAGCGGCGGTCTCACCCTCAAAGTACGAGGTTTCGCCTATAACATCAAGACCAAATTCGCCGACATTAGTTTTTCCTTTGACGGTAAAACCTGCTTTTTCGGCTTTGCTTACAACCTCGGCAGAAAAAAGCGGCTTAAAGTTTTGGAGCATCTTGGAGCCTGCGGTAGCCGGTGTATCCTTAACAAGCAACATATCGTCAACTGCCAGGTTGCCGTTTTTGTTTATTTCATTTATATAAAAACTCATCATTAACACCTCACTTCACAAGTCTCGGAACCTGCCAACTGTCTTCGGTGCTTTGAGGAGCACCCTTTAACAGGTCTTGGCGGGCAAACGGTTGCTCGCGCTTATCATCACGAAGAATATTGGTCAAGGGCATGACGTGTACCATAACATCGGTATTTTCGGTATCAACCTTACCCATTGCCTCTTCTTTTTCCTGCATTGCCTTAAAGATATCCTTCATTTTTGCTTCTTCTTCGGCAGTAAATTTGAGTTCATTAACCTGTTGCAAACTCTTAATCTTATCCTTACCGCCCGATGTTACTCCTGCGGCAGCCTTTACGGTTTCACTGAAAGCGTCACTATCGCCGCCTTCAACACCTATGGTTGCACCCTGCTTGCCTCTTATCTGAACATTCGCCTCAAAGAGTTGAAGTTCGGTTACTTCGCTCGGTGCTCCCAACAACTGGTCTTGTGCATTACCGTCAAGCGGGAATGCAATAACATCACGAATGGTCTCGGTATCAGCCAAAAGCATTACTATTCTGTCAACACCGGGAGCCATACCTGCATGAGGCGGTGCACCAAACTGGAATGCATTATAGAGTGCGCTGAATCTACGCTCTACCTCATCTTCCGAATAACCTGCAATTTCAAATGCTTTTCTCATAATTTCGGGGCTATGGTTTCTAACAGCACCCGAAGCCAACTCGATACCATTACATACAAGGTCGTACTGATATGCAAGGATTGTAGTAGGGTCTTTAGTAAGCAACGCTTCAAGTCCGCCCTGTGGCATTGAGAACGGGTTGTGGGTGAAAATTATGCTGTCGGTTGTTTCGTCAAGTTCGTACATTGGGAAATCAACAACAAAGCAGAACTCAAACGAATCCTTATTAACAAGACCAAGTTCGTTACCAAGCCAAGTACGGATAACGCCTGCGTTTTTATCGGCAGTATTTGAAGAAGTATCGCAGATAAAGAAAATCGTTTCGCCTTCTTTAAGTCCTGTAAACTCGGCAATTTCCTTTTTCTGTTCTTCGGTCATAACCTTAGTGATGGGGTCGTCTTTAAACTTATAACCGTCAGCCTCGAGCAAAGTAATGTGTGCAAGACCCGCCATTTTAGCCTGTTTGGTTGCAAATTCCAAAGATTTATCAAAGAACCATCTTTCAGCCTTGCAAGGCGCCACAATACCACGAACGTACTTGTTTTTAAAAGGCTTAAACTCGATTCTTGTAAACATCTCGCTCAAATCACAGATAATAAGCGGATTGCGAAGGTCGGGCTTGTCGGAACCGTATTTTGCCATACTTTCGGCATACGGAATACGTCTGAACGGCGAAGCAGTAACCGGCTTATCAGAAAAAGTGCGGAAAACATCGCTCACAACGTCTTCGCAAACTTTTAAAACCTCGTCTTGAGTGGAAAAAGCCATCTCAAAGTCGAGCTGATAGAATTCACCGGGTGAACGATCGGCACGAGCATCTTCATCGCGGAAACAAGGCGCAATTTGATAATACTTATCAAACCCCGAAACCATAAGCAACTGTTTAAACTGCTGAGGTGCCTGAGGAAGTGCGTAGAATTTACCGGGGTGTTTACGGCTCGGCACAAGAAAATCGCGAGCGCCTTCGGGCGAAGATGCGGTGAGGATAGGTGTTTGAATATCCAAAAATCCTCTTTCTTCCATCAACTTTCTCATGTGGCCGATAACCTTAGAACGCAAGATAATATTCTTGTGAAGGTCGGGATTTCTAAGGTCTAAGAAACGATGCTTTAATCTGATATTTTCGTTAGTGTCGTTTGCACCGATTTCAAAAGGCAAATCGCGGGTGCAAGTACCCAAAACCTCGGCCTTGTCGGCTACAAGTTCAACAAGACCTGTTTCAATTTTATTGTTTATAGTTTCTACGTCACGTTCGGTAACAACGCCCGAAACCGACAAAACAGTTTCCTTGCCAACGCCTTTTAGCAAACTTTCGTCGTGGAAAACAACCTGAGTCACACCGGTTTCGTCTCTTAAATCGACAAAAAGCACACCGCCGTGGTCACGAATAACGTCTACCCAACCGGCGAGTTGCACACTAAGTCCGATGTGTTCCTTTCTTATTTCATTGCAACGATGAGTTCTGTACATTTAAATACCTCCGTTTGTGTTGCGTGATTCTCAAAAACAAAAACGTCCCGAGAATCTCTTTACGATTCTCGGGACGAGTATAAACCCGCGGTGCCACCCGTATTGATGCTAAACGCATCCTCTTTTATATTAAACTTCTATGGCTAAATAAAGTGTTGCCGAACTTACTACTCACTTTAAGCACGCTTTCAGCCGGTGACGCGCTCTCTCTTTCAAGTTTTCCAAAAAAGTCGGGTCTTTATCGGGTAAATTATAGCAAATCAGCCTTAATTTGTCAACTATTTTTTAAATTAGTTCCTCAGCCAAGGCCTTAATTTGCTCTTTTGACTGTTCATTTAAAGCCGAACGCACTGTTACAACAGTTTCGGCAAAGGTAATATCTTTGCTGTTTTCAAAATTTTTCTTAATGATTTTAGCGGCCATAGGCGCCCAACTTCCGTTTTCGATAATACCTATTTTGCGATTGCGATAACCTCTTTCGGTGAGTTCATGTAAAAACTCACGCATAAAGGGGAAAATATCGCCGTTGTAAGTAGTGGTAGCAAGCACAATTTTGCCGTAACGGAACGCATCTTCAACCGCCTCAGCCATGTCACACCTTGCCAAATCGTTAACTGCAACTTTTGTACAACCTTTGCTTTTGAGTTCGGCTTCCAAAAGTTCTACGGCCTGCTTTGTATTGCCGTAAACCGAAGTGTAACAGATAACCACGCCGTCACTTTCAACCCCGTAACTCGACCAAGTGTTGTAAAGGTCAAGATAATAACCCAAATTTTCACTCAAAACAGGGCCATGCAAGGGGTAAATGGTTTTTATATCGAGCGCTTGCGCTTTTTTAAGCACATTTTGTACTTGTGCGCCGTATTTTCCAACAATTCCAATGTAATAACGCCTTGCCTCGCAAGCCCAATCCTCTTCAACGTCTAAAGCGCCGAATTTACCAAAAGCATCAGCCGAGAAAAGTGCCTTTTCGCAAGAATCATAGGTCATCATAACTTCGGGCCAATGTACCATTGGTGCCAACACAAAATTAAGCACGTGACCGCCTAAATCTATTGTGTCACCCTCTTTTACAACTATTCTTCGGTCAGAATAGTCGGTGCCAAAAAACGCGTTCATCATAGAAAAAGCCTTATCAGTAGCCACAATTAATGCGTTGGGATACTTCATGGCAAAATTATGAACGTTGGCTGAATGGTCAGGTTCCATGTGCTGAACAATAAGGTAATCGGGATTTTTGCCGTTTAAAGCAGTTTCAACATTTAAAAGCCACTCGTCGCCAAACTTTTTATCTACCGAATCCATAACTGCGCATTTTTCGCCAATTAAAACATATGAATTATAAGCCATGCCGTTTGGCACAATATATTGCCCTTCAAAAAGGTCAATTTCATGGTCGTTAACGCCTACATATTTTATCATAACAGTATTCCTCCTTTATATTTATCCCAAAACTGTATCAAATATTAGCATGATGCAAAAACCGATAAGCAACGCATAGGTTGCGGCGCGTTCACTACCGTGAGCATGGGTTTCAAGCAACATTTCGTCACTGACAACATAAAGCATGGTGCCACCTGCAAAACTAAGCGCAAACGGCAAAATTGCAGTAGTAATAGTTACGGCAAAGTAGCCGAGTAACGTGCCCAAAACCTCGACAAAACCGGTTGCGGCGGCAATAAGCAAGGTTCTTCTTTTGCTCATTCCAAGCCCTATCATAGGTGCGATTATAACCATTCCTTCGGGGATATTTTGCAGAGCAATACCGCTTGCAACCGTTAAAGCACCCGAAATATCTCCTGTGCCAAAACCTACTCCTGCGGCAAGTCCCTCAGGGAGATTGTGAATAGCAATTGCTATAACAAACAAGAGCGTTTTATTCATCTGATTTTGAATTTCGGGGTGCTTTTCTTCGTTAACACCGGCAATACTATGTAAATGCGGAACCATTTTATCAATAATATTAATGCAAAAAGCACCGCAAAAAATACCGGCAACCGAAATAATAATTCCGTATTTTCCGCCGTATTCAACCGATGGCAGAATAAGACCAATAACCGAAGCGGCAAGCATAACACCTGCGGCAAACGATAAAACAATATCGCTAAACTTATGACTAATATTTTTAAATACAAAACCCAAAACAGCACCAATAACGGTAGCACCGCCAACGCCGAGTGCCGTTAATATAACTGCTTGCATAAACATCCCTCATTTCATTAACTTATGATAACACATCTTTCAAGAAAATTAAAGAGGTTTTTTTGACCAAAAATCCCGTATCGTTATTATAGTAAGCGAAAAATGTAATTTTTTTTATAAAAAAACAACCGCCTCCCCTTACGGAGAAGCGGTCTTTATTTTCAGCTAAAAATTAGCCAATCATTTCCCACCAGTCAAGTGCAGAAACAACACCCTCGTCGCCACCGGCAGCACCGGAGAAATCGAACGGGTCGTTTGCAATGGTAGCAGCGGAGAAAAGATTCTCAACTTTAAGCTCAGGTTTTACATAAGTTTTCATTGTTATCTTCCTCCCTTTAATTATTCAGCAAGTATGTAAGTAGCATTTACTTCGTTGTAAGAAGCAGTACCTACAGTGTAGTATACAACACTACCGTCAGTCTTCTTGAGGTACATCATAACGTTGAAGTTAACACCCAAGAGGTCCCTGGTTTCGCCCTCTTTAGTGAGGTCTTTAATGAGAACCTGGTAAGAGTTGTTACCACCGCCAACTGCTTCATAAATCTTTTCGGTAACGTTTACTCTTGCAGCAGTTGCAAGGTTAGCGCC
>JAZQDU010000011.1:0-5648 GCA_045546915.1 Acutalibacteraceae bacterium | reverse complement strand
ACGACCTCCGGGTTATGAGCCCGACGAGCTACCAGGCTGCTCTACCCCGCGACATCTTATGTTGTAATCGGTATTATACACTATTGTTTTTTAAAAAGCAAGTGTTTTTTTGAAAATTTAGAAAAAATATTAATTTAGTCTATTATATGACGTTTAAATTTGAGTATTCATTTCGCTTAGAATAATAATTTAATGCTTGGCATATAAAGTACAAATGAGTTTAGGTGGTGGCTGAATGATAGCGGTGGTAACCGAACTGAAAGCAAAGCATGATTCACGCAAAATTAAGGTTGAAAAAACAGGGGAGATAGCATTAGTTTCGGTGGGACGAAAGGTAGGCAGAATAAGGCTTAAAGCCGTGTTGTCCCCGTATGGGGGTGACGTGGTTTTTGCACCCAAAGTATCCACAAGAGGTGTTGATACCCTTGATATTAGTGAAATTAAAAACCAAATCATTTTCAACTCGTTTTTGGAGTATTGTTTAACACTTTCGGGACTAAATCTCAGGGTGGGTGCCGTCATTGACGATGAATGTTATTTAGATGGCTTGTTGACTGTAATTAACAGGGCTGAGTCCACCGTTATTGTGAGCGATTTAGACCTTGAAGATTTTTGTAAAAGTTGCCTTCGTGACACCGGCACCTGTCCGTTTATTGTGCAGTCAAAAACATACCTTTATGACTGTGATGTGGTATTTTCCGCCGAAGGATTATCGGGCTTTTCGGGTGTGTTGTTCGGTTTTGATTCGACAAGTGAAGTAATAAAAGGCATAACGCTTCCCGAATATTGCAACAAAGCGTTAGAATACGGAGCTTCGTTTTTAGATTTAGCCGCAGCATTGAGAAAATATTACCTTTAAAATATGTGTTTACTTTATAAGGGACAGGCGGTATAATTAACAGGTAAATTTTAAAAACGGAGACGAATATGGAAAAGATTGTTTTTAAAAGTGGACTTACCGTTGTGCTTGATGAAAAAAAGGATGCTCGTTCAGCCGCAATTTGCTTTTTTGTGGCGGCGGGTAACAGATACGAAACTGCGAAAATCAGCGGTGTTTCACATTTTATTGAACATATGGTTTTTAAGGGCACGACTACGCGCTCAACCAATGATATAGCCGAGCAATCTGACATCATGGGTGGACAACTCAACGCTTATACGGCAAAGGAGTTTACCTGCTATTATTCGCGAGCACTCAGCGAGCATGTAGAACGTACCGTTGACCTGATATGCGATATGCTTGTAAATCCGAAGTTTGATAAAAATGATATCGAAACCGAAAAAGGCGTTGTGCTTGAGGAGATTGGTATGTATGAGGATTCCCCTGAGGAATACTGTGCCGACCTGCTTAATGCACTATGCTTTAAAAATAAGCCGTTAGGTTTTAATATTTTAGGCACACGTAAAACCGTTCAGTCAATGAATAGCGATATTTTAAGGGAATATATGGACTATGCCTATTCTCCCGAAAGAATAGTTGTTTCACTTTGCGGTAATTTTGACCGTGATGCGGTTTTGGAACTGCTTGACCGTTATTTTGGCAATTTAAGGAACAAGGGTAATATTATAACCGTTGAGAAAAGTGCTATCAACGGAGGTTTTACACTTTGTAAGCGTCCGGCCGAACAGACCCAGATTGCTGTTTGCTATAACGGATTGCCCATAGGGCATCGCCTTAAAACGGCAAGTGCGTTTTTTTCGTCTATTGCAGGTGGGGCTGCATCGTCGAGAATTAACCGCAGGATACGTGAAGAATTAGGTCTTGCTTATTCGGTATATACTTTTTCTTCGCATTATTTGGAAACAGGAATGTTTGGTTTGTCGGGCGGTCTTGCACATAAAAATCAGCAACAATTTTTGCAAGAAGGATTAAAAATATTGCATGAATGTGCCGACTCAATAACCAACGACGAAATTGAAAGAACGCGCGAGCAGTTTAAAGCAGGCGTTGTGTTGTCAAATGAAAGCATGTCGGCGGTAGCATCGTCGATGGGTAAACAAATGCTACTTGAAGGAAAGTTTATCAGCCTTGACGAATTAGTTGCCGAAATTGACAATGTCACCAAGGAAATGATAATAGAATCGGCTAAACTTGTAACCGATACAAAAGTAACTGCGGTATCGGTAGTTGGCGATGCTAAAGAAGAGGATTTTTACCGCGCTATAATTGATTCGGTTAAAATTTCATAAGTTCGGTCGGTTAAAAATTCTGCTTCATCTATAGAGTGCGTTACAAGTATAATAGTAGTACCGTCAAGTCGCTTTGAGGTTATGTATTGGTAGATGCAGTCAATACTCTCGCTGTCAATTCCGCAAAAAGGCTCGTCCAAAAGCAGAAGGTCGGCTTTAAAAAGACCTATTTCGGCAATCGCCCCGCGTCTTATAACACCTTGGCTTAATTGACATGGATAATAATCGGCAAACTTACTAAGGTCAAAACTTTTTAGTTGCTCAAATGCTATTTCGGAAGCATCATTTGATGAAAAGCCTCTGAGTTTTAAGGGTAGTTTTAAGTTTTCTATTAGGGTTTTGTGTTCTGCCAACCGATAATTCTGCGGTAACATAACCGCATTTCGGTATAGGTAAGGGGACATTCCGCCTACGGTTACGATGCCTTTTGTTGGCACAAGTTGTCCTGATATGATTTTTAAAAAGGTGCTTTTGCCCGACCCATTAGGGCCGACAATTGCGATTGATTCACCGCGATTTGCAGAAAACGAAATATTATTAAGTACCGTTTTGCCGTCAAAATCAAAATAAACATTATTAACTTCAATAAACATTTTTCCACCGTCCTTAGTAAATACTATTCGGGTGACGGTCTGTTTATGCGGACAAACATAAAAAACCCAACCACAGGATACTTCCCATGGTTGGGTTTTAAAATTTAACTCAAAATTATTCAGCGTCTTCCTCTACTTCGCATTCCAAATAATTTTCTTCATCCTCTTCAGCAAGGAACTTGGAAACGAAAACGGCAATGCCTGCAGCCATAGCAGCAACAGCAACGATACCGGTGAGAATCCATAAAACATGCTTCATTTTCATAATGTTCACCTTTCCTTAAATTTACTTTATGTTATTATAACCTTTTTTAATGAAAATGTCAATAAAATGATTACGATTGTCTATAATTCAATATATATAATTAATCCTTGACAGAAAAGTCAACTTCCTTTATAATATATTGTAACTGTTTATAGGGTATGCGTTTTATTGTATAAAATCGCGCCCTTTTAAAATGTATAAACAAACGAAAGGTTGATTTTAAAATGGCAAAGGCTGTTCTTTTGACCTCGGAAGGTCTTAAAAATCTTCAGGATGAGCTTGAAAATCTTAAAACGGTTGTCCGCAATGAGATTGCTGAAAAAATTAAGATTGCACGCGGTTTCGGAGACCTTTCCGAAAATAGCGAATACGATGAAGCTAAGAACGAGCAGGCTAAAGTAGAAGCACGTATCACCGAACTTGAGGCTATGCTTAAAAATGCAAGCGTCATTGATGAAATTGATGCAAAAGACGGAAAAATTTCTATCGGTTGCACAGTTAAACTTTTAGATGTTGAGTTTGATGAAACAATGGTTTATACCATTGTAGGCTCTGCCGAGTCTGACCCTAACGAGTTTAAAATTTCTGACGAATCACCCGTAGGTGCTGCTCTTATCGGCTGTGTTGCAGGTGATGAAGTGACCGTTTCGACCGAGGCAGGTCACCTTGTGTTTAAGGTAATTGAAGTTTCCAGATAAGGAAGTGCAAAAATGGAAAACAATAACGTAAAGGCTCAAAATGAGCAAGAAGTTAATCTTAACGAAATATTAAAGGTAAGGCGTGAAAAACTTGCCGAGCTTCAAGCCACCGGTAAGGACCCTTTTGTTATCACTAAGTATAACGTAACTGCTCAAAGTACCGAGATTAAGGGCAATTATGAAGGCTTTGAGGGTAAAAAAGTTTCGGTTGCCGGACGTATGATGTCTAAACGTATTATGGGAAAGGCGAGTTTCTGCAACGTGCAGGACCGTGATGGCTCTATTCAGGTTTACGTTGCGAGAGACAGTATCGGCGAAGAGCCGTATAAGGATTTTAAACGTATGGATATCGGCGATATCGTCGGTATTGAGGGTGAGGTTTTCACAACTAAAACCGGTGAAATCAGTATCCATGCCGAGTCGGTAACCTTGCTTTCCAAGAGTTTGCAGGTATTGCCTGAAAAGTTCCACGGTTTAAGAGATACCGATACTCGTTACCGTCAGCGTTATGTTGACCTTATTGTTAACCCTGAGGTTAAGCGTAACTTTATTATTCGTTCGCAGTTTATAAAGTTTATGCGTCGTTATTTGGACGAGCGCAATTATATCGAGGTTGAAACTCCCGTACTTAATACTATTGCAGGCGGAGCTTCGGCAAGACCGTTTATTACACATCATAATACTTTAGACCTTGATATGTATATGCGTATTGCTACCGAACTTCCGCTTAAAAGACTTATTGTCGGCGGTATGGAAAGGGTATACGAAATTGGCCGTATTTTCAGAAATGAGGGTATGGACCCTAAACATAATCCTGAGTTTACAACTGTTGAACTTTACGAGGCTTATGCTGATTTCCACGATATGATGGATATTGCCGAGGGTATTATCTCAGGTGCTGCAAAAGAGATTTTGGGCACTTATGAGGTTGAGTGGATGGGTGAGAAAATAGACCTTACACCCGGTTGGCGCAGAATGACAATGGTTGAGGCTGTTAAAGAGTACGTTGGTATTGATTTTAACGCAATTACCGACGATGCCGAGGCTGTTGCCGCCGCAAATGCAAAAGGCGTTGAACTTAACGAGGCTGCTGAGGCCACTTGGGGTAACGCACTTTACGCTTGCTTTGACCAAAGGGTAGAGGAACACCTTATTCAGCCTACATTTATTACAATGTACCCTGTAGAAGTAAGTCCTCTTACTAAAAAGTCTCAAGAAGACCCAAGACTTACCGAGCGTTTTGAACTCTTTGTTTGCCATAGTGAGTTGGCAAACGCATACTCCGAACTTAACGACCCGATTGACCAACGTGAACGTTTCATGAAACAGGTTGAACAACGTGAGCGCGGAGATGACGAGACCGAGATGCTTGACGAAGATTTTCTTCTTGCTATGGAATATGGTATGCCACCCACAGGTGGTATGGGTATCGGTGTTGACCGTGCAGTAATGCTCCTCACCGGCGCCGACACTATCCGCGAAGTAATCCTCTTCCCCACAATGAAGCCGTTGGACTGATATAGTTCAAAGAAATCCAGTAGTTATGCGGGTTTTTGGTGGTTTATATCTTCGAAAAACCACGCCACTACGCCAACTACTACGCCAATTTTCACAAAGAAATTTGCAAAGAAAAGTCACTATGATAGACTAAAAGATCAAGCGCCGTGCAGTTTGCACGGCGCTTTCATCATATCTAAAAAATTTAAAATTATTTTTCTAAAAGTTATGTAGAGATACGTAAACTTGCGTTCGTAAACATCAAGGAAAGTACCGTCATCAGCGGCTTTGAAGCCCTAACGCACGATTGACAAATAGTGCCGAAAGTTGTATTATAGTAGCGGTGCTTCGCACCCTTAGAGGCTACCATAACGGTAGGCGGTTAGCCCTTCTTTACTAAGGAGG
>JAZQDU010000010.1:0-12250 GCA_045546915.1 Acutalibacteraceae bacterium | reverse complement strand
GCAAAAGACGGTGCTACTCAGCACCGTCTTTCGTTTTTGTAGGGTTGATTCACGAATCAACCACTTTTTCGGGCAATTCGTGAATTGCCCCTACGACTTTTTACACTGTGTTCCGTCGTGGAGGATTTCGTAGTTGTCGTAGTAGATAAGGTCGGCAATTTTTACAAACGTGTAGCCGTCATCTAATAGTTTTTTCAAAATTATGGGTAACGCTTCGGGTGTATGGTCGGCATCATTATGGAAAAGCACAATTGAGCCGTTTTTGACCTTGCCCGTAACCCTTGTTACAATGCTGTCTGCCGTGGCACTGTCTTTCCAATCCAAAGAATCAACATCCCATTGAATTGTTTTCATGCCGATAGATTCTACTGTTGAGATTACTTTATTGTCATAGTCGCCGTAAGGGGCTCTGAAAAGGGTGGGGGTTTTGCCGGTTATGGCGGCAATTTTCTCATTGCAGGTGTTAAGTTCCTCAAGCATTTTTTCGGTGCTTAATTTAGTCATATACGGGTGGGTTGCCGAGTGGTTCATAACATCGTGACCGGCTTCACTTAATTTTTTTACTTCTTCGGGGTATTTATCGACCCATTCGCTCACCACAAAAAACGTTGCCGGAACATTGTGTTCTTTTAAAATGCTTATTAAAGTGTCGGTGTCGTCAGCACCCCATGCGGCATCGAATGATATTGCGATTTTCTTTTCATTTGTTTCGACCGAGTAAATGGGGAGCAGGCGGTTTTCTTTGGCAAAAACGCTGACCGAAAGAATGGTGCCGACGAGTAGCAGTGCCAACGCACCCATAATGATGTTTATGTGTTGTCTTGTTAAAATTACAAATTTCAAGTTGCTCAACTCCTATAATTTGCCCTTAATTCAAGGTATGAGCGACAGAATGTCCGTTATTACTAAATACGGATAATAAAAACGGGTAGGTGCGCCTACCCGTTTTGCATTTAATTTTTTATAATTTTATCTATTGCGTTGATTTCCTCCGTTGTAAAGATTGATTTTTCACAAGCGGCAACGTTTTCTTTTATTTGTTGCGGAGTGCTGGCACCTATTAAAACGCTGGTCATTTCGCCCGGTCCCAAAAGCCACGAGACTGCCATTTGCGCTAAAGTTTGACCGCGTGCCTGTGCTATTTCGTTAAGACCTTTGACCTTTTGCAAAAGTTCGGGCGTGATGTTGTCCTTAGATAAAAAGGTATCTTTTTTAGCGGCTCTTGAGTTTTCAGGGATACCTTTTAGATATTTATCGGATAAGATTCCTTGTTTAAGCGGTGAAAAAGCGATACTTCCCATACCTGCATCTTTGGTTGCTTCGACGGTACCGTTTTTGTAAACCTCGCGGTCGAGCATTGAGTATCTGAATTGGTGAATAAGGCAGTGAACACCCATTTGTTGAAGCATATTCTGTGCTTTTTCGGTGTTTTCGGCGTCATAGTTCGAAATACCTACATAAAGAGCTTTTCCGCTTTTTACGATATCGTACAATGCACCCATTGTTTCTTCTAAAGGAGTGTTTTTATCCATTCGGTGATGGTAAAAAATATCAACATATTCGAGTCCCATGCGCTTTAAACTTGCATCAAGGCTTGATATTAAATATTTTCGGCTGCCGCCGTCACCGTAAGGGCCTTCCCACATGTCGTAGCCTGCTTTTGTGGATATTACAAGTTCGTCGCGATACGAAGAAAGTTCGGATTTTAGTATTTTGCCGAAATTGCTTTCGGCAGAGCCGGCAAACGGACGTCCGTAGTTGTTGGCGAGGTCAAAATGAGTAATTCCGTTGTCAAATGCGGTGGTCAGCATTGTGACCATGTTATCAAAATTGTCAACCTTACTGAAATTGTGCCAAAGTCCTAACGACACAGCAGGTAATTGCAACCCGCTTTTACCGCAGTATCGGTAGGGTGTTTTTGAGTAACGGTTTTTATCTGCAATGAAGTCCATAATTCTCTCCTTGATGTTTTTATTCATTTTAATTTATTATACCTATTATGTCAATAAATAAACAAAACCTACGGGTGAGCCCGTAGGTTTTAAAATTAAAAAAGTTGGCTTAAACCTGAAACTTGATGAGGATGTTCCATATCGTCTCTGTCCTCAATAGGAACATAGGTTTTTGCAGGAACAATGCTCTTATAAGCAGGACGTATAATACGGCTGCCGCTTGCAATTTCCTCAGTGCGGTGTGAGCACCAACCGGCAACCCTTGCGATGGCAAAGAGAGCAGTATACAACTCGTCAGGAATACCCATCATGGAATATACAAATCCCGAATAGTAGTCGACGTTGGGGCTGATTACCTTAGAGTCATTCTTAACCTCGGCGAAGACGTGAGGTGCAAGTGCGGCAATACGGTCCATAAGTACAAGTTCATCGTATCTGCCTTTAACACGGGCAAGTTTTTCGGCACTTTTGCGGAGAAGTACAGCACGCGGGTCGGATTTAGAGTAAATTGCGTGACCCATACCGTAAACAAGTCCGCTACCGTCAAACGCCTGTTTTTGGAAGATTTTCTTGAGGTAATCGGCAATTTCGCCGTCGCTTTCCCAATTCTTTACGTTGCGCTTAATGTCATTCATCATCGAGACTACCTTGATGTTTGCGCCACCGTGTTTCGGACCTTTAAGCGAACTTACTGCAGCCGCAATGGCTGAGTAAATATCGGTACCTGAAGACGTGAGAACGCGGGTGGTAAAGGTTGAGTTGTTACCGCCGCCATGTTCTGCATGAAGCATTAAGGCAAGGTCTAAAAGATGTACCTCTTCTTCGGTATAGTTACTGTCGTCACGAATGATATGTAAAATATTTTCAGCAGTAGAAAGTTCAGGCTTCGGAAAATGGATATAAAGACTTTCTTTATCGTGAAAATGCTTTTTTGCCTGATAAGCATACGCCGAAATAATAGGGAAGCGTGCAACAAGGTCAACGCTCTGCCTTAGGTTATTTTCAAGGGTATAAACATCGGCTTTATCATCATAAGAGTAAAGGGCCAATACCGCACGGGAGAGGTTGTTCATTATATCCTTGCTCGGCACCCTTAAAATCATATCTTCGGGGAAATAGTCCGGCAATTGACGACGTGAGCCCAATGCCTTATTAAACTTGGCAAGTTCATCCTTTGTGGGAAGTTTTCCCATCATTAAAAGGTATGCAACCTCCTCATAACCAAATCGGTTTTCGAGAATGCAGTTTTCAACCAAATCGTTTATCGAGTATCCGCGATAGGTAAGTTCGCCGTCTATTGGCATGCGTTCGCCTTCGTTAAGCAGATAACCGTGAACATTACATATCTGCGTTACGCCGGCAAGAACACCGGTACCGTCGGAGTTACGCAAACCGCGTTTGACATGATACCGTTCAAAATCGGCAGGGGTTATTTTATTATTCTTTTTATACTCAAGTGCAAGCTCTTCGAAGTATTTTTCAGAAGCTATAAAATTTTTCTCTGACATTGTGCTTCCTTTCAAAAAAATTAAAATTTATTTAATACATTATACTGTTAATTACTTGACATTTTACAAAAAATGTCAAACAAAGTCAAGGAAAACTTCAAAATCCGTTGTTTTATTAACGAAAATCTTTACGTTGTTAAGTTGTAGATTAATAAAACAAACAAACCGCCTAACAAAATAAAGTTAGGCGGTTTTTGTAAATTTGTGTTTTTAGTTTTTAAGGCTCTGCATAGGAGCAGGAATTCTGCCGCCGCGGCTGATAAATTTAAGCGGAGATTTTGTATTGACCGGCATTACCGGACCTGAACCCAAAAGACCGCCGAAATTAAGTTCTTCACCAACACCCATACCAATAGCGGGAATAACTCTTACCGCTGTAGTCTTGGAGTTTACCATGCCAATGGCTGCCTCGTCGGCAATAATTGCCGAGATAACCTCATCGGGGGTGTCACCGGGGATGTTAATCATATCAAGACCTACCGAGCAGACGGCTGTCATTGCTTCTAACTTTTCAAGCGTTAAGGTGCCACTTCTTGCTGCGTCAATCATACCTGCGTCTTCGGTAACGGGGATAAATGCACCCGAAAGTCCGCCAACATGACTTGATGCCATAACACCGCCTTTTTTTACGGCATCGTTAAGCATTGCAAGACAGGCGGTAGTACCGCATGCACCACATTGTTCAAGGCCTATTTCTTCAAGAATATGTGCAACCGAATCACCTACTGCAGGAGTGGGTGCTAACGATAAATCGACAATTCCGAAAGGAACGCCAAGTCTTTCAGAGGCTCTTAACGCTACAAGCTGACCCATACGGGTGATTTTAAATGCGGTGCGTTTTATAAGGTCGGCAACGCCTGAAAGGTCAAGACCTTTGGAGTTTGCAATAGCGGCTCTTACAACACCGGGACCCGAAACGCCAACGTTAATTTCACAATCGGGCTCGCCAACACCGTGGAAAGCTCCGGCCATAAAGGGATTATCTTCCGGAGCGTTGCAGAATACAACCAATTTAGCGGCACCGATGCATTGACGGTCGGCAGTAAGTTCTGCGCATTTTTTTACGGTGTGACCCATTAATGCAATAGCATCCATATTAAGGCCGGCCTTTGTAGAACCGATGTTTACCGAGGAGCAAACGTGGTCGGTAATGCTTAATGCTTCGGGGATACTTTCAATAAGTTCTCTGTCACCTGCGGCAAATCCTTTTTGCACAAGTGCCGAATATCCGCCTATAAAGTTTACGCCAACAGTTCTGGCTGCTTTTTCAAGCGTTATTGCAAACTTTACAACATCTTTTGAGTGGCAAGCGGCGGCGATAATGGCGATAGGTGTTACCGAAATACGCTTGTTTATAATCGGAATACCAAGTTCCTTTTCAATCTCTTCGCATACAGGAACGAGATTTTTCGCCTTGGTTGTAATTTTATCGTATACCTTTTGACACGCCTTATCAATATCGCTGTCGATACAGTCGAGAAGTGAGATACCCATTGTAACGGTGCGGATATCAAGATTCTCGTTCTGTATCATTTCAATAGTTTCAAGAATATCTTTCGTTTCTAACATGGAAAATCTCCTTAAATGCGGTGCATTGAGTTGAAAATATCCTCATGCATAACCTTGATGACCATGTTGATTTTTTCACCCTCAGCACTTAAAGCATCGCTGAACTCACCGAAAGACACGTTTAAATTATCAACATCGCCAATCATTATCATACAAAACATATCTTGTAAAATACTTTGTGAAACCTCAAGAATGTTTACGTTATACTTAGCACATTCGCCCGAAACTTTGGCGAGAATACCAACAGTATCTTTGCCTACACAAGTAATTACTGCCTTCATAAAACGGCACCCCTTTACATTTATTGACACAATGATACCACAACATTGTTAAAATGTAAACAAAAATATAGACACTTGAAAAAAATTTGATATTAGTATATTATTATTAAAAAACTTGAGAGGAAATAAGCAAATGGGCAAATCATCCCCTAAAATAAAGGAATCGGTTTTTGATATAAAAAAGCAGGCTGATTCAACCGTGTTTTCAGACCCTAAGGGTAAAGAACTTCAGAAAAAGGCGAAAAAGAAAAAATGGGTGCCGGCGGTTATAATAACACTTGTTTGTATTCTTGTTGTCTTGCCGTTTGTTGCTAAAGTTTTAACCGATAACAACAATCCCGGTAACAAGGTTGAACCTATAAGCAAACGCTCTAAAATTGTTAAAGACGAATACATCAGTGACAAGGCAAAATTGCTTTTTGATGCGATAAATAACGACCCGTTAAACACCAAGGCAAACCAACATATAGCAGGTCTTTTAGGTGTTACCACATACTGCGGTGCGCATGAAATTGAAGCGTATGAAGATACGGATAATACCGGTGGGTATACTCTTTGTTTTAATTTTGAGCGACCTCACAGCACATCGGTTGAGGATGAGTTTTATAATCTTATGCTCAATTATTCCATTGCGTTTATGGCTCTTGTGGATAATGTAACGGCGGTCGAGTGGACTTGTCCTGCTCTTGACGGTGTAGGTCAGGCAAAAAGTGAAAAAATTACTTTTGCTAATATAAAAGAGTATTTAAACGATTCACCGAAAGAATATGCGAAATCAACCAGAACCGTACAGTTTATGCTAAATGAACACGGTCTTAATGATTTGTGGGATTAAAATTTTCGTTTAATAGGAGGTTTAAATATGCAAAGATGCCCGTATAAAAGCCCTGAAAATTCTAAGGAGATGGCTATTTATAAAGTCTTTTCTAAAAAGGCGGATGAATTTGTAAGCAGGGTGCTTTGTGGATATAAACCTACTACATACCGAGAAATCAAGGTTATACATGACCCTGTTTGGGGCACAGTTAAGTTTCATCCGTGGGAGTTGCAGATTATGGACTCTCCGCTTTTACAACGTCTTCGCAATGTTAATCAGTTGGGTTTGGCGGTATATACCTATCCTTCGGCGCACCATTCAAGGTTTGAACACACGCTTGGTGTTGTGGCACTTGTGACAAGAATGGCAGAAAGCGTAAACGATTCGGGTCTTGACGGCAAGGTCGCTGTTTCGTCGGGCGATATTATCAAACTCAGGCTGGCAGCACTTTTGCACGATGTAGGGCATTGCTTTTTCTCGCATTTGTCCGAGCGTATGTACGGCAATACAGAAACGTTTATTGAACTGAAAAATTCGTTTGAGATTTTTAAAACGGCACAACCTCATGAGATACTTGGGTATGTTATCATCAATACAAATGCATTTAAAAATTTCTTTTTGCAAAATATTGGATATCCCGAAAAAAGTGACGGCCTCTTTGACGAGGTTGGCAGAATGATAGTAGGGGCTCCCATTGATACAGTATTTGATATCGACGGTAAAGCGGTTAGAAAATACTATCTTACCGAAATGATAAACGGCCAGTTCGATGCCGATTCACTTGACTACTTAAGACGCGACAGTTATATCACGGGTTTGTCGTTGACCTATCATATTGACCGTTTTCTTTATAAAATAAAGTTTGTTGACCGTGAAACCGATGACGGTGTTTTAGGCAGGCATCTTACCGTTTCAATTTCGGGTGTTTCAACCGTTGAAGAGATGATTTTCGGCAAACAAATGCTGACAAGATATATTTATCAGCATCAAAAGGTTTTGGCTGCCGATGCACTTGTTTATGATGTTGTAAACGGGCTTCGCGCCGGAGGAAAACTTGCGCACCCATGTGATTTTCTTTACTATACCGATGAGGACATTTTTAAGATTTATGACGAAAGCGGAGACCCTGATTTTGCCGTACCGATTTCAAAAATGCCTATTCATTCGGATTCGGGCAAAACTATTGCCGATGTTGTAAAGCAAATTAAAAATCGAGACCTGCCCAAAAAAGCCTTGGTGCTTAACATGGCTAATATTGAGTCGGTTGGCGGAAAGACCGAGTTTTCTTTAAAAGAGGCTTATGAGTTTTTGCAAAGTGCTATTATGGGTGGAGGATTCCGCAAAGAGATTAAACTTGAGGCCGAGCGAATTTGTGAGCAAAGGAGAATGGATAAAACCCTTATTGACCTTTATGATATTTTTTATTCGGTGCCAAAACCGACTACGGCAAAAAATTATACCGATGTTTTTGTGGCTACGCATGATGGCGGGTTTGTGGAACTTTCCAAGGTTGCCGACCTTAATGATTGGGCAAACGAGTTTTCGGGGCGTGCATGGAATGCTTATGTTTTTTCATCGTCAAAACTGTTATCCGTCGTAAGCCTTGCGGCTAAAAATGTGCTTGCAAATAGGGGAGTAATCCTTAACGAAAGAGCATTTTCGGGGCTAAAACATTCGGAAGAAATAGAACATTTATTATAAAAAATACCGTATACTCATTAATCAGAGTATACGGTAAATTTTTTATAGATTTATTTCGGTGTCAGAAATGATGTTGCCAAGGTCATCGTTAAAAACAACCTTTGCGGTGTTTTCTTTTAGCGTCAGCGCGCAACCTGCAAACGAGAAAGGTTCGGTCACTTTTGGCTTTGAACCAATTATTAATGTGCAAGGTTGACCTAAATGGTCGCGTCCGCCGCCCACTTCGCAAATTTCGGTCCAATGCTTGTGACCGCAAAGCATAAGGTCGGGTTTTATGTTTTCTTTTATGATTTTTGCCCAGTAGGTGTAAAGGTCTACTTCAATATCAAACGGCGGAACCTTTACAAAGGTAAAGGGGTTGTGACAAATAATAAGTTTGTGTTTAATACCTTTTGCGTTGTATTCATTTTCCGAGTTTTCAATTACCGATTTTATAAATTCGGTTTCTTTTAAACGATAATTGTGAAACTGCACTGCACCGCCGTATTCGTCGTGCGTGTCAGGTTTGTCCTCACCGCAGTCAAGCACCAGTGCCCATATAGAACCCAATCGTGTTGTATAATAAGGTTTTCCGTTATGGGTAGGAATAAATTGCGCCATATCCTCGGCAAAACTGCCTCGTGTATCGTGGTTTCCGCGCGAGCAAATGCAAGGCACAGAGCCTTTTGTAAGACCCGATGCAATTTTAAAAATACCTAAATAATTTTCCATCTCACCGCCGTGATTAGGAATGTCTCCGTTTAAAATAAGCAGGTCAAGGCTTTCGCCAAAATAGGAGCCGGCTTTTATGGGCTCGTTTATAAGGTTATGAGCGTCTGAAATGTGGTAAATGTTTATATTTCTGTTGGAATCTACAGGCTTAAAATCAAACTTTACAGCAACCTCGTCTTCAAAAGTGGGGTAGTAAGGTCCACGCTTTATAACCTTGCGAAATTTAACTGTATAACTTTTGTGAAGGTCAAGTTCACACATAGGAACTTCTACAGCATGCATAAGCGTCTTTGAACGCAAAACTCCGTTACAGTCGTCAAAATAATCGGTATCACCGACGGTGATTTTGACGAGAGCACTGTCACAAAACGGCATAAAAATTTTATAAACATCGCTTACTGCAAAAACAGTAGGACAGCACATCATTTCTGAGGGTAAATTGTTTACGTTCATAAAAGACCTCGTTTCAAAAGCGTTTTTTAACAATAACAGTATAAATCTGCCAAAATATGATGTCAAGTAATAAAAAATGTCGAAAAAGTGTTAAATTTTAAACAAATTGTTTTTAAGGTATTGTGTTTTTAAGTAAAACAGTATATAATAGTATCGCTCAAATTTTGAAAGGAGTTACTGCATTATGAATTATTCTATTGAAGTTCAGAACATGTGCACTGTAGCCAAGGGTCCGCACCACGGTCCGGCTCCTATCCCTGAAGAGGGCAAATGGGTACAGGCAAAAGAAATTACCGACATTTCCGCTTACACACACGGTGTGGGTTGGTGTGCTCCCCAGCAGGGTGCTTGCAAACTTTCCCTCAACGTTAAAAACGGCATCATTGAAGAGGCTCTTGTTGAGACCATCGGTTGCTCGGGTATGACTCATTCGGCTGCTATGGCTGCTGAAATTCTCCCCGGTAAGACTCTTTTAGAGGCTCTTAATACCGACCTCGTTTGCGATGCTATCAACACCGCTATGCGTGAGCTTTTCCTTCAGATTGTTTATGGCCGTAGCCAGTCCGCTTTCTCTGAAGATGGTCTTGTTATAGGAGCCGGTATGGAAGACCTCGGTAAAGGCGAGCGTTCCATGGTTGGTACTATGTACGGTACCAAGGCTAAGGGCGTAAGATACCTTGAAATGACCGAAGGCTACTGCACCAGAATGGCTCTTGACGAAAACGATGAAGTTATCGGTTACGAGTTTGTATCATTGGGCAAAATGACCGACTTTATCAAAAAGGGTATGGAGCCTAACGAAGCATACGAAAAATCCAAGGGTACATACGGCAGATTCCAAGATGCTGCTAAGTATATCGACCCGAGAAAAGAATAATTAAGGAGGAATTGTAACATGGCTAAGTTTGAAGGTTACGAGAGACGCGAGGCCAAAATCCTTGCCGCTCTTAAAGAATTCGGAATTTCCTCCATCGACGAGTGTAAGGAAATTTGCGATGCAAAGGGTATCGACCCTTACAAAATAGTTGAAGAAACTCAGCCCATCGCATTTGAAAATGCAAAGTGGGCTTACACCGTAGGTTGCGCTATCGCTATTAAGAGCGGTTGCACAAAAGCTGCTGACGCTGCTGCTGCTATCGGCATTGGTCTTCAGGCTTTCTGCATCCCCGGCTCTGTTGCTGAAAACCGTAAGGTTGGCTTGGGCCACGGTAACCTCGGTAAGATGCTTCTTTCGGAAGAGACCGAGTGCTTCTGCTTCTTGGCAGGTCACGAGTCTTTTGCTGCTGCTGAAGGCGCTATTAAGATTGCTCTTAACGCTAACAAGGTTCGTACTAATCCCTTGCGCGTTATTCTTAACGGTCTTGGCAAAGACGCTGCTTACATCATTTCGAGAATCAACGGCTTTACTTATGTAGAAACCGAGTTTGATCCTTATAAGGAAGAAGTTAAGGTTATCAGCGAAAAGGCTTTCTCTAACGGCCCCAGAGCTGACGTTAAGTGCTACGGTTCGGATAACGTTCCCGAAGGCGTTGCAATTATGAAACTTGAGAAGGTTGGCGTTTCGATTACCGGTAACTCTACCAACCCCACTCGTTTCCAGCATCCTGTTGCAGGTACCTACAAAAAGTGGTGCTATGGGAACGGCGTTAACTACTTCTCGGTTGCATCAGGTGGCGGTACAGGACGTACTTTGCATCCTGATAACATGGCAGCAGGTCCTGCTTCTTACGGCATGACCGATACTATGGGACGTATGCATGGTGACGCTCAGTTTGCAGGTTCTTCATCCGTTCCTGCTCACGTTGAGATGATGGGTCTTATCGGTGCTGGTAATAACCCCATGGTTGGTATGACTGTTGCTTGCGCAGTTGCTATCGAAGAAGCTAGTAAATAATAAGGCTTTTCAAGGGATTTGAGGTTTTTTCAAACCCCACAATCATAAAAAATCGAACAAATAACAGTTGGACACATCATTTTAGGGTTTTGCCCTGTGATGTGTCCAATTTTTTTGTGAGGTTTTAAAAATGAAAAGACTACAAATGCAAACAAATTCGATTACTTTTGAGCAAGGGTGCAACAAATATCTTGATAATTGCAGGCAACGCAATTTAAGACAAGGCACAATCAATCACTACAAACAGAGTTATACACAGTTCTATAAATTCTTTGACCCTGAAACACCAATAGAACAAATAACTGAAAAGTCATATAACAGTTATGTGTTGCATTTGCGCAAAACATTAAACAATGATGTTAGTATTAACTCATATTTGCGCGATTTTATTACTACAATGCATTTTCTGATGAATGAGGGTTATGTACCCCATTTTAAAATGCAATCCATAAGAGTCGATAAAAACCATGTGGAAACATACACAGACGATGAACTGAAAACTCTGTTGGTTAAGCCTAATATAAAAAAGTGTTCATTCACAGAATATCAATGTTGGGTAATGACAAACTTTTTATTCTGCACAGGTGTTAGGCAACGCAGTTTAATGTTTATTAAAGTAAAAGATATTGATTTTGATAATCATGTTGTATATGTTAATGTAACAAAGAACAGAAAGCCGCTAATTGTGCCGCTTAACTTAACAATGATAAATATATTGAGTGAATACATGAAATATCGACAATATCAAAGCAAAGATGATTATTTGTTTTGTAATGTTTTCGGACAACAACTTGTCAAAAGCACCTCATATCACATGCTTTATGAATATAACAAGCGGCGCGGTGTTGAAACAACAGGCATACACAGATACAGACACACATTTGCAAAGCATTGGATTTTAAGTGGTGGGAATGTTGTATCACTTTCGCGCTTGCTTGGGCATAGTAGCCTTGAAATAACGCAAAATTACATCAATTTACTTGTAAGCGATGTTGCAAAGCAAGTTGATGAAATAAACCTGCTCGACAAGTTTAGTGGTAAATACAGTATAAAAATGCGATAAATAGAACAACGCGGCATAGATTAAAAGTATCTGTTTTAAATTAAGATAGATCAGTATAAATCAATAACTTTTAAACCTGCTCCCACACCAAAAGCAACTTGAAAAAAGTTGCCTTTATTTTTTTGCAATTTTTAGTGCTCGCGCAGTTTTATGCGTGGACTTTCGACCCTCTATGATATAATGTGTATGTAAGGTAAAGGAAGCGCTAGCCAAAACCAAACAAATAAAAAATATTAAAAAAAGAGGTAAAAAATTATGATTAAAATTACAAAAAACAACAATGGTTTAGTATCAAAGGAAT
>JAZQDU010000009.1:0-115691 GCA_045546915.1 Acutalibacteraceae bacterium | reverse complement strand
ACAAATTCAGCCATCGGCGAACGACAAATATTGCCGTGACAAACAAACATAATTTTCATTTCGTCTCTCCTTTTGTTTTTTCAATCAAATCATAAGTCGGATCGTAGCCATGTCGTTCTGTGAGCCAAGGAGTTGGGTCTAGTCATTGTCTTCCTAAGACCGCTTGGCCTCCGACTTCCCTCATTACAAATTCAGCCATCGGCGAACGACAAATATTGCCGTGACAAACAAACATAATTTTCATTTCGTCTCTCCTTTTGTTTTTTCAATCAAATCATATCATATGCGCAATTCTTTTTCAACGATATGGATAATAAAAAATCGACAGGTCGAAACCTGTCGATTTTTGGCAGAGCGGATGCAGTTAAATCCGAACTTAAATCTGAGTTTTCAATTTCACTCAGACTGACGGTTTCAGAGCCGTCTTTATAATTAAAGGTTATCACCATTTTATCATCATACAGATAAATCGTGTTAATAAAGCTATCAATCAGTCTGCGCTTATGATCTAAACGGCGAGTATTGTATTTGCGGAAACGGTGGAACCAGAAGAGGATTTGCTCTTTGGTAAGCAACGGCTTTGACATTTCCTCTTTGATGATTTGAACAGAGATGTCACTCTTTTGCTTTTCCAAATCTTCAAGGCGTTGCTTGGTAGACGGAGTAACGATGCCTTGCTGAATAGCATTAAGAAGATTATCAATACCTCTTTGAATATCTGTATACTGTTTTCTGAGCATCGGCAAAACAGTATTCTCTTTACCTTGGATTTCCATTATGGTATCGGCAATCTTTTCAAGGAGAGTATCATCAAAAAGCACCTTTTCAATTTGCTTTACGACAAGGTCTTCTATCCAATCTTTCTTAACGGTTTTCTTATCACAACCGCTATGCTTTTTAACACCAACACATTTGTAATAACGATATACGGTTGAGGTCTTGCTTGTTCCGCTCTCGCCAACCATAAAGCAATCACATTTCCCGCAACGCAGTTTTGTAGTTAACAAATATTCATCGTCGGCTTTATGTTTTGCCGGAGCTTTTTTATTTGCAGCCATACGGCGTTGCACACGGTCAAAGAGTTCATCAGGAATGATGGCAGGAATACCGTGCGGATGAATAATATCACGATATTTAAACTCGCCAATGTAACGGCGATTTTTAAGCATGCGGGTAACCATATCAACACCGATTTTACCGCCAAAAGCAGAACGCAATCCTTTGGCGTTCATTTCCTGTGCAATTTCGGTCATAGAAGCACCTTCGGCGTAACGCTTAAATGCTTCCAAAACTGCAGGAGCAACTAAAGGATCTATCTGAAAATGTTGTTCACTATCGATGGTGTATCCTAACGGTAAAGTACCGCCGTTGAATTTGCATTTATAAGCATTTTCGGTAAGGCCACGAACAACCTTTTCGGAAAGCTCGGCAGAGTAATATTCCGCCATACCTTCAAGCACCGCTTCCATAAGGATGCCTTCCGAACCTTCAGAAATCTTCTCAGTAGCGGATATAACCTTAACACCATTTTTGCGAAGTGCGGCTTTGTAATGAGCAGAGTCGTAACGATCGCGGGCAAAGCGGTCGAGTTTCCATACAATGATAAGCTCAAACTTTTTGCTCGCACTATCTTTTATCATCCTCTGGAAGTCAGGGCGGTTGTCGGTTCTGGCAGAGAAAGCACGGTCAATATATGTACCAACGATTTGAATATCGTTCTTTTCAGCAAAAGCCTTGCACTCACGCAATTGACCCTCAATGGACTCTTCGCGCTGATTATCACTTGAATATCGTGCGTAAATTACGGCTGTCATTGTATCGCCCCTTTCCATCATTTATATAAGCCTCGAATATCCCAAGGATTAAGTATCCATTCTCCGTTGTCTTTCCATGGATAAGCAAATCCATCATTTTCGTCTTGATATATACTGCCGAAATCCAAAGATTCGGAATGTAATTCTTCTCCCACTTTCCAATCAACTTGTACTACAATTTTTGATAAACAACAAGAGCGTTCTTCGATTTCTTTTATTTGAAAGGAAACAAAGTTCTTGCTTTGAAACATTTTCCTGCATTCACCAGCTCGTTTTTTTGCAGAACTTTCATAAGAGAAGATATTTTTGAAATACATCGACAGTTCACCATAATTATTTCGTTCCCATGCTGAAAATGCTTTCAAAAGTGGAATGACATAGGGATAGTCTGTACAGTCGTCTATACTTGGAACTGCTGGCAAATCCGTTCCGATAGTTATATCTCGTTTTTTCCATTTATGTATTTCCTCACGGTCTATTGCGTTTTGGCGCATTTTCTTAAGAGATTCAGAAATTGGAGGAGGATTTGTTTCTTTTTCATATTTTGCTTTTCTGCTATCCTCACTATCTTTCATATTCATCCAATCCGCTAACGCAAACATTAGTGATACACATTTACAAGAAACATACTCATTGGCATAGTTAAGATCACGCCCGTGAAGGATACCATTTCTATACGGAAGTCTTATCTCTTCGTGATTGGTTACATTTCTGCCCTTATTAAATATGCTCTTTAATTTTGTCAATCCATCGCTACATCCTACTAAACAATCCCAAGCGGTCACATCAGTTCCTTCGGCAAAAAATCCTTTACTCTTGGTATAATCGTTTACCGAACCATCAATTAAGATTAAAAATAATGGTACACTCGCATGATATCGTCCTGCAAAATGATCGTCGAATGCTTTATTTATTAAATCATATCGATCCATAAATGGTTTTGCTTTATTTTTAAGCCAATAAATTATTTCTTTAACATCATTTTTGTAATAATCGAGCAATACACGTTCTCCAGCCTCTATACCTTCTGTCTCTACCGCCAGATTTGCTTTTTGCATCAAAGTGAAATTCATTGATTCATAAGCACACCAACCATTGTCTGAAAAGTTTATATTAAATGATTGTGTTTGTTTAACCAGGTTTTCTAATTGTGATTCTAAATCCTTTAACTGTTTACGCTGTTCTTTTGGTAAAAAAGCGGATATCAGTTTCATTGCTTTTATATTCTTTTCAAATTCTTTTAGACTGTGCAAATTTTCGTCCATATTATTTCTTATTCCTCCGCTTGTCCACTGTTTACCCATGCATCAACTTCGGAAAGTTTGAACTTCCACTTCTTACCGACCTTATGAGCCGGCATACCTTTATTAGCGATCCATTTTAATGCAGAGTCACGGCTAATGCCGAGATACTTGCATATCTCAGGCATAGAGTAATATCTATCTTCAAAATCGGTCATAGTGCACACCTCTTTTTATTTTTCTTTATTATACCATACAACTGCAGATTAGTAAAGTTAATTGTCGATTATTGTATGGTTTAATAGCAAAAATCACTCTACCGTAATAGATGCTTTCATAAGAATGTTTTCAAAATTCTATAAAAACAACCTATTAACAAGTGCGATAAAAAATCGAGGGCACGTCAAAGTGTCCTCGATTTTTACATACAGAGTTCCGCCGAATTTACGGAGTGCATAACCACACATTACTATGTGGCGGGCGATATTTCACCTTTCGTTTACTTACTCTTTTTTTCTTTATATCTTTGCGTTTCTTTTTTAACTGCTATACGCAAAAAAGCAGCGCAAAAGTGACAATTGTGATAATAAAGCTGCTATTTGTAAGGGGGCTCCCTGTGATAGCCAAGTAGTTTGCGAGACCGCCAAGGGCGGTGTGTACCGCCTATAGCAAATCTCCCATTATTATGAGAAAATTTTTGATAAGACATTCCCAATTTTGTTACACCGCTATTGCGGAGGTCGTATCATTTCTGTACGACTCTTGCAGTCACCCGCAAGTTCAGACTGTGCCTTCAACCACGTGGGTTGCTCCGTGTCCAGTCGTTACACCTTCCTGAATCAGGCTTGGCTCGGCGTTGTCTGTAAATGCGCTATTATTGTTTTGTTGCCTTGCAAATGCGATTTCTTTCGTTGAGAGCATTTGTGATTTTCTTAATTAGCACTTTAATATCATCGTCACTACCATCGACTACAAGTGTTTTAAGTTCAGAGAGCATTGTTTTAATTGCTTCTTCGCCTTCTTTGGTTTCTTCGTTAGTAACAGGATCACTAAACTTAAAAAGTTCATTCAATGTCTCAAGTTCAGTTTTAATATCCTGATTTTCACAAACATCAACAATGCCGGCAATATCAATTTGAAAACGAGTAACGTTTTTGATATCAATCTTTACGCTTTCATCCACTTCTTCAACGAGATCACGGGTGTTATCCGTAATAATAACACCGATTGCCGCCGCGCCTAAAAGAATGACAGAAATAAGCAAAGCAACCCAATAAGGAACAGCTAAAAATGCGCTTATAGCACATATTATAATGCCTATTGCTAATTGGGCAAGAGCATATGCCGCACCAACTCTGAAAATCGGATATCCATATATTTTGCTAACGAGAGTCTGTTTTGCGTTAAATGCATAGCCACATACAAATAAGCTCCCTGCGATAGCAATAGTAGTGAAAACGAAAGAAATCCAGCTTGCGGCGGTTTTGTTAAAAGGAATAATTAAAAAGGCAAAGACATAAACGAACAAAACGATTGCATATACAGCAATAACTGATTTTGATTTCTTATTCAACTGCATCTTCATCATTATCCCTCCCTCTTGTGTCCGCACTCAGGGCAAAACTTTGTTTCGATTCCGCTTTTCCCACATTCGGGGCAATTCCAAATTGCAGGAACTTCAGGCTTTTTTGCTCCACATTCAGGGCAGAATTTAGACATAATATTAGTTTGACCGCAAGGACAATTCCAACCCATTACCTGAACAGGCTTCGGAGTGCCGCATTCAGGACAGAATTTAGAAGAAATAGCAGTTTTGCCGCAGGCGCAATTCCAAGTATCACCTGCAGAAGATACAACGCCGCTACCAATATCAGCCGATGTCTGCATAATGGGGTTGAGGGCATCTTTAGTCATTCCGATTACGCCGCCCATTGCACCGAGAGTTACACCAAGACCTGCGATGTCACCAAGTGCAGATCCTGCACCACCGGAGCCATTACCCGTAATGCCATTCTGCATCGCTTCCATACCAACCATACGAGCTGTTTCTTGCTGGTAAGTATAACCTTTTGCACGCATTTCTTCTGCTTCGGCAAATGCTTGCGCTTTATAGGCTTCAGCTTCCGCTTGTGCTTTGATTTTTAGTGCTTCAGCTTCGCCCTGTGCGCTGACCATTTTAAGTTGAGCTTCGGTCTGTGCTTCGAGGATTTTTCTTCCTTGTGCCGCTTCTGCTTCGGCTTTGCGAATTTCCTCTTCACGAACACGGAGTGTCTTATCAGCAAACTGTTGCTTGAGGCGGCGGAAATTGGGATCATCGTCGGGTGTCATTATCGAAGTTACAAAAAACTCCGGCATAACAAGACCATATTCGCCTAAAACTTCATTGATAGCAACACGCAATTTATCGGAAACGACATCAATATACTCATCAATTTCAAGGATATTAATGTTATTTTCTTTGATAATACGAGCAATGTTGGCTTTTACCTTGTTCATAACAAGAGCCTTGAATTTACCAACAACAGAGGTAATGCTGTAGGGATCGCCCATTACTTCGTTCTGTTTGAATTCGGAAGCCGTCCCAACAAGTTTTACGAGAAGTTTTCTTGAATCGCAAACACGAAGGCTAAAATTACCGCAAGCGCCAATCTCAATATGTAATCCTGAAGCAGGATCAAACAGACGTACCTTAGAATCAGTGCCCCATTTAATACCCATCTGAGTTGTTAGATTGACAAAGTAAACCTCAGAATGGAATACCTCGGTGGTATTTGTAGGCAACTTATAAAGATTTTCCAGTAGCGGTATATTTTGAGTCGCAAGTGTATATCTACCTGCACCAAACAGATCAAGTGCTTTACCATCACGGAAGAAAATGGCTTCCTGCGATTCGTGAACAATAAGTTGCGAACCAAGATTGAAATCTTCAATGGGATGCTTCCACACAAAGGTATCGTTTCCACCTTCATATTTTACAACACTCGCAAGCCCTTGATTTTTAATATCTTCTTTTGCAATACGTTCCTGAACATTGATCACAGTATCGCAAAGAGGACAAGTATAAGTATGTGCGTTTTTATCCGCAGATAATTTACAACTACATGAAGGACAAGTGAACTCTGAAAGTGCCACCATACTTTCACGAGTGTTAATTTTCTCGTGACAGACTGGACATTTTGCATCCTCGCCTTTGCTCTGATCGAACACTACGGTATTTCCGCAGTGTGGACAAACCTTCGATGAAAGCATGTCAGTTTTTACGTTGATTACATATCCGCAAGTGCAGTCAATTCTTTTTTTTGCAAAAAAGCCGGTTGATGCTTCTGCATAACGACCGCAAGACGGACATTCTATAACAAATTTACCCATTAGGCATCCCTCCCTAAATATTTTGAAAGCCATTCGGACAGAATTAATAATCTGTACAATAAGCTTCTTTCATTCTTTTCGCACAATTGTGAGCCATTGTTTATATGCATTTCAAGCTCTAACCGTATAGCTTGAAATTCAGCTATATTCTTTCGGATTTCTTGTTCGTTTGGAGTTAAATCCTTATTTAGAATATATTTTTGTTCAATATCGTGAAGAAAGTTTTGTTGTTCTAACACCTTGCATTGGATGTTATTTAAATAATCTAATATCAAGCGCTTCTTTTCTTCCAGTGTAATATCTTTGAAAAAACTAACGGTATGGCATTCATTGCAAAGCCGAAATTCGCCCGACACTATAGTTGACTTTTCGCAAAACTTACATTTCATATTCACACACCTCCAAACGACTATAATAAATTAGTCTTTTTATAGTAATAATAAGCATTTACCAAGCTTCTATAACCCAGTTCTTTTATTTCTTCATAACGCAAATTATAATTCGCCTTTGTATGTTTTCCTGTTGCAATATACCTGATACACGAAACCATATACTCATCAAGGATATGCAAGCTTTTTGAGGTCGTTATGGTCGGGAAATACCAGCGACACCACGTAACTTCGTGTTGCTTTGGGTTGTCATAAAACTTTCGGTTAAAATGTCTTATAAATGCTAAAATCGCTCTCTCGTTACAAGCGCCGGTACGTTTTTTCCATCGAACAAGCGCCCTTGCTTTTCTTCGCATTTTATCTTTCATTTTCTGCAAAGAAATAGTGGCAAGATCTATACCATCAGCATCAACGCAAAAGCCTAAAAACTCCCACGGTTCACCCGGTATGGTTCTATATTCTTTTTTGCGGTTGACTTCCAATTTTTTCTCGACGAGAACACTTTTAATCTTCTGTTCGTATTCAGCAATCAACTCCGGAGTTTCAGCAAAAACAATGATATCATCTGAATAACGAGCGTAAATGATATTCCTCTCAGCAAACCATTCGTCAAGTTCTTTCAAATACATATTTGCTAAAAAACCAGAAATAGGTATCCCTGCCATAATGCCTTTTTTGCAACAAATGATTTCTTCTTTGTTTCGCACAGTCGGTTCCGTTATTATTCCGGATATAAAATCAAATAAATTTTTATCAGCACCAATCTCTGCTTGCAGCTGTGTTAATATTCTATCTGCATCAACCGAGTTGAAATAGTCTTGAATATCAACCTTATAACTATAAAGAGAGGTGATATGCGGATTTTTGACTAAATCCGATACTGCTTTTTTCACACCGATATCTTTTCTGAACGAATATAGATTTTTGGGGAATAAGTGATCATATTGGTTAAGTAGATATGCAACAGCCTTTAGAATATAATTCTCTTCTCGATCAAAAACAAAAACCGTTCTCTTTTTGTTTGTGCTTTTCTTATTCAACTCTCGTAATTGCGGCAACGGAAAGGGGTTGTTTGCAGTAATATTATCAGCAATAGGCATATATTCTGCGTTGGAAATGAATTTCCGCAAATCCTTTTCCTCACGGTACGAAATATTCTCGCTGGACAGTTTATATTCAAGAAATTTTACCCAAAACTGTTCGCTTTTCAATTCATTTAATACACTCAAATTTATCACCTTAAAAGAAGCGGGTACGGACACTGTGCCCGTACCCGTATAATCAAGCGACCGAAGATATTAAACACCTTTTAATAAAGGTACACGGCTGCACACAGAAAAACTGTCTGCAAAGCTATATCAATTTCTGTGCTTTACCTACCGCAGACGCAAATGCATTCGGTCCTTAATTACCCCAAAACGGTATAGGCGGAATTTTTATAGATTGATCTTGTGTTTCTTGCGGAATTCTACTCGTTCCCAAACTTCTTCGGCATCGATTTCTTCAGCAAGATCTACTAATTTCTTCATTGGCCATCTCTGCCAATAATAATCAGTATATAAATAATCAATCTCACCCAATTCCTCAAGTGTGCGTCTTACTACATAGTGCTCTTTATTGGGATATCCAACAATGAATTGCAAATACGGAATCCCTCGATTTTTACATGCTGATTTTACATCCTTTACTGCAGGATGGGATAAGCTACTATATTTAAGAACGGCTACGGCCAAAACATCTTTGCCATTTTTTCTGAATAAGAATTGCATCGGCTTGCATTTTGGATGTGCACCAAAGTATGTAGGTTCTACGTCACGTGCAATTTCATAATCCGCAAAAAACGCATTGGCGAAATACTTTTCAAAATCAGCAACGATCTGAGCCTCGGTACGACGATCTTTCTTGTGAACAAAATAAAGTTTATCATCTGTGCCTTCCAATTCGTCAATGATGTTTTGCGGCAATTTAACACCATATAGTTTGGATACAAGCTCAGTATCATTCATAACCGATTTTAAAACAGCAGAATTCTTTAGCAATTCGCTCAAAACGCTTAAGTTTTTAAGAACAAACTTAAAAATGGCAACAGAAAGAAGTTCGTTAATCACATCATCCAGCGAGCCCAATTGAGTTGCATTGGCTTCAGCTTCAGTTAATTCGACTTGTAATTTAACAATTCGTTCTTCTGTTGAATTAATTTTACTATGAATTCCATCGATGCTCGAATAACCGCACAACGCATTTTTAAGTTGTGCTGCTTTTGAACTCAAAGCATCGACATCTTTTTGCAAAACATATACATTACCGTCAATTTCTTTTTTGCGCTTGCCCGCAAAAATACCGAGGGAAGCACGCTCTGTTTGTAAAGCTGCTATCTTTTCTTTCTTTGATTTGATTTCCGCTTCTGTAGAATCAAGTTCACGGCTGTCATTTGGGAAGGAAGTTGCTAAACGTTCAAGCTGATTTTTTTCGGAAGAAAGTTTATTAATTTCGTTTTTAATCAGTTGCTCTCTTGATACACCACTTGCTCTTTGCGAAAGTGCTTTGTAATTGGCGATAAGAACGGTATAGCGATCAAAGTTTCTTTTCCATTCCTCTTTGCATTTTCCTGCCAGCTCTCCAGAGTCTAAATAATCGGGGATGCTTAAAAGCATTTGAATTGCTTTATCAATTTCAGCTTCTGTTGCGGCATTATCAATTATTTGTTTTGCCTTAGTATAAGTTGCATCCTTTTCTATATTATTTCCTCTTAAAATGCAATCATCATAAAGCTTATTCGCATCTTTATAGTCGCCAAGGGCTTTAAATTGTTCCGCAACCGCAAAGAATTCTGCTTTTGTTTTAGCCTTTGATAATGCTACCTTTGTATTTTCATACGCTGCGGATGCTTTGGTCTCGTTAAAATTTGCTTGTACCTTATTTAAGTATCCTTCAATTTCGGATTTTAGATCAGGATCAGCGAAGCGAATAAGTTTAGCATAATTGTTGTTAGCGCCGAAAGGTTCGGAAAGCTGTGCTAAACCGGAACGGATGGTCACTTTCAAATCCACCATCAATTTACCGAGATATGCATAGGCATTTTTGGGATCTTGATCAAGAACCTTTTCACAATAATCAGAAGCGTTCCGCCAATCGCTATCCTCAAGGAATAAGAAAACTCGCTCGATTAAAGGCGTAACAGTAGAATTTGATGTTTCAACCTGCTTCGTGGATGATACGGGTTCCTCTTTATTGATAACCTTTGAAATGCCACGAACAATATCATTAATAAAGCCAATTTTACCCATGTCCTGTGCCTGGAGATGAGCAAACTCTTCGGGGAGTTCGTACGCATCCATATCTTTATAGCAAGGAATAAGTATTTTGCTGCGGTCGTTTTTCATCATCTTGAGGAATCTGGACCATTCATTTTTTACCCAAACTGCGCTAAAAAACTCAGGCTTGGTTCCAACAGCAAGCATAACTTTGGCAGAATTAAGTGCAGCAAAAATACACGGTTCGTAAGCAGAACCAAGTTTATCCTCCAACGTGATTGCGGCATAAAATACCTTGAATCCTTGATTGGTAAGTTGATAATAAATATCGTTGGCAATAGCGCTGTCTTGCGTTCTGCGACCGGTTTCATCTGTCTCTTTATAACAGATAAAAACATCATAAGGTTCTTCTTTTTGAGAAAGCGCTAAAATATCTTTTTGCAGGCGATCGATTTCCTTTGCTTCTGCTTCGTAAATCCCACGCTGTACGCCATCAGCATACTGCAATGCAGATTTATAATCATCGTCAGCAATAATAGAATCAAAAGAAGTGCGATGGCATGTGGGAATGCGGGTAAAGGTTTTAGGATCCTCTACATACTCAATTCCGTATTTACACAGAATAAGACCCCAGTATGCTTCTGCTTGGCTTTCATCTGCCTGCAAAATCTTTTCATAAATCTGCTCAGCCTTATCAAACTCGCTCTTCATACGCAAAATATTCGCACGATTGAAAAGTCCTTGCAAATTTTCATCTTTAGCGGTAGGAACCGTTTGCTTTGTTCCGCAGTAATCGCATTCGATTACCGAAACTCCATCTTGAACATCTAATTCACCGCTACACATTTTACACTTGTAGATTGCCATCGTTCTATCTCCTCACCAATTATTTGAAACATAATCTGCATTATGTAATCAATAGTTATATTCAATGCGTCGACAAATTACAAATCGACCAGTGTATTATACCATAGAAGTATTATAAATACAATCCCCTCAAGGAAAAAAGTATGATTTTGTTCGAAATTGTCGTAAAAATAGCGTGCAAAATAAAGCCTTTACTTTTTAATATAGCAAAGGCTTGCTTTGTTATGCCTTTTTTGATGCGGCATATTATAGCCGCAAACAAAAAGGGGTGTTTTGTATGTAGGTCTATTACATAATGCAGATTATGTAGCAGCCGCCGTTTTCGGTGGCATTTTTTATATTATCAACCGCATTCGTTCCATACGCTGACGGTGTTCATTGCCGGTTGTGATAATATAAATTCGAGTTGTGTTGATACTGCTGTGACCGAGAATATCAGCGAGCTTGGCAATGTCCTTTTCTATGCCGTAAAAGGTACGGGCGAACAAGTGGCGCAAATTATGGGGAAACACCTTTTGCGGATTTACCCCCGCCTGCTCACAAAGGCTTTTCATCTCTCGCCAAATGTTAGTGCGGCTCATCGGCTTGCCGTTACGGGTTATAAATATCGCTCCCGATCTTATTTTTTGCTCTGCTGCATAGCGGAGCAATTTCTTTTGCAGTTCTCTTACAATAAATACCGATCGTGTTTTGCCTTTTAGAGAAACAACGGCTTCTCCGCATTTTACCGCTTCCACTGTGATATATTGTAATTCGCTAACACGGATGCCCGTACCGCATATTGTTTGGATCAGCAAATTCAAACGTTCATTACCTTTTTGCTTGGCAGTATTTACAAGTCGCATATATTCCGCCTTAGTCAGTTCCTTTTCTTCGGGGCAATAGATTTGTCGCTGAAGTTTGATAGACTTCACCTTCAAATCTGCCCATCCAAGAAATGAAAGCAGACTATTGATAGAAGCAAGCATTGAATTAACGCTCCGTGCGGCATAGTTATCGGAAAGCAGATTGTTTTTATATGCGATAACAGTTTCCTTGGTTATTTCCGCATCGTTCACATAAGCGGCAAACGCCCTTACATCACGGATATATTTTTCTACGGTATTTTCGCTCTTTTCCTCGCTCTTGAGATATACGTTAAATGCCGCTATTTGATTTTCTGTTAAAATTCTTCCTTTCATCGTATTTACCTCCGGATAGTTTTACTTATATTTTACCCGAAAAGTATGATTTGCCGAAATTACCTTGATATGCCCGAAAGCATAGTCTCCACAAGGTGTTCGGTATGTTAACTTGGAAAGCGAGGTATTGCAAGTCATATTCCGAGTTTTCAAAATATTCTCTATTTTGCTGGACTTGTGGGAGGTTTTATAGTATATGTTTGTGTTGCCAAAGGAGGTAAGACAAACATGAAAAGAATAATTTTATTGCTTCTCTGCTGTGGGGTGCTCGTAAGTATGGTAGGATGCGGTGGCTACACCGCACAGCCGCCTACCGATAGTTCACAGACTACGGTATCGGAAACGATAATAACGGAAACTCCTACCGAAACAACATCGCCTACAACAGCGGTAGAGCCGGCAGAGAAAGACAAAGAACTTCCCCCGACCGAGAGCAAGGATCAGGAAACCGTGCCGACAGTGACTGCCACAGAGTCTACGGCAACGACGAAGCCGAAGGAAAAACCAAAGCCAACGCAAATTACCAAATCTACAGGGTCATCGGCGGCGGAAACTCCAAAGGAAAACGGATGCATCACCATAGTGGAGACGGACGATCCGCCTACGGAAGAAATCATAATACCGCCTAAACCGAGCGTGGATTTAGTGGCACAGAAGGTCGCAGAATACATAAATCAGTTCCGCATCGAGCAGGGTGATGTTACCGCAACGATAATCCCCGGACTGACCGAATACTGTAAATACCGATGCACACAACTTAAAACAAATTTTGCACACGATACCGCCGACCAAAGAGCAGCCGCCGAAGCCTTGCAGTATGGCGAATATGTGGACTGGTCGCTATACGGTATCGAAGGCGAGGAAAATTATTATACTGCCAATGTGCGCGAGGCCATTGGCAAAGGTAATTGGGGCGGCACTGCTGACGAGATTGCCTGCTCCATAGCCAATGGCTTCAGGAACAGCAAGGGACACTGGTCTTATGTCGGCAGTTCTAAGTACACCTACATAGCGGTCGGAGTTATGTATGACGGATATTACTGGTATGTCTGCGTATGTATGGACTCTGAAAATACAGACTTAAAATAAGCATAAAAATACCCACTGGATGCGGCGGTTCAATACGAAACCTTGCCACAACATCCGGTGGGCATTTTTTATATTTGCCTTTGTAGGCGTTTGTTTTATTTCAAACGGCCTACGGGTCGATGAAACTATTTCTGTTCGATTGTAGGGCAATCAAATCTCATCATACTCTTGAGAGAGTTTTCTATCTTTTAAAGTTACTTCGATTTTTGAAAGGATCTTAGCAGGATCTAAATCTTTATGGTCGCTTGATAATTGCAGTTTTTCGGGTTTGATAAAATATTGCGTTTTACCATCAGTACCTTTATGACCTACATAAATTACCACAATGGTATCCCCATCTTTATCGGTTTTAACTTCTGTTTTAATCCAATAATCAGAATCAGGCTTTTCTTTTGATTTGATTTCAGGCACATACCAGTCGTCCAATCGAATTAATTTAGCATCCTTAAACTCAGGAATATTAAGCATACGCATACATTTGCTCTGTATGCTCTTAAAACTATCTATCGATATTTCTTCATTGCATTTAGGACACCAAAGCGTAGGGGCAATTCTTTCGGAAACAAATTCAAGTTCTATTTCAGGGTGCTTTGTACAATGAAAGTGGATGCCATGCTGGTTGCAAAAATAATATGTGTGCCAATTTTCTTCGCGCTCAGAAAAGTTAGTACAATCACCGTGGAATAATTCACCACCATCATATAAAGTGCATTTTCTGAAAGAAATATTATCATCCAATCGATATATAACTTTATTTTCAGTACTCATACATTATTCTCCTTGTATTTAATCATTAACCTCAATAATCTTCAATGCCTCATCCGCCGTTAATTCGCCTTTGAGGTATTTATCTCTCGCCTCGGTAGCGGCATCGTTCCAAAGATAAAAATCATCGTAGGTTATGCCCTTGGGGGACATATAAACCTTACCGTCATTACGCTCATAACGGCGATACATTTTTCTCTTTTCTCTGTCGTATGCTTCTACAACCTTATCTGTTCTAACCATTTTTTTATGTTTAAGGCTTGGCGCGAGATCCTTACAGGTCTTGTCATCTTTAAGAACACGATCACAGTACTTGGTCGCCTTGTTGGTTTTGGGAACAAAATATCTACCGCAACATTCACAGCGCACGATTTTTGGCTTGACCGACAAAAACTGCATCAACAGGAAGATATAATAATCCGTCAAATTGCGAAAGAAATACCGCGCGGTCAGTTCACCGTGGAAAGTTAGTTCTTGCTGCAACATGATTTGTGATAGAAAATAATTTTCGCCGTCCTCATCAATGGTATTGCCGGTATAAATATTATAAAATGTATCGTTTACAAATAAATTAAAATCCACAATTGAACGCAGCAGTATCGGGATTATAGTTTTTGTAATCTCTATACACTCAATTGAACCGTCAAAGACGGGAACAGAATCCACAATCATAGTCTCGGAGAGCAAAGAAGCAATCGGAGAATTCTCTTCTAACTCCTTAATCAAACTCTCGGTAATCGAAGTGAGTCGTTCAAAATTTTTCAAATCTTCTTTGTTGGGTTTATGCTTTCCTTCGGTTTTAATGTTATTTGCAAGTTCTTGGATTAAATCCACAATCCTTGAATACGGCCAAAAATTCAATTCGGAGAACTCTATAATCTCATCCTTAATCGTGGTAACAGGCAGTTCCTGCTCACTCGATTCGGTGATGAGATTTCTTTTTATTTGGCCGTCTTTTTCTAAGGTTACATACAGCCCGATTTGTTGGGGTATTATCTGCATAAATTCACCGCCTTTTGTGTAAAAGTGAACTTTGTATATTTTCCTTCAAAACACCTTCTCACCCCGAAGGTGTTGTTTTTATATTAGAATTATATCACAGACAGGCGAAAAAAGAAAGCCTGTCCTTACAACTGAATGACCTGCCGATAAGATATGCGGAGGCGGCCTTTGGCGATGACAGCAGTTTGCGGGAACTGTGCTGAGAGAGAAAGATGCACTGCGGTGTGTTCCGAAAGGACTCGGCGAGCGAAGGATGTCTTCAACACTACACGGTCAAAAAAGCGTAGGAACAACGTCGGGTGAACAGGCTTAAATCTGCGGTGAAGCGAGGAAGGCGTGTGAACTTTCTCTCACGGGCAACAATCGCCATCTGCAGTTGTGGGTGCGCCTCTCCTTCAAGTTGGCGTGCTCACAGTGGGAACAAAAAAGTGTTCCTGCGCAATATGAATATTGCTCCCACCTTTTAGGTGAGCGCAGTAAAATTTTAAACTTATGAAAGGTGGGATGTATATGATTGTTCCAACTAAAACCCCGACACAAAAATCTACAGAAAGGAAAGAAAAAATGACAACCGAAAAAACACTATCCCTTGTTCGAATATCGGATGTGCAGCTTCAAGAAGTCAAATGGCTTTGGAAACCGTATATCCCATTCGGAAAACTGACCATCATCCAAGGTGATCCCGGCGAAGGTAAAACAACTTTTGCTCTACGACTTGCCGCCGCTTGTTCGTCAGGCATGTCTTTGCCCGGTATGAAAATCGCAGAACCCTTTAATGTGATTTATCAAACAGCAGAGGACGGGCTCGGCGACACTATCAAACCGAGGCTTATTGAAGCCGGTGCTGATGAAAGCAGGGTGCTGAATATCTGCGAAGATACAGATCCTCTTTCTCTGTCGGATGAAAGAATCGAACAGGCGATTAGGCAGACCGATGCCAAGCTGATGATTCTCGATCCGATTCAAGGCTATATCGGCGAGCGTATCGACATTAACCGCGCCAACGAAATCCGCACGGTTCTCAAAAAGGTTGCCGCCGTTGCCGAGCGTACAGGATGCGCCATTATTATGGTCGGTCACCTTAATAAAGCACAAGGCTCAAGCAGTGCCTACCGAGGACTTGGTTCGATAGACTTCCGTGCAGCCGCAAGAAGTGTTCTGCTGGTAGGTCGGCTTCGCAAAGAACCGAATGTCCGTGTTATTGTTCACGATAAATCCTCACTGGCACCCGAAGGAAAATCCATTGCCTTCAACCTCGGTAACGAGGACGGTTTTTATTGGCTTGACGGTTACAGTGAAATATCCGCCGAAGAACTGCTCTGTGGTTTCACTGCCGAAACCAAAACTGCTATAGCAGAAGAACTGATCCGCAGTATGTTGGCAGACGGCAAAGAAATTACGGCAGAGGAAATATTCCGAACCGCCGCTAACAAAAACATTTCACAGCGCACCGTAAATGAAGCTAAGAAAAACATTAGCGGAATCAAAACCCGAAAGGTCGGTAAAGGCTGGGCGTGGTCAATTCCCGAATAAAGAATGCAACATTGCAGGGTGTCCTATCTGCATTGTTAAAAGTAGATGACAATGGGAGTCCTTTGCATTGTTGCATTCTTCTTTTTCTGCCCGTTGGATTACAGCAGTAACTATGGGTAGGGCGTTTATTGCGAGTTTCGCCTTTGTGTTACGACCACCGATTTCGGCGGCCGCACCAAAGGCGGTCGGGCTAAGCCCATACCCCTATAAAATTTTTAGAAAGGACGGTTACAATGAATACAAAAACCGAAATATTAAAGTTCAGGGTAACACCTGAAGAAAAAGAAATCATTACCCACAAGGCACTATCCTCATACAGACTTGTCAGTCAGTATCTGCGTGACTGTGCCTTGGAAAAACAAATCACCGTGATAAACGGTGTAGATAATGTTGCCGATGAGCTCAGGCGCATCGGCAATAATGTAAATCAAATCGCCCGTGCGGTAAACGCAGGCTTCGTTACCGAAGCAAACCTCACGGAAACAAGAGAGGAGTTGAGAGCGATATGGCAATCGTTAAATTCGTTACTTCGGACTGCCCGATGAATAATATCTTTCCCTATGTTATGAGGAAAGAAGCAACCGAGCAAAGACTCATAAGCGGTATTGAGTGTTCGCCCGATACTGCCATGGAAGAATTCCGTTATGTGAAACAGAAATACGGTAAAGAGGACGGCAGAACTTACTATCATATCGTGCAGTCCTTCGCTCCCGATGATGAACTCACACCCGAAACCGCACATGAAATCGGGTTAAAGTTTGCAGAACATTTTCCCGGCTATCAGATTTTGGTGGCGACACATTTCAACACTGGTCACATTCACAATCACCTTATTATGAACTCGGTCAACTACCAAAACGGTAAAAAGTTTCATCAAACCCGTGATGAACTTTTAGAGGTGAAGGCATACTCCAACAAGCTCTCTCAGGAGTATGGGTTGAGCATCACTGAAGAAAAGTGCAGCTACGGCAAATGGCCGGAATGGAAAAAGCGGCTCCGCAGTTTTGCTCTATATGCAATAGGCAATTCCGATACAAAGGAAGAATTCATTGCCTGTATGCGCGAGCACGGATACTGCGTTAAGTGGGAAGATAAATACAAATATATTACCTTCACCACACCCGATAATCACGTATGCCGTGACAAGAGTTTGTTCGATGAGCGTCTGCTCAAGGACAACCTCGAAGTATATTTTGCGCTTGGCGGTGCGAGCAGTGAACTTTATGATGAATATAACGATTATAAAACTCCTGCGCATACACCCGAAGCAAGTATGACAGTTACAACCGGGCTTATAAGTTTACTCGGCGATCTGCTTTCAATAGCACCGCCCGAGGACGACTATGAGCCGCATCCGGCGAAGGAACTAAGCACCGCCGAGAAGCTTAGACTCGAAAAAATCCTCGGTAAGAAAATTTCACCTATGGCATACGCCTGCTATTCTACTCAGGAAGAATACGAGCAAGGTATGAGTATGATCTGGTAATGTAAAGGAGGAATGACCCGATAACAGTTGAAATAAAAGCCGTGTTGCCTTGTGGCAGCAAACAGATGTAATATTCCAAAACACGAATTGGAAATCCTTGCACGGCACTTTCTTCCGCAAATTCAAGCCTTCTTTGAGAGCGAAGAAGGGCGAAGAGAATATGAGGAGTGGAAGGCCGAACAAGCCGCGTTAAAGGCACAGACCGCCGATAAAACGGCTTAAAACGCGCACAAGGGCAGAGAGAACAAAACTCTCTGCCCTTGTGATTTTTATTCTAAAAATTTTCTCTTAAAGATTCCCCAGCATACTAAGTATACAACGACTTCAGCAATTGAAGAAAATGCGGCACGAACAAAAAGTGAAGCTATATTAAGTAAGATTATATTTGCGCTCAAATCAGGAATAAAATACAACACTATGCTTGTGCTATAATCGCCCAAATTTATATTTAAAAACATAAAGTAAAAAAACGAAACTATAAAACAAAAACCTGTTAGCACATCATCAACGTCAATGCGATAATATAAGGGAATGTATTTATCTTTTAAATATTTAAATAATCCTATTCCAAAAAGAACAGATAATAACAAAGATGCTGAAGCAGGAAAAAGTGAAGTAATAATTTCTTCAAATAAAAAATCTTCCAAAAAATCACATCTCCCATATTAGCATAAAAAATATCATATTAGGGCAGTATGTTAAACTACCGCCCCAATATGATGATAATCTATTAGTGGTTAATTTTCAAGGTCGTTCCATTCTTTATAAACTTTTAATATTGCTTTATAAGGTGAAGTGGTCGCATCGAATTTATTCTTATTGTTATCGTCCTCGACTAACTGTCGAATTTCAATATGATAATTTTTTTTGAATCTTTCTTTATCAACTTTGTTATCAAGATATTTGGCACATGCTTCCTCATATGCATTTAAATTTCTCTCATTAGCGGTATTTAACGCTTGAGTTAGCACACCTTTCATATTTTGATCATCATTTGAGCACTTTTCAGCAATAACGATAGTAACGTCCATTACATCTTTTTTCGTTTGATTAAGTAACTGATGAATATTCAATTCAATTTGTCCTTGTGCAATTTTATGTGCACTATTAGCTCTAACAATAGATATGATGCTTATTAAAAGTCCTATTGACGAGAATACAATCGCAACAATTTCATAAGGAGACATTTTATTTTCCTCCTAACATTTTGATAGCCTGATTAATGAGTTCTAAGTGTTCTTTGTTATCTTGAGAGTGAACCAAAATTGACTCATTAAGTAGTTCGTGCTGAAGACCAGAGAGAATTTTTCTCTTATCATCGTCAGTAATTGGCTTGTTGGTCTCAGTATATGTTAATTTATTAATCTCTTGGATTATTTTTGCAGTTTCTGCTTTTTTGTTTAAAGATCCAAGTATTCTTTTTTGATATTCTTTTACTAATTCATTCAAAGTCATATTTAAACCTCCTAAATTTTCCTTTATTATACCATAGATTTAATTTAAAATCAATGTAAGAATAACGCTAACTTTGCTCTCAAAAACATATTTCATATAAAAACAATAAATCCGAACACATCACCTATCACGGTAATGAAGTTCGGATTTATCGCACTTGGCAGGGGCAGAAGGAATCGAACCCTCGGCACTCGGTTTTGGAGACCGATGCTCTACCTGCTGAGCTATACCCCTATACTTTTTGGGAGGAAAACCTCCGTTATGTAAAAACGGGTTGCCCCGATTTTTTCGATGTGGTGGGCCTTCAGGGGTTCGAACCCGGGACCTACCGGTTATGAGCCGGTTGCTCTAACCAACTGAGCTAAAGGCCCACATCGCAAAGCGCCTAATTATTATATCACATAATCTGTTTTTGTCAACACAAATTTTTAAATTTAAAAATAAAAACCTCTGCTATTTTTAGCAGAGGTTTTTAGGGTTAGTTATTGTTAATTAAGTTCGGAAGTACAATGTGCACAGCGGGTTGCTTCAATAGCAATTTCTGATTTACAGAAAGGACAAACCTTGGTGGTAGGTGCTGCTTCTACAGCGGCTTCTTCTTCCTTTTTCTTGCGAAGTGCTTCAAGTTTTTTCTGGGTACCCATCATAACCTTAATAACAACAAAAATTGAAAGAGCAATAATAAGAAAGTCAATAATAGCCTGAATGAATACACCGTATGTAATAGCAACTTCAGGGGTTACAACGGCTCCGGCTTCATCAAGAACAGCAGGTGTTAATACGTGCTTCATATCCGACAAAGAAACGTTACCTGTAAGTTTGCCGATGCACGGGTTGATGATATCGGCAACAAGTGACGAAACGATTGTTTTAAAAGCACCGCCGACTACAACGCCGACTGCCATGTCAACAATGTTACCTTGACTGATAAATTCTTTAAATTCGTGGAAAAACTTTTTCATAAGTACAACTCCTATTCATTTTTTTCTATGTTATCACATATTTCTGCATATTTCTACATTTTTCTTAAAAAAATTTACAGAAGTTCAATTATTTCACTTATTATTGCATTTGAAACTAAAAATCCTTGAGATGTAAGTCTAAATTTATGTTGGGTAACTTCGGCTAAACCTTGTTTTTCGTAAAATTTTGCTTTTGATATAGCGTTATTATTAAAATCTGTATCAAATTTTTCCTTATATTCTGCAAAATCTACTCCGTCGCTGGTTCGAAGTTTTAGCATTACATATTCGTCAGCATTGCCTCCGTCACCGTCAAAAACGGGGGTAGGGTTCAAAATATAAGTTTCAAGGTTTCGGTCAAAATAGAACCGCTTATCCGAAATAAACGAGTGAGCCGAGGGACCTAGTCCTAAATATTCTTTTTGCTCCCAGTATTTCATATTATGACGTGCTTTAAAACCTGCTTTTGCAAAATTTGATACCTCGTAATGCTCAAAACCGTGTTGTTTAAGATATTCAGCCATGAATAAATACATATCGGCAACAGTATCATCACAGGGTAAATTGAGAGATGAAATATCACACTTCCCAAATAATGTGTTGGGTTCAATTTTAAGCATATAACAGGAAATATGAGTGACATCTAAATTAAGGCAATAGTCAAGTGATTGTTTCAAGGTATCAAGTGTTTGATGCGGTATACCAAGCATTACATCAATAGAAAGATTGTTTATCCCTGCACGCTTGGCGTCGTAAACTGTGCGTTTAACATCGTCGGCTGTGTGCCTTCGTGAAAGCGCTTTAAGTTCGTTTTCAAGGCAAGACTGCATACCTATAGAAATTCGGTTGACTCCTGAATTTGCCATTAAAACAAAATCGTCATACAGATGTTCTGCGGGATTGGCTTCAACCGTTATCTCTGCGTTTTCGAGTGAAAAAACTTGCTTTGCTGTGTTAACAATGTCGGCAATTCTTTTTCCGCCTAATAGGGTAGGAGTGCCACCGCCGAAATACAGAGTATCTGCAAAAACTGAAAGCCGTGCTTTGGCATCAGTTAAATGACGGCAAAGCACAGCCTTGTAAGTTTCGTATGTTTCCTCTTTTGCAGGCACCGAATAAAAATCGCAATAAGCACATTTAGAAGCGCAAAAGGGAACGTGGATATAAAGTCCTATTTTATTATTCAACGATAATACCCATGCAACTACCGGGAATGGCTGCTGCATTGGCCTCGTCGGTGTCAACATGCATGGCAAGAGCGTATTTGGGACTTACTCTAACAACGGTATCACCGTAAATAAGGGTTCTGCCTTCGGTAGCAACCTTAACATTAACAATCTGGCAATCCTTAACGCCGAGTTCTGCTGCATCTTCAGGGGTCATGTGAATATGACGTTTTGCAACGATAACGCCTTCTTTAAGTTCAACTTCGCCACAAGGACCGACGAGTTTACAAGCACCACTACCTGCAACATCACCAGACTCGCGAATTGGGGCAACGATGCCGATGGAACGAGCGTCGGTAGCCGATAGCTCAACCTGAGTTTCAGGACGGCAGGGGCCTAAGATAGATACGCCTGCAAGTTCTTTTTTGGGGCCTACAACGGTAACTCTTTCTTCGCAAGCAAACTGACCGGGCTGAGAAAGGTCTTTTTTAGGGGTGAGTTCATATCCTGCACCAAAAAGTGTTTCAAGAGCCTCTTTGGAAACATGAACGTGACGTGCTGAAATTTCAACAATAAAATCTTTTGCCATAACAATTACTCCTTAAAATTTAGTTCGATATTATTTTAACACAAAACCTAAATATTTCAAGTATAATTATAGCAAAATGCAGATTAAAAAATGCTTGACTTTAAAGGTTGACTTTGTTATAATACTTCTGCTAATGGCAAATATTGTGTCATATAGTTCCTTGACCTGTAAAAAGCAGGTCCAAAAGTCCATAAGGAGGTGTAAACGAATGGTTACTAACAAGTATGAGGCAATGATGGTTTTTTCAGTTGCCAACGGAGAAGAGGCTACTAACGCTCTTATAGAGAAGTTTAAGACTCTTATCGCAGAGAACGGTACCATGGAAAACGTTGACGATTGGGGTAAACGCCGCTTGGCATATCTCATCGACGACGAGGCAGAAGGTTACTATGTAATCGCCACTTTCACGGCCGCTCCCACATTCCCTGCAGAACTTGACCGTGTTGCAAAGATTACCGATGGTGTTCTTCGCGTTATGGTTACTGCAAAATAAGTCAGAGGAGAAAGACTAATGAATGTTGTTGTTCTTATAGGTAGACTTACTGACAATCCTGAACTTCGTCACACCAATAATGACATTGCCGTGACAAGGTTTTCAATCGCGGTTGACCGCGGTTACAGAACCGGAGAAGAAAGACAGACCGACTTCATCAACATCGTTGCATGGAGACAAACTGCCAAATTTATTACCGATTACTTTAAAAAAGGTCAGCGCATCGCCATCGAGGGCTCTTTGCGTATGAACAGATATCAGGATAAAGACGGTAACAACCGTACTTCCTATGAAGTAGTTGTTAATAATGCTCACTTTGTTGAGCCTAAAAACGGTGGCGGTAACGCAGGCTTTATTCCTGCTGATGCAGCACCTGCTGCACCTCAGTCCTTCTCCAACAGCGACTCGGGTGATTTTGCCGAGATTGCTTCGGACGACGATTTGCCGTTCTGATTATTTTGATTTTAAGCGATAATGCTTTTATTCTTTTAAAGGAGGTTGCCTTAAATGGAAAAGAACGAAAGACCTATGCACCGTAAACCCCGCAAGAAGGCTTGTTTCTTCTGCGTTGACCGTGCTGAGTTCATCGATTATAAGGATGTTGCAAAGCTCCGCAAGTTTGTTTCCGAGCGTGCAAAAATCCTTCCCCGCCGTGTAACCGGCACCTGTGCTGCTCATCAGCGTGAGCTCACTACTGCTATTAAGCGTGCACGTTATGTTGCATTGCTTCCTTATGTAGCAGACTAATTGAAAGTAAAAAACGGAGTGGTTTTACCACTCCGTTTTTATTTTGTTTATTAACCTTTCCAGAGGTGAGATACATCACCTATGTATTCTGCACGGGGTACGGCATAACCTTTACCAACATCCTTAAAAACGAATTTTGTTACCGATGTCGTGTTAAAGCAAAGATTGTACCATGAGAACAGGGGATGACATCCCATAAGGTGTGAAACCCATGCCGAACCAAATCCACAATGGCAGAAACAAGCAATTTTCTTATCGTTGGGCTCGGTTATGCGGTATCTTAAACCTTCTCTTTTGTAACCATGACGTGCAAGAAATTCGTCAGAAGATTTTATCATATCTTCCAAAGCCTTAGTACGGACGGGAGCAAAGTCTTTTATTAATTTTGCGCCGTCTTTGATGTTGACTGTATAGCCTGCGTCTAATAAATCGTCAGAGCGGCAAATATGCATATAGTTTTCGCTTTCGCGCATCCATTCTTCTACTTTAAACTCCATTCCTAACGCTTTTAGTGACGGTTGAGCAGTTTCTTGTGCTCTTTTAAGAGGTGAAGCGTATATGTCGGTCGGAGCAATTTTTAGCAGTCGGGGAACTAAAGCCTCGGCTTCTTTCCAACCTTTTTCGGTCAGTCTGTCATTGGGACTGTCCGGGTCGCCATGTCGAATGATATAAAGTTCCATATTATTCTCCTTTTAAAGCGCATAAACTTCATGCGTTTTTCTTTATCGTACCATATAACATTTATTCTTTCAATACATATTTTCAAGTTTAAGTTTAGATATTGTTATAATTTGGAGTATTCTCAAAACATTAACACTCAGGTATAATATACATGCGTACGCTATGGAATTTGAAAGGAGAAATGAATGAAAAAAGTAGTAGTAGTTTTGTTATCTTTAATTTTTGCCGTAACCTGCGTGACACTACCGCTATCGGCAAAGGCGACGAGTGTTAGTACAAAAGCCGGTAAAGTTACGCTTAAAAGCGGTACTTTGTATGTGAGAAGTTCACCCAAAAGCAGTGCCGAAATAATAAGAAGCGTGTATAACGGAACGCATCTTACATTAACCGAGAAAAACGGAGACTTTTGGAGGGTAGAGTATTCCGACGGAAAGTTCGGATATTGCCATTCGGATTATATTACCGTATTAAATGCTTCCGAGGCAACAGTTAATGTTAGTTCAGGCTATCTAAATGTGCGTAACGGAGCAGGTACTTCCAATAAACTTATTGACGTACTTTTTAATAAAGACACAGTGCTCGTACTCTCTGAGGAAAACGGTTGGAGTAAAGTTTTGTTTTACGGCAGTAAGGTGGGCTATGTAAGCAGTAAATATCTTAAAAATGCCATAAGATACAGTGCAGTGAGCCTTAATGTGCCAAGTTATAAGCAGACCGATTCGAGATGGGCAAATGTTAAACTTGGCAGTTCGGGTAAGACAATGGCCGAAATTGGCTGTGTTACCACCGCGCTTGCCATGACCGAGTCGTATAGAACGGGCGCGGTTATATATCCTGACGCCATGGCTAAAAAACTAAAATACACCTCGACGGGAAGTGTGTATTGGCCGAGTAACTATAAACAAGAATCTTCTATTACAGGCTATCTTTCAAAATTTTATGATATCTTAAAATTAGGTAAACCTGTTATAGTCGGTCTTAAAAACAAAAACGGAAGTCAGCATTGGGTAGTAGTAACCGGTTATAAAGGTGGGGATACGCTTAAAGCGTCCAATTTCACAATAAATGACCCCGGCTCTAAATACCGCGATGATTTGCAGGATTTTATTAATGCTTACCCGTATTTTTACAAATATTTGTATTATTAAAATCAGTAGTTACGAACACCGTCTATGTGGATAAATCGTGCTGTGGTAAAATTATAGGTATCAAGCGGTCTTTCGAGTGCGTCAATACTGTGGGCGGCGACTAAAATAGTGGGATGTGTAGCAATTATGACAGGCGTGTGATAAAAATCACCTGTTTCGTTGCCAAGTTGAACTATGTCTCCTGCTAATATTTGTTCCCGTGGTACTTCGTGCCCGAAAGGCCCGATGGATTGGTTGGTTATAAGAAAATTATAGAGGTATTCAACACCTGTCCAGGAAGCCGTGCGGTCGGAAGCGGTGCGGTAAAACCAACCCGAAATTGGTGTGTAGTTCATAATGCCTGAACCCGCATAAATACATTGGGATGCAAAGTTGGTGCAATCTCCGCCGATGTCGCTAAAATCGTAGAATTTGGGATTGCGACTCAAAGCCCATTTTTTAGCATAAATAACTGCGGCATTTCGGTTATATGTGGAAATTCTCATAATATCAGTCCTCAGTTATATGCTATGTTTTAAGTTTAAAATAGTTCGTTTTTTCAATAAGAGAAAGAGAAAAGTAAAAACGACAACCTTCTGTTGAAGATTGTCGTTTTTTGTCTATGGGCTACAAAAAAGATATTTTCGGCATTTTTGCAAATGAATTCGAACTCTCACCTAACCGTTAGTTTTTAGTGATATTCCGTCTTCGACGGAGTGATATATTTTGCTACGCAAAATGTGATATTGAAACCTACGGTTTCAGTGATATTATATTCGCCCCTAACGCCCGCAGGCATATCACTTGCGAAGCAAATATCACGCACCGAAGGAGCATATGACTCGCCGTAAGGCGAATATAACTGAAAACGACAAGTTTCTGTCGAAACTTGTCGTTTTCTGGCTGAGGAATAGGGATTCGAACCCCAACAAACAGAGTCAGAGTCTGTCGTGCTACCGTTACACTATTCCTCAACGGACATCAATTATTATAACCGCTTTTTTACAAAAGTCAAGAATAATTTTTGTATTTTTAATAATATTTTTATATAAATACAGGTTTATTTGAGTTGTGATATTTAAAATGATGTGATATAATATTTATTAGAAAAGTGAGGTGGCCGATTTTGAGTTACAATATTATAAAGTATGACCCTTATTTAGCACCGCATGAACCTGATATTGCGCTTAGAATGAAGTTGTTTGATATTAAGCGAAAAGAACTTTTGGGTGATAACGGTTCTTGGGATGGTTTCGCTGACGGATATAAGTATTTTGGTATACATCTTACCGACCAAGGCTGGGTTTACCGTGAATGGGCACCTGCGGCTGAAGATATGTATTTTACCGGCGATTTTAATAACTGGGATATCTATGCCCTTAAGATGAACAAGTTATCTAACGGTATTTTTGAAATCTTGTTGCCAAAAGATGCTTTGCATATTGGAGATAAGGTACAAGCAATAGTTATTCATAGTGGAGAAACCTTGCGCAGAGTTCCTACCTTTGCAACAAGGGTTGTTCAAGACCCTGTGACATATTTATGGTGCGCTGAGGTAGATGACGTGCTGTGCGACGGTTTTAATTGGACCGATGACGGCTTTAAACCGGCTACTACTCCGTTTATTTATGAGTGTCACATTGGTATGGCTCAAGAAGACTATAAAGTTGGCAGTTATAATGAGTTTACCGAAAAAATATTGCCTAAAATAAAGCGTTTGGGATATAACACTATTCAGATAATGGCAATAATGGAGCATCCTTATTATGGCTCTTTTGGTTATCAGGTATCTAACTTTTTTGCCGCATCGTCACGATATGGCTACGGTGCCGAACTTAAAAATCTTATAAATACTGCACACAGTATGGGCATTACCGTTTTGCTTGATGTTGTACATTCTCATGCCGTTAAAAACACCGGTGAGGGTCTTAATTTGTTTGACGGTACCGAGTATCAGTTTTTCCATGAAGGGCCTAAGGGTAATCATATTGCGTGGGATACAAAACTTTTTAATTACGGCAAGAATGAAGTTTTGCATTTTTTGCTTTCTAATTTAAAGTTCTGGATGGAAACTTATCATTTTGACGGATTCCGCTTTGATGGTGTTACTTCAATGCTTTATCATGACCATGGTTTAGGAAGCGCCTTTAGTAATTATGATATGTATTTCTCCATGAACACCGACACCGAGGCGGTAACCTATCTTCAACTTGCAAACGATTTAATTCATACACTTAATCCGAAGGCTATTACTATTGCTGAGGATATGTCGGGAATGCCGGGTATGTGCCTTAAAATAAAAGATGGTGGTATAGGTTTTGACTATCGTCTTTCTATGGGTATGCCTGATTTGTGGATAAAGTTTATTAAAGAATATAAAGACGAAGATTGGGATATGCAGAAACTGTGGTACGAACTCAACTGCCGTCGTCCCAAAGAAAAGAATATTGGCTATTGTGAGTCGCACGACCAAGCACTTGTTGGCGATAAAACAATTATGTTCCGTCTTTGCGATGCAGAAATGTATACCTCAATGAACAAAGCGTCAAACAGCATGATTATTGACCGAGGTGTTGCACTCCATAAAATGATAAGGCTTATTACGGCATCGCTTGCTGGTGAGGGATACCTTAATTTTATGGGTAACGAGTTTGGCCATCCGGAGTGGATAGATTTTCCGCGTGAGGGTAACGGTTGGAGTTATCATTATTGCCGTCGCCAGTGGAGTCTGGCAGATAATGATTTGTTAAGATATCAAGGGCTTAATCTTTTTGACCGTGATATGATACATTTCCTTAAAAGGGAAAGAATTATGTCAAAATCGGCAGTTAACCTTTGGGTGCATGACGGGGACAAGGTTATAGCCTATGCTAAGGGCAAAAATATTTTTGTTTTCAACTTCCACCACGAAAAATCGTTTGAGGGATATTTTATACCGGTTGTGGAAGAAGGACAATATCAAGCGATTCTATCGACCGATAATGGAGTTTATGGTGGCTTTGACCGTATTGATACATTGTATAAGTATAATACCGAGACGCTTCCTGATGGCAGAATAGGCTTTAAATGCTATTTGCCGTCAAGAACGGGTATAGTTTTTAAAAAAATATAAATAAACAACCGCATATCACTGCGGTTGTTTATTTATGGCAATGTTCTTGACAATAATATCCTTGATACGTATAATTAAATTAATAGATTGAATCATGTAATTTTTTCTTTAATTACATAAAAAGGTGATTGGGATATGAAAAATTTAATGAGATTTGCCGTATGTGTTATGACGGTTGTTCTGGCTTTTTCCTTGTTAACCACAAATTGTTTTGCGGTTGATGAATTGGATTTAGATAATAATTTTGAAAATTCTGAGGACTTGGACAATGTACCCCAAGACACCCCCGAAGATACACCCGAGGACACTCCAGAAGACACTCCTGAGGATACACCTGAGGACACTCCGGAAGACACCCCCGAAGATACTCCCGAGGATACTCCCGAGGATACTCCCGAAGATACTCCCGAAGATACTCCCGACAATGAGTGCACTCATGTATGGGGCGAAGGCACAGTTACAGTTGAACCTACATGTAAAGAAGTAGGAAGTACACAGTTCACTTGTTCGGTTTGCGGTGAGACTAAGACTGAGGAGATTCCTAAGTTAAGTCATACGTTCGGCGGATGGCAAAACTCAAAACAACCGGATTGTACGACAAAGGGTGAAGAGGAGAGAATATGTGCTGTTTGCGGATTTATTGAGACTAAAGAAATAGCATCTCTCGGTCATGAAGTGCAAAACTTTACTGTTACAAGGGAGCCTACCTGTTCAAGAACCGGTACAAAAGCAGGAGACTGTTCCCGTTGTAACAGAAGAATTACCGAAACTATATCTTCTACACCGCATACGTATGGTGAGTGGTCGGTCAAAAAGGTTTCAAACTGTACTGAAAATGGAATTAACGAAAGAAAATGTACAGTTTGTTCCAAGGTTGAGCAACAGGTAGTGCAAACTTCAGGACATAATTATAATGAGTATGAAATTATTACAGATGCTACTATCAGTTCAACCGGTTTAAAGCAAGCAAAATGTATTGTTTGTGACGAGATTTCGCAGTTGGTAATACCTTGCTCTGCACATGATGAGGCTACTAATATATCGTTTGAAACCTCGGAAGGCGTATTTGCCGAAGGTACCGAAATCAAGGTTTTGGAGATTACTAAAACCAATACCGAGTACAGCACTGCTAAGATTGCGTTAACAGGTATTTCTCAACAATTTAAGTTGTTTAATATAAATGCATATTTAGAAAATTCTGTTGTTCAACCAAGCGGAGAGGTTACGGTTCGTTTCAGTATTCCTCAAGAATACGGTACAAATGTTGCGGTGTATCATATTACCGATGACGGCAAGCGTGAACTGGTCGAATCTGTTATTAGTGAGGACGGTACAACCGCTTCGGTAACGCTTTCGCACTTTAGTTTATATGCATTGTGTAATACCACTGTCAAAAGCGGTTTAACGGGCTTTGATAATGAAGGCAGTGAAGAAAGTAACACTGCACTTATCGTTTTTGTGGTTGTTATAGTGTTGCTGTTTGGCGGTGCCACAGTTGCAATAATTTATGTAAAAAGAAAAGGTATTTATTAAGAATTATAATTTTAAAACCTGCACATTTAAAATGTGCAGGTTTTTGTTTATTGTAATGAGTACATTTTATAGAGTTCGCTATATATTCCGCCGTGTTTAAGAAGTTCTTTGTGAGTTCCTGTTTCGGCAATGCCGTCTTCGGTTAGCACGATAATTCGGTCGGCGTTTTTTATAGTGGTCAGACGATGGGCAATAGTAAATGTTGTTCGGCCTACCGCCAATTTTTCAAGCGACTTTTGTACCAAGTGTTCGCTCTCATTGTCAAGAGCACTTGTTGCTTCGTCGAGAATTAAAATTGGTGGGTCTTTTAAGAAAACGCGTGCGATTGATATGCGTTGTTTTTGTCCGCCTGAAAGTTTCACACCGCGTTCTCCAACATAAGTGTCATAACCGTCGGGGAGGTTTATTATAAACTCGTGAGCGCCTGCTAATTTTGCTGCATTTTCAATTTCTTCATCAGTAGCGTCGGGGCGACCGTAGGCAATATTTTCTCTAACGCTGCCCGAAAAAAGATAAACATCTTGTGCAACGGTTCCTATATTCTCGCGAAGTGAACGCAATGTTACTGACTTTATGTCGATGCCGTCAATAGATATACTTCCTGTTGAAGTATCGTAAAACCTTGGAATAAGTGAGCATAACGTGGTTTTGCCGCCGCCTGAGGGACCGACAAGAGCTATATTTTCACCCTTTTTAACCGATAAATCAAGATTTTTAATAACATAATCAAGGTTTTCACCGTATTTGAAAGATACGTTTTTAAATTCTATTTTTCCTTGAACGTTAGTGAGTTTTTTAGCCTTTTTTGAGTCTTTTATATCGGGCTCAATATCGAGTATTTCGCAAAAACGTTCTATACCGGTCATACCCCTGTGAAACTGCTCGGAAAATTCAACTATTCTGCGAATTGAGGTCATAAGTGTAGAAACAAATAAAAGATAAGCAACGTAATCTGCAGCGGTAATGCCGCCGTTGATAATAAAAATTGCACCAACTGCAACAACTATGATGTATAAGAGTCCATCAAAAAATCTCGTGCAGGATTGAAAACTGCCCATTATGTGATAAACTTTTTTCTTTATACCCAAAAATTTTTCGTTTCGCTCGTCAAATCTTTCCTGTTCGTGAGCCTCCATCGCAAAGGATTTTACTACTCTTATTCCTAAAAGACTGTCTTCAATTTGTGAGTTTAGTTCGCCGATTTGTTTGCGCGATTCTCTGAATCCTTCTTTCATTCGGTGGCTAAAGATGGCAAGAACAATAATCATTGGCGGTATTACTGCAAATATTATAAGAGTAAGCGGTACGTTTATAGTACAAAGCAGTATAAAAGCGCAGATTATTTTAATACCTGCTATAAAAAATTCCTCAGGGCAGTGATGGGCAAACTCGGTGACATCAAAAAGGTCGTTGGTAATTCTCGACATTAATGTGCCGATTTTTGCGCTGTCGTAATATGAAAAAGAGAGTTTTTGCAGGTGGTTAAACATATCGTGACGCATATCGGTCTCAATTTTAGTGCCCATAATGTGCCCGACCGATGCCATATAATAGTTAGCCAATGTATCTATAATGCGTAAAACTAAATATAATCCGGCGCATTTAAGTACGAGTGACACGGTGAGCAATGCAATATTGTCGGTTGCTAACCCCGTTAAATGACGGACTATCATGGGTAAAATGAGTTCGCAAACGGTGGTAAGTGCGGCACAAATAAGGTCAAAAATAAGCGTACCGGTATATTTTTTGTAATAGGGTAGGAATCGTGCTAATAATCCGTGTTTGGAGTTTGTTTTTTTCATAAAGTTATCCTTTTATTTGTTTTTAGACCAAGTTGCGGGGTAGAAGGCGATAATAAGCGGGAAAATTTCAAGTCGTCCTAAAAGCATTGCAAATGACAGTATTATTTTCGAAAAACCGGAATAATTTGCAAAGGATGACAAAGGACCAACACCGCCAAATCCGGGACCGACATTATTAAAGCAAGCAGCAGTGGCGGAGAAATTTGTTTCAAAGCCAAAAGGTTCGTGACAAATCAACAAAAATACCGAGAAAAAGCAAACAATATAAATTGTGAAATATACGCCTGCACTGGTAATGGTTTCTTTTTCAACCGTCTTGCCTTCAAATTCTATACTGTTTACCGAACGCGGATGTAACATGTGCCTCATTTCACGTTTTATCATTTTCAGCAAAATAATAAACCTTGAAATTTTAAGTCCGCCGGCAGTAGAACCGGCACATCCGCCAATAAACATAAGTATTAACAAAATTCCCTTTGAAAGTTCAGGCCAAAGGTTAAAATCGGCGGTTGAATAGCCGGTTGTGGTTATTATTGAAGATACTTGGAAAGCAGAATTTCTTAAAGCTTCCCAGAAATTGCCGTAAATACTAAGAATATTGGCACATATTATTGCTGTTGATAATGCAACAATCATTATATAAATCCACATCTCGGTACTTTTAAGGAAACTTTTGAATTTTCTTAAAAGCAAAAGATAATATAAATTGAAGTTTATGCCGAATATCAGCATAAAAACAGCAATAACCCATTGAAGATAAGGGCTGTATCCTGCAATGCTGTTGGCTTTTATTCCAAAACCACCGGTTCCTGCAGTACCAAAGGAATGAATCAGACTGTCGAACAACGGCATACCGCCGGCGAGCAACATAATAATTTCAACAACCGTCAGCGCAATGTATATAAGATAAAGAATTTTGGCAGTATCTTTTGCCTTTGGTACAAGTTTTCCTACAACAGGTCCCGGCATTTCAGCCCTGATAATGTGTATTGAACGGTCAGAAATATCGGGGATAATTGCCATAACAAAGACAAGAACACCCATACCGCCAATCCAATGAGTAAAACTTCTCCAGAACAGTAATCCTCGACTCATGCTTTCCAAATCTTCAATAATCGATGCGCCGGTTGTTGTAAAACCGCTGACTGTTTCAAAGAAAGCATTGATAAAATTGGGAATTTCACCGCTAATGATAAAGGGGATGGAACCAAAAAGGGACATGGTTATCCATGCAAGAGCAACGGTTACAAAGCCTTCTTTTGCGTATATAACGCGGTCTTTGGTACGAAAAAGCACTGAAAGCAAAATACCTATTGCGGCTGTCAACCCAATGGATATAAGGAATCCCCAAAAACAATTTTCTTTGTAAATTAAAGAAACGGCAAGGGGTAATATCATAAGAACCGCTTCGGTTAAAACAATATGCCCCGTGGTACTTAAAACCATTTTGTGATTCATGAGTTACTCCTATTCGATAATATCGGCAATATCGTTGATATGAAGACCGGTTGTCAGAATTACAACCTTGTCACCGGGAAGTATTGTATCGTTGCCGGAAGGAATGATACTTCGTCTGTTGCGTGTTATACCTGCAACAAGAGTGTTTTTCTTGATTTTCAGGTCTTTTAGCGGTATACCGATAATTTCACAGTCATCATCAACAATAAATTCAAGCGCTTCTGCCATTTCGTCCATGATTTTGTAAAGCGTCTCAATTTTACTGCCTATGGTGTTTTCAAGCGCACGGGCATAACTTACAAGTCGGTTTGCAACCGTTTTTCTGGGCGATACAAAGCAGTCAATACCCATAATTTCGGCCATCGACCTAAATTCATCTCGGTTAATTTTTGTTATTACATGCGGTACATTTTGAGTTTTGGCATAAAACGAGAGCAAAATGTTCTCTTCATCTAGTCCTGTAAGTGCCACTAAAGCATCGACCGAGTGTAAGCCTTCCTCTAACAGCAATTCTTGTTGTGCTCCGTCGCCGTTAATTATTACGGCCTTAGGTAAAGCCTTGCAGAATTCGTTACAGCGTTCGTGGTCTTTTTCTATAATTTTAACAGAACTGCCGCTTGCAATCAGCGTTTTTGCAAGATAATAAGCGGTGCGACTGGCGCCGATTATCATAACATTTCTTGCTCTTTTTTGTGATAAGTCTATCATTTTAAAGAACCGCAGTATTTCCTGAGTTTCACCCGTAATACTGATTCGGTCACTGTTTTTAAGTTCAAAGTTACCGTCGGGGATGTATATGTTAGAGTCACGCTCGACAGCGCAGACGAGAATGTTTACTTGGAATTTTTTTCTTAATTCAACAAGTGATAAGCCGTTAAGCATAGAGTTGGCTTTTAATTTGAATTCGACCATTTCAAAGTTGCGTCCCGAAAAGGTGTCTACCTTTGCAACGGCAGGAAGTTTTAGCATATTATAAAGTTCTTTTGCAACCATAGCCTCGGGATTGATGGCAAGAGAAAGGCTTAACTTATTTTGCAGAAAAGCACGGCTGTTTTCACTGTATTCAGGGTTTCTTATGCGGGCAATAGTGTGTTTAGCACCCATGCTTTGTGCAACAAAGCAACTAAGCATATTAAGTTCGTCTGAGCCGGTCACGGCAACTACCAATTCGGCTTTTGAGGCGCCGGCTTCATTTAAAATATCATAATCGGTTCCGTTACCGCATACGCACATCACGTCATATATGTTTGTCGTTTCAAACAAAACACTCTGGTTGACATCAACCACAACAATATCGTGCCCTTCTTTAACAAGGCTTTCAAGTATTGATGTGCCAATTTTTCCGCAACCAACGATGATTATTTTCATAAAATACCTCTTCTTAATTTACTGTTCGACTTTCATTTTTCACTATGAAATACTATCACAATTATAATACACTTACATAAAAAGGTCAATAGATGTAAAATCTTGTAAATATGTGCTTTTTAATTGAGTTTTATGCATTGGGCAAATAATTGATGTATGTGTCACCTAAAAGGATTGTATTAATGTAATTTTTGTTGAAAAGAACAATGCAATGTCAATAATTGTTGACTTGACATTTTGCATTAAAAGTGATATTATTATATGGCAAAATGCACAATGAGATAAGTGTTGTCTATGTACATTTAGACCTATCGATTTGTGCTAATAATTTTGCTCTTAAAAACAGTATTTGTTTTATAAAAAATAGTCCTTTTGTATTCACTTAATATGGCAGAATACAAAACAGAATAGGGGATAGATAAATGAAACTCACTAATCATTTTACGCCGTTTGAAAATAAGGTTTGGCTTGCCACACCTACTATGCACGGCGATGAGATGAAGTATATGACTGAAGCATACAAGTCTAATTGGATGACTACGTTGGGTGAGAATATTAATGAAGTTGAACGTATTGCCGCTGAAAAAACAGGTATGCAATATGCAGTAGGTTTAACCTGCGGAACAGCAGCATTGCATCTTGCTATAAGGCATGCAGGCCAAACCATTTACGGCAAACCTGAGGTCAGCCGGGGAACGCTTGACGGAAAACGTGTTTTTTGCTCTGATATGACCTTTGTAGCAACGGTTAATCCCATTGTTTATGAGGGAGGTATTCCTGTATTTATAGACACTGAGCCTGATACATGGAATATGGACCCTAAAGCACTTGAAAAGGCTTTTGAGATTTATCCCGATGTTAAACTTGTTGTCTGTGCTGAACTTTACGGTTTTACCGGACGTATGGATTTAATAAAAGAAATCTGCGAAAAGCACGGTGCTTTGCTTGTGGAAGATGCCGCTGAGGCGATGGGTGCCACATTGAACGGTAAACAGTGCGGTTCGTTTGGAGATTATTCCGTAGTTAGTTATAACGGTAATAAAATTATTACCGGTTCTTCGGGTGGTTGCTTGTTGACAAATGATGTTGCGGTTGCCGATAAGGTTCGCAAATGGTCAACCCAATCGAGGGATAATGCCCCATGGTATCAGCATACTGATGTTGGATATAACTATCGAATGAGCAATGTTGTTGCCGGTGTTGTCCGTGGCCAATATCCTTATCTTGAAGAACATATTGCCAAGAAAAAGGCTATTTATGAGCGTTACAGCAAGGCTTTTGAGGATTTGCCCGTTAAGATGAACCCTGTTATGGAAAATACAAGTCCTAACTATTGGCTTTCTTGCATGATTATAGATAAAGACTTTATGTGCAAGCAGGAAAGAACTGATTTAGAGGCAACATTTATACCTGAAAGCAAAAAGACCTGTCCTACTGAGATATTACAGGCACTTGCGGATTGTAATGTCGAAGGCAGACCTATTTGGAAGCCTATTCATAACCAACCTATGTATGGTTCGCACGATTTTATTTCGGTTGACGGTTTTGATGTTAGTGCCGACATATTTGAACGCGGTTTGTGTTTGCCGAGCGATATTAAGATGACTGCCGAGGAGCAGGATAAGGTTATCGCGATTGTAAAGAGTTGCTTCGAATAATTACATAATCAGAGAGTGAAAAATGCGAAAATTTAATTTGTTTTTAAAAAGAGCGTTTGATATTTTTGTTAGCGCACTGTTTATACTTATTTTGACGGTAATACCGGTTATGATTGTTGTTCCAGTTGTAATTAAACTTACTTCAAAAGGGCCCGCCATGTATAACAGCGTACGAATCGGAAAAGACGGAAAACCTTTTAAAATGTATAAGTTCAGAACTATGATTACCGAGCAATACGACCAAAACGGCGAAGAGATTATGTCGGAAGACCGTATTACTAAAATCGGTAAAATTCTCAGAAAAACAAGTTTGGACGAACTGCCGCAGTTATTTAACATTCTTAACGGTACCATGAGTATTATCGGTCCTCGTCCGATGCTTGATTATCAGGCACCGCGTTGCATCGGTGAAGAAAACATGCGTTTTGACATGAGACCGGGTCTCACAGGATACGCTCAGGTAAAGGGTAGAAATAATATTCTGTGGGAAGAACGTATTCAGTATGATATTGAGTATGTGAAAAAGTTTACATTTTGGTTAGACATTGTAATAATTTTAAAAACGGTGCTTCTTGTGTTTAAAAAACAGGGCACCGAAGTAAAACCGGAATACCGTGGGGTTAGCCGTTTTTCAAAGCATTACATACCTGAGGAGCATAATGAAACTGTTGTGGCTCAGGAAACGGCAGAAAAATAGTTTCACTTTTTAGTTAGGAGAAGTTTTGATGAAAGCATTGGTTTTGGCGGGTGGACTTGCTCAAATTGAATTAATTAAGCAGTTAAAAGACAGGGGTATTATAACTGTTCTTGCCGACGGAAACGATAATGCTTTGGCAAAACCTTATGCGGATATTTTTTATCAAACTGCACTTTTTGACGTTGAGGCTGTAAAAGAAGTCGCCTTAAAAGAGCAGGTGGATTTTGTTATAACTTGTTGTGCCGACCAGGTGTTGTTAATTGTAGCACAGGTGTCTGAAATGTTGGGACTCCCGTGCTATATTTCATATAAAACGGCGCAGGATGTTTCTGATAAAAAATATATGAAACGAATCTTTTGGGAAAATAACATTCCTACTTCACGATACATTGAATTTTCCGAGTTGGATATGGAAAAGGTCAGGGGATTAAAGTTCCCTTTGGTTGTTAAACCGACCGATGCATATAGTTCAAGGGGTGTCAGAAAGGCAAATGACGAGGTTGCTTTGCAGACGTATTTTGATGAGGCAAAGCAGATTAGCCGTGCCGGTACCGTTATTATCGAAGAGTTCTGTGAGGGTGAAGAAATAAGTGTCGATGTGTATGTCGAGGATGGCACAGCACATATTCTTTGCATCTCTAACAGTGAAAAAATTAAGGATGACGACCGTTTTGTTATATTCCGCGGAAGATATCCCGCCAATGTAACACCGTTTATAGTCGAACAGGTTAAAAAGGTCGCTCAGCAAATTGCGGATGCTTTTGGCATTACTGATGCGCCAATGCTTATTCAGATGATTAACAGTGGGGATTCGGTTTCGGTGCTTGAGTTTTGTGCCCGAACAGGCGGAAACATGAAATACCTGTTAATTAAGCGTTCATGTGGATTTGATGTTATTAAGGCAGTAATTGATTTAACTCTTGGTCTTAAACCGCACGTAGAACTTTGTGACCCTGAAAACAAATATATCGTTAACGACTTTATTTATTGTAATCAGGGTGTATTTGACCATCTGGAAGGTTTTGACCAACTTGTAAAGGCTGGCATTTTGTCCGATTATCGCTTGTTAAGACCGAAGGGATTTAAGGCGTCGGGTGCATCGAGCAGTAGCGACAGAGTGGCAGGTTTTACCGTTCAGGCAGATTCTTTGGACGAGTTTAACAGAAAACACCGCATTGTTGTCCAATCCGTAAAGGTTATAGATGCAGACGGAAAAGATATAATGAGACATGATTTGTTACCGGAACTTAAATAGTTCATTAGTTGGGGGATATTAGATGAGGATACTATATATAACGACTATCGGCGGTACTATGACGTTTTTCAGAAGTTATATTAAAGAACTTATTGAGGCAGGCCATACCGTTGAAATCGCTGCTAATACTGGCATTACAAATGTTCCTGAGGTATATAACGAGTTAGGATGTAAGGTTCATAGGATTTCTTGTATTCGCAAGCCGTTTAGTTTCAAAAATATTAAAGCCGTTAAGGAAATTAAAAAAATCGTACAAGAAGGCAATTTTGACCTTGTTCATTGCCACACTCCGATTGCTGCTGCGTGCACAAGATTTGCTTGCAGAAAGTTTAGAAAGAACGGAGTCAAGGTTTTTTACTCAGCACACGGTTTTCATTTTTATAAAGGTGCTCCGATAAAAAACTGGTTAACATACTATCCTGTTGAAAAAATATGCGCTCATTTTACCGACACAATAATCACAATTAATACAGAAGATTATGAGTTGGCAAAGAAAAAGTTAAAAGTAAAATGTGTAGAGCATGTTCCGGGAGTAGGAATTGATGTTAAACGTTTTTCTGAAACTGTAGTTAATAAGGATTCTAAAAGGGCAGAAATCGGCATTCCGAAGGATGCTTTTTTCATATTGTCAGTCGGAGAACTGAATTATAATAAAAATCACGAAATTATAATTAGGGCGTTGGCTGAGTTGAAAGATGATTCGGTTCACTTTGGTATTGCAGGAAAAGGCGGACTTCGTGATTATTTGATAACGCTTGCTAATGAGTTGGGCGTTGGGAAAAATGTTCATTTACTGGGTTACAGAACAGACATTCCTGAACTTTACAAGTGCGCTGACGTTTGTGCGTTTACGTCGCGTCGAGAAGGTTTGGGTTTGGCAGCAATAGAAGGTATGGCGGCAGGTCTTCCGTTAATCGTTGCTGACAATCGAGGCACCAGAGCGTATGCAAATGATAACTTAAATGCCATTGTATGTCCGTCGTTAACAAATCCGGCTCCGTATGTGGAAGCAATTAAACGTGTTAAAAATGACGAAGAGTTTACAATGACCATGAGAGAACATAATAAGCAGGCGGCAACTAAGTATGATGTTTCGCTCATTAATGAGCAAATGAGAAAAATATACGGAATATAATTCATAAAACTTTCCGAGGAAGTGATTATATGTCATTAATGAAGCGCATGATGTCAATTACTCAACATTATAACCACAAGAAATACTGGAAAATGCGTGAAAAATTGGTTAACAAAAAGGGAAACTTGTTAGCAAGATATATCATGCTATTCAGAATAAAACGAATGGATGCTTTTAATAACGCATCTTTTGGGACTCATATTGATAAGTCGGCGAGTTTTTTAACACCTCCTCGTTTGCCTCATGGAATTCGCGGAATATTTATTTCTCATAATGCCGAAATTGGAAAAAATGTTACCATCTTTCATCAGGTGACCATAGGAGAGGGTAACGGTGGTGCGCCTAAAATAGGTGATAATTGTCTAATTGGTGCCGGTGCAAAGATAATTGGCGGTATAACTGTTGGCAATAATGTTAAAATAGGTGCAAACTGTGTGGTAGTTGAAAACATACCGGATAATTGTACGGTGGTTATGGATAAGCCCCGTGTTATTTTAAAACAAGAACAATAAAAAGTGTATTAAATACCGATATAATAGGTTGATTTATAAAAAGGATTTACATATGACATTCAGTATTATAGTGCCTGTTTACAAGGTAAACACAACTTATTTTAAAGAGTGCATTGAAAGCATACTTGCACAAACATTTCGCGATTTTGAACTAATACTTGTTGATGATGGAAGTCCCGATAACTGCGGTCAAATATGCGACGAGTGGTCTTTACTTGATGAACGAATTCGTGTTATTCATCAAGAAAATCAGGGCGTTTCAGTTGCCAGAAACAGCGGAATTGAGTCAGCAAAAGGTGATTGGATACTTTTTGTTGATGCTGATGATTGGCTTGAAGCTAACACTTGCCAGATACTTTTTGATGAACTTTCAAAAAACGACTGCGAAATTATTATGTTTCACGGTATCGTTGAATCGGCTAATGGCAGCAAAGTAATGGATTATGGTCTTCAAAACGGTTATTTGTATGATTTGAGTGTGCCTGAGAATAGGGAGTTTCTGTATAAACGTGTTATGGGGATTTCTGCAGGTGATAAACAATTTGTTTCGCATATGTATTACTCTTGGGATAAGGCATATAAACGTACATTTTTACTTGAGAATGAATTGTTTTATCCAAAAGGAATTGCCAAGAGCGAGGACAAGGTTTTCATGTGCCGTTGTGTAGAGAAAACACATAAGTTTTACAGTATTGGTGACGCTCTTTATCATTACAGAATGAACGAGGAAAGTGTTTGTCACAGGTATTCTGCAAAAATAGATGAGAACAGGATTTTGTTGGCAAAAACTCTTATGCCCATTGCTCAAAATATGGATAAAGAATTGGCAAAGGTTTTGAATGAGCCTGAATTTCATAAAATTTACGACGAATATATGCGTTTTATTTTTGGATTAATATCTGATGTACTTGTCTTAAAGTTTTATCATAAGGATAATCCGAATCCAAAAGGACGCAGAAAAGCAGCCATTCAGTTTATAAAAACGGAGCCATTTTCTTCGTCAATAAATTATGTGTCTTATGCTAAACTATCGCTTGTGGCAAAGATTAAAAAGGTCTTGCTTAAGTGCCGTTGTGTTTCAGTTTTAGCAATGTTGTGCCTAAGATTAAAAGCGAGTAAGTAAAGTGATATAGAGTTTAAAAGTGTTTAGGAAGCGGGTTGGGAAAAGTTATGAGCAGTGAATCAAAGAAATTAAAAACTGTTGATTTACGCATTTCATCAAAAACATGGATGATATGTTTAATTTCGTTGTCTTTTTTGTTGCATTTTTTTATTAATACGGTATCCAGCGGTTTTTATTTGATTTCGGTTGCGTTGTCGGTTGTACTGTTTATAATTTTCAAGCCGATTTCTTTTAAATTTGATTTTTTGAAAATTTTACTGTTGGTAACAGCAGGGTGCATGGTACTTAGTTATTTTAAATCTACCCGTTTGCTTGGTACTACGATGGACATTGTGGTTTTGTTAGCGGGAATTTTAATTGCATTGTTCCCATCAAAGAAGTCACAGGATTACAGGTCAATTATTTATGTGGTTGTTGTATTTTCTTTCATATATATGGCTGGTATTCTTCTGCAAGCAGTACTTCCGTCGGTATATAATTTGATTTTATCAGTACTTTCAGATAAATTTAGACAAGCTATAAATAGTGCGGCATCTTCTACAAATTCATTCTATAACGGTTTTACAACAAACGTAGGTTTTGCGGCCGGTTTTATTTCTACGGGAATAATTGCTGTTTTTTCTGAGGCAGGCGAGTTCAGTAAAATCAAGAAATCAAGAATAATTGTGTTAATGGTTATGTTCTTAACCTTGATGCTTACAGGAAAAAGAGGTACTACTTTATTCTTGTTTCTTTCTGTAATTATTTGCTATTTGATTGCCGGTAAAGATTCCTTTAAGTTTAAAAGATATTTTAAAATTATACTTTTAGTTCTTGTTATATTACTTATATTCCTTATTTTTTATGACAGTTTGGTTAAAATACCGTTTATGCGTCGCATTGTAGAGTCCATTGAAGGATTGCGTGCAGGTGACGACATTACTTCAGCCCGTTCAAATTTATGGAAATGGGCAATACGTCTTTTTAAAGAAAATCCCATTTTCGGTATCGGTTGGGGTGATTATAGAACAACAGTTATAGGTAACGTAACATTCGAGAGAGAACTTGATGCGCATAATATATATCTTCAGTTGTTGTGTGAAACGGGTATTATAGGCACGTTAGTAATTGTGTCAATGTTTGTATTTTTCTGGATTGCTACCAAAAATGCATACAAAAGAAGTTTAATGAGTAATGATGAAAATTTTGCAGCATGGCGTCCGGTGTTACTTTTCTCGCTTTTGTTCCAGACCTTCTTCTTATTGTACGGTTTTAGCGGAAATCCGCTTTATGACCAGAATTACCAGATTGTTTATATGGCTTGTTTGTCAACGACAATGGGCTATCGCTGTGTTGATGTTGTCTCTAAAAAAAGCAAATTAAGAAAGGGCAAAACATGAAAATCGGAATTATAACTTTTCACTTTGTGTCCAATCAGGGAGCTGTATTGCAATGCTATGCTATGCAGAAATATTTGGAATCTCAAGGGCACGAAGCGTATGTTATCAATTATCAACCGAGTTACCATACTGTGAGATATGCAGCGGTTAAAAATCCTTTTATTTACGCAAGGAACACCTGGAAAACCAATAAAGGAACTTCCCTTATTATGCGGGTTTGTTATTGGGGATATAGTTTTTTAAGATGCTGTGGTTTAAACCTTAAGGGTGAGGATAAGAAGGTACAAAGAGAGTTTGAAGAGTTTATGCTCCGAAATTTCAATTTGACCGATAAATACACCACATTTAATGAGTTGGTAAAGAGTCCACCGCAATTTGACGCTTATATAAGCGGAAGTGACCAGTTGTGGAATCCCGAACTTCTTGATCAGGAGTTTGACGGTGCCTACTTTTTAGAGTTTGGTCCTCAGAATATTCCTCGTATTACCTATGCCGTCAGTATGGGTAAAGAGCAAAATGAAAAAATTAAAAGCGAATTAAAGAAACATTGTGAAAACCTCACAGCAGTTTCTTTAAGGGAATATAGTGAATCTTCAATTAAAGCAACGGGAAGGGATGTTCATATTTGTATTGACCCTACTTTGTTGTTGGATTCGTGCGAATATGACCGTATTGCAAAACCGAACGAGGAAAAAGAACCGTATATTTTTGTTTACGGTTTTGAGACTACCGCAGAAATTTTAGAAGCGGTCAAGTTGGCTCAAGATAAATATAATGTAAAGATTATAAACGGTTCGCCTCACAGGGTGAAACTTAATTGCGAATGTTCTTCAGTCAGGGAATATGCCCCTGATAAATTCCTATCCTACATAAAGAACGCCGAGTGTGTGGTTACTAATTCTTTCCACGCATCGGTTTTTTCGATTATTTATCAAAAGGATTTTATAACGGTTGCTCATTCTACAAGGGGATTAAGAATGCATGAACTACTTGGTAAATTGGGTCTTAATTGCCGCCTGTGGAACAGTAATGAATTTAATCTTGATAAGACTATCGAGTGGAAAGATGTTGCCGAAAATATTATAAAATACAGAACGCAGTCAACCCAGTTTTTAAAGTTGGCTTTGTCAGGTGTCAGGGGAGAGGAAATCCCACACTCAGATAACGTTGAAGTGGATTATTTTGAAAAGAGTAAGGTAAAGTACGACGAATTAAAGGCGAAGTACGGTTATTTTAAAGATGATTCTTTGCTTAAAGAATCTGCTTCGGGCGGCATTGCGACAGCACTTGCTCAAACAGTTATAAGTAAGTATAACGGTAAGGTTTACGGTGTTGCATATAATGACGGTTTTAAATCATCCGAATATAAGCGTGCAGAAACTTTAAAAGAGTTGGAACAATTTAAAGGCTCAAAATATTTTGAAGCAAATAAAAAAATGTCTGACGGGCAAACCGTTTATGCAAGTGTTGCAAAAGACCTTACAGACGGTCACAAAGTATTGTTTACGGGTCTTGGTTGCGAGGTTGGAGCACTTAAAAAATATCTTGAAGTGCATAATGTTGATACGGGGAATCTCTTTACAGTTGATATAATATGCCACGGCCCCACTTTTGCAAAAGTACATGAGGAGTTTATATCGTCGTTGGAAGAGAAATATTCATCAAAAATTGTTGAGTTTTCAATGCGATATAAGAAAAAAGGGTGGACACCGCCATATGTTCGTGCCGTGTTTGCTAATAAAAAATGTTATTTGAAACCTTTTTATGAAACCGATTTGGGATATGCTTTTAAAACATATTCAAAAAACTCGTGCTTTAATTGTCAGTTTAAAGGCAAAAATCACGTTGCAGACATTACGATAGGAGATTATTGGGGCATAAAATCCGCAATGCCGGAGTTTAATAAGAACGGCGTTTCGATTATGCTTATAAGGTCCAAAAAAGGCGAGGAATTGCTGAAAAATATTGATACCGAGCAATTTTTACTCGGCGATGCCAACGTCGATTTTGCTATTGAAAACAATAAAATGTTTGAACAAAGCCGTAAAAAGCCTTACTATTATGATAAGTTTGAAAATGATTTTAAGCAACATGGGTTGCATTACGCGTGTGTAAATAGCCCTGGATATAAAATATACAAAAAAACGGCTTTGAAAAACCGAATTAAAAGAGTTTTAAAAAACATTTAGTAATGTTGTGCAGATTGGGAGAGAATCTATTTAATGTCTAATTATAAAAAACTTGGTAAAGACGTTTTGTTAATGACAATTGGTAGTTTCGGAAGTAAGTTGTTGACCTTTGTTTTTGTTCCGTTTTATACTAAAATGCTCACAACTGAGCAGTATGGAACGGCTGACTTGATATCAACAACCGTTACGCTTCTGTTCCCGTTTTTCTCGCTTATAATATGCGAGGCGATGATGCGTTTCGCCTTAGATAAAGAGAACGACCCTAAAGAAATTTGGCAGATAGGAATAAAAATTACATTAATTGGAACGCTTGCGTTTTTAGTTCTATCGCCCATAGTTTTTTTGACGCCGTTGAGGGACTTTTATTGGTATTTTTTGGCTTTTTATATCACTTACTGTGTTAACCTTGCATTATCTTATTTCGCAAGGGGCATTAACAAAGTCAAGGTTTTTGCACTGGGCGGAATTGTTCAGACCGGTGTCATCGTTGGTACAAGTCTCTTGTTTCTGCTTGTTTTGAGGTGGGGGCTTGAAGGGTATTTGTTATCGCAAATTATCGGCTCCGCAGTAGCAACATTATATATGTTTTTTGCTGCAAAGGTTTATAAATATGGGTTTTCGTTAAAAGCAACCGATAAAAATATGCAGAAAAAAATGCTTAAATATTCAATTCCGCTAATACCTAACAGTGCAAGTTGGTGGTTGGCAGATGCATCGAGTAAGTTTTTCTTAGCAGCATTTATCGGCACTTCTGCAACCGGTATTTTCTCGGTTGCAAATAAAATACCGCATATTATGACTACCATGACGACAATTTTTGGCCGAGCATGGAAAATCACTGCGGTTGACGATTTTGGAACTGAAAAGTCAAAACGTTTTTTTGAAGATTGTTTTTCAAAATTGACTTCATTGATGCTTATGATAGTATCTATGATGTTGTTATTTAATAAACCGATGGCGCATATATTGTTTGCGAATGATTTTTACGAAGCATGGACAGTTGTACCGATTTTGCTGTTTTCAACCATGATGCATGCTTATGCGGAGTTCATGGGCTCGATATACACATCGTCATATAAAACTAAGTTTTTGGTAATTTCAACCGGTTTAGGAGCCGCTGTAAATATAATTTTAAACTTTGTTTTAGTTCCTATAATGGGTATTTTGGGCTCAGCTTTTTCGGTGGCTGTTGCTCAATCAATTATTTATGTCAGCAGGTTAATCCACAGCAGAAGTATATTGAAAATGAAGATTAATTGGAAACGCGATGTTCTTTGTTATATTGTGCTTGCCGCACAAATCTTTATAGCAGCTAATAGTTTTAAATATGAGTATGTTTACTCAGCAATTGCGGTTTTATTACTATTTGTGTTTCTTTATAAAGAAATTATTTCTATTGCCAAAATGGTAGTTCACGGGATATTTAAAAAGTAACAAAAAAACGCTTGGCTTAGGCCAAGCGTTTTTTTGCTTATTTGTTTTTTAATTTTGCTGCACCTTCATTAATGCAGGTGGGGGTTGCAAAAACGGCTAAAGGCCATTGTGGGTCGGGACCGAATTTAAAACGCTCAACCGCACAAAATTCAGGGCCGTTTTTGTTACCGGTTTGAATTACCCAGTGGTAACCGTTTTTCTCGCCTATGTAAATGGTTATGTGGTCGGCAGCGGTTTTACCGGGGCTTGCCTTATCGCGGAATACAATAATTGAACCTATCGGAATTTCTTCGTCTGGCTCAAATAAAATGCCACCCGGTTTATCGGTTGCTTTAAAACTTATGTTATAACTCTGACCGCTTTTTACCCATTTTTTACATGCCTGATAAAAACTGTTGGCTGTTTTAGTGTCTTCGGGGCGTTCGAGCGCTGAAGTATCAATATTTGCTACGTTGGGTAAGTAGTTAAAATAAACGTATGAAGCAAAAGATGCGCAAACAAGACCTCTTCTTTCAAAGTAACCGATATCAGGAAGCCCGTCTGCAGTTTCTTCAAGACCGGTACTTCCACCGCCAAACGTGATGTTAGAAAGCCAACCGTAACCCTTTTTATATTTTGAAAGAATATACTGCCACATCTTACCGTCAGCCTTGTGTTTTTCAAGATTATAACCGGTATACACTAATGAATCAATAAAAACATTGTCTTCAATGTCAAATAAAGGTCCGGTTATAACCGGCTCAGAAGATGTGGCTTCGTCACTTTCGGTTTCAGTATTTGATGAATTGTCAGAGGATACAGTTTCTATAACTGACGAGTTATTATCAGAATCCCTTTCAGCATTGTTTTTGGTATTTGTATAGATTGCTGCAAAAATAACAACTGCCGATAATGTAAGGCATAACGCCGTTAAGAAATACATTTGTCTTTTTTTCATAACGCACCCCTATAATTTGTTATAGGTAATATACCACAAAATTCACCGTTTTTCAACAATAATTTATTGGAAGAAAAATTTCCGAATAAAAATTTTAAAGCCTGATTTGTATTTTACAAATCAGGCTTTTTAATATGGTGCCGCTGACCGGACTTGAACCGGTACGGATGTTACTCCGAGGGATTTTAAGTCCCTTGTGTCTGCCTATTCCACCACAGCGGCATTTCAACTTTATTTATTATATATTCTGTCTTATCGAATGTCAACAATTATTTAAAAAAACTCTGTAAATTACTATATTTTGTGCATTTACATAATGCACAACACAAATATCGAAATTTTGTATATTTTTTAAGAAAAAAATTAAAAAAAACACTTGCATTATGCACTCGTTATATATATAATGAAGTTACGGTGGTGAAAAGTGGAGCATAAATTCACTTTAAGACCATAATTGTGGTGAAGTTTGCACGAAAAGGGAGGCGACCTCAATGTTTTTTGGACAACATAATCACAGTATAGATAAAAAAGGTCGCGTTTTCGTGCCTGCAAAGTACCGAGAGGAACTTGGCGAGACGTTTATGCTCAGCCGCAGTCCTGATGGAAAACGTTGTCTTTGCATTTATCCTATGAGTGAGTGGCAGATAATTGACGAAAAACTAAAATCACTCCCAGGAGTACAAGCCGGTAAACTCGTTAGATTCATGTATTCGGGTGCTGAGCAGATTTCGTGCGACGGTCAGGGAAGAATACTTATCCCTCAGAACCTTCGCGAATATGCCCAACTCGACGGTGAGACTACTATAATAGGTATGTCTTCAAAGTTAGAAGTATGGGATAGCACAGCCTTTAAAGCCGAGGAGGCTGAAGAGACTCCAGAGTCGATTGCTGAACTTGCTCAGTTGCTTGGATTTTGATAAATATGGAGTTTGTGCATAAATCGGTTCTTCTTAATGAGACCATTGAATTTTTAAATATAAAACCTGATGGGATTTATGTTGACGGTACTGTAGGCGGTGCAGGTCACTCAAAAGAAATTGCCAAAAGGTTAAATACAGGCAAGTTGATTGCTCTTGACCGCGACCCCGATGCTGTTGCAGTTGCAACCGAGAGATTAAAAGGTTTGCCGGCAACCGTTGTTCGTTCAAACTACGCTGATATGACGACGGTTTTAAAAGAACTTAATATTGAATCGGTTGACGGAGTGTTGCTTGACCTTGGCGTTTCATCGTGGCAACTTGATAACGGGGATAGAGGTTTTTCATATCATGCTGATGCGCCGCTTGATATGAGAATGAGTCAAAGCGGAACATCGGCTGCAGACCTTGTCAATACTTTAGGTGTGCAGGAACTGACCGATATTTTAAGAGATTACGGCGAAGAAAAATTCGCTTACAGGATAGCAACAAATATTGTTAAAGAGCGTGAGAGAACACCTATTTTAACTACTTTGCAGTTGTCCGATATAATAAGCAGTTCGGTGCCGGCCGCAGTAAGGCGAGACGGACATCCGGCGAGAAAAAGTTTTCAAGCAATTAGAATTGCGGTTAATAACGAGTTTGAGGCTGAGACCGAAGGTATTAAATCGGCGTTTGAACTGTTAAAACCGGGCGGAAGGCTTTGTGTAATAACATTCCATTCGCTTGAAGACCGTCTTGTTAAAAATTTGTTTGCAGAATATTGCAAAGGCTGTATTTGTCCACCGGAAATACCGATTTGTGTTTGTGGCAGAAAGCCGAGAGCTGTTTTGCCGACAAGAAAACCAATAGCACCAACAGATGCAGAAATAAGAGAAAATCCAAGAAGCAGAAGTGCTAAATTAAGAGTAATAGAAAAATTACCGTAAGGTAAGAGGGGATATAAGGGTATGGATAATTTAAAGTATTATAACGATAGTTTTGCATATAATTATGATATTTTTGCGCCCAGAGCACCTAAAAAGGCAGAAATACTTGAATATCCCGAAAAGAAACGTAAAGCACAAACCAAGTCAAAGTCAAAAGCAAAGGCAAAGGCAAAAATGGATGTGTCGTTGGCATTTAAATATGCAATTGCCGTTCTTGTAGTTGCCGCAGTTTGCGGAAGTTTGTTTTTGCGTGCTGAGATATCAACGCTTGAGGCTGAAATTAATAGCATAAATAAGGAAATTGTTGCACTTGATAGCGAGATTACCCGCATGGATGTTGAAATGGAAAGAAAAATATCATATGCTAATCTTGAACAAGCGGCTGAGGAACTTGGTATGCAAAAGTGTGAAAAAAACCAGGTTACATATATTAAGACAAACCAGACCGATACTGTCGGTAATACCGGCGGCGAATTAACCGCAGGGATAGAATAAAATGAAACATAAGAAATATATATTATTAAACAGGTGAATTATCGGCGAGAGCCGGACTTTTTGTCCGGCTCTCGTTGAGACGTTTATAAATAGGGTTTATTTTCGAAGAGGAGTTGACACATTGTGGTAAAAGGTCCAAATAAAAGCATGATAGTTCGAATTTTTGCCGTTTGGATAGTTATGCTTTGTTGCACTTTAGGACTTGTAGGCGGACGACTCGTTTACCTTATGGTGGTTAAAAGTGATTTTTACAGTCAAAAGGCTGCCGAACAGCAACTGTATGATACTGAACTTGCCGCATCACGCGGTGATATTTATGACCGTAACAGAGAACTTCTTGCAACAAGTGCTCAAGTTTGGACAGTTTACATAACACCTAACAGTTTTAAAAATATAACCGATAAAGATAAATTAAATGCAGTAAAAACTGATATTGCTACCAATCTTTCATCAATTTTAGGGCTCGATTATCAAACTGTACTCGATTACACAAATAAAAACACAAGTTACGTTAAGGTTAAAACTAATGTTGAGAAACCTGAGGCAGATAAAGTAAGACAATATATCGCAGACAGTGAGTTAAAGGTCGGCGGTTATATAGGTCTTGACGAGGGAAGTAAGCGTTATTATCCTCAAAATACATTAGCGTCGGTAACTTTAGGCTTCGTTGGTTCGGATAATCAGGGTTTATCCGGCCTTGAAAAGCAGTATGATTCTGAACTTACCGGTATTCCGGGAAGAGTTGTTGCCGCAAAGGACGCTACGGGTAACGATATGCCAATGAGTTACGAACTCGAAATTGCCGCAACACCGGGTAATTCGCTTGTAACTACACTTGATTCATACGTGCAACACGTTTGCGAAAAACATCTGAACCAAGCAATTATTGACAATAAGGTTACCGAACGCGGTGCGGTAATTTGTATGAATGTAAATAGTGGTGAAATTCTTGCAATGGCTGTGAAGGGCGATTTTGACCCCAATTCACCGTTCAAACTGTCTGAAAGCGACCAGCAAATTGTTGATGCTTTGGAAGGCGATGAAAAAACTTCTAAACTTTTAGAACTCCGCAATGCACAGTGGAGAAATAAAATAGTTTCTGATACATATGAGCCGGGTTCTGTTTTTAAGGTAGTTACCGCTGCTATGGCGTTGGAAGAAGGCATTACAGGACAGAACAGCCATTATCACTGTAACGGATATATCGTTGTTGCAGGACAGAGATACCATTGTCATAAACGTACAGGTCACGGAAGCGAGAGCCTTGTTAATGCCATGCAAAACTCTTGCAACCCGGTGTTTATAACCTTTGGTCAACAGTTGGGTTCAAACATTTTTTCTAAATATTTTGAGGCTTTTGGCCTTACCGAAAAAACAGGAATTGACATTCCCGGTGAAGCGTCTCCTGTTTTCCATTCGGTCAACAATATGGGTATAACCGAACTTGCTTCGTCATCCTTTGGTCAGACCTTTAACGTATCTCCGATACAGATGATTACGGCAATTTCTGCCGCCGTTAACGGTGGATACCTTGTCACACCACATCTTGTTAACGAGATAGTTGATGCTAACGGTAATACAATTAAATCTTTTGAAAACACTGTTAAAAGGCAGGTTATATCTAACACGACAAGTAAAATGCTTTGCACTCTTATGGAGGCTGTTGTTGACGGCGGAGGCGGTAAAAACGCTTATGTTTCGGGTTACAGAATAGGCGGAAAAACCGGTACATCGCAAAAGCTTTCAAAAATTCTTGCAACCGGTGAATCCGACCTTTATGTTGCTTCCTTTTGTGGTGTAGCACCTATAAACGACCCTGAAATTGCATTACTTGTAATACTTGATGAACCGCACGGTGATGCGTATTACGGCGGTACAATCGCTGCTCCGGTAGGCGGACAAATTTTGGCAGAAATTCTTCCTTACCTTGGCGTTGACCCGCAGTATACTGAGGATGAACTTGCATCAATGGCAATAAAAATTCCATCGGTTGTCGGTCAAAAGATAGACGCTGCAAAAACCGTTATAAAAAACCAAAAATTAAGCTATAAGGTTATCGGAAGTGGCGATACTGTTATTAAGCAGTTCCCGTCATCAACCGAATCAATTTACAGTGATGGTATTGTAATGCTTTATACCGAAGAATCTGAGAAGATTACTGCGGAAGTTCCAAGCTTTAAAGGACTTACTTTAAGCGAAGTTAATCAACTTGCCGCAAGTAGTAATATAAATGTCAAATTCTCGGGAGGTACGCTCAGCGGCGCAGAGGTTACCTGCTATAAACAAAGTTTGCCGGAAGGCAGAAAGGTTGAAGCAGGCTCTATTGTAACAGTATATTTCAGGTCACCTGAAACTGCAGAATAGTTAAAGGAGATAAAAATGAGACTTTTTGATTTGATGGGTGAAAAATCGGGTAAGTTTGCTGAAACTGAGATTTCGGCTGTTACTTGTGATTCGCGTCAGGTTGTGCCGGGTTGTGTTTTTGTATGCATAAACGGTGCTACGCTTGACGGTCATAAATTTGCAAAGTCTGCGGCAGAAAACGGAGCAGCCGTCATTATTTGTGAAAAAGATGTTGGCTTGCCTAATCAGATTTTTGTTGAAGATTCAAGGATTGAGTATGCAAAACTTAGTGCAAATTGGTTTGGTAACCCCGCAAAAAGACTTGTTATAATCGGTGTTACGGGTACCAACGGAAAGACCTCGGTTTCATATATGCTTAAAAGTATTCTTGAAAAGAACGGTCACAAAGTTGGTCTTTTAGGAACCGTTCAGAATATGATAGGCGATGAGATATTGCCATCAAAAAACACAACACCAAGTCCTTATGAAATTCAGTCATTGTTTTCTTTAATGGAAAAATCGGGCTGTAGCCACTGTGTTATGGAAGTTTCTTCTCATGCACTTGACCAAAACCGAGTTTACGGTATAACATTTGAGGCTGGATTGTTTACAAATCTTACACAGGACCACCTTGATTATCATGTGACAATGGATAATTATATGAGGGCAAAAAAGAAGATGTTTGCCAACTCAAAAATTGCCATAATGAATCAAGATGATGCTTATTTTGAGCAAATATCTTCCGATTTAGAGTGTCCGATAGTGACCTTCTCGGCATCTGATGAATCTGCCGACTATACTGCAAAAAATATAGTTTTAAACCCTGACAGTACTAATTTTCTTTTGTCGGGAATTGGTGAACTTGGTAGAATCAAAACTCATATAGGCGGTAAATTTACACCTTATAACGCTATGTGTGCAGCGGTTTGCGCATTAAAACTTGGTATTTCTATGGATACTGTATGTGAGGCTTTTGCCGAAATGAGCGGTGTCAAAGGTAGGGCAGAGGTTGTACCTACAGGTAGGGATTTTACGGTTATAATAGATTATGCACATACACCAGACGGTCTTGAAAACATTCTTAAAACTTTTGATGAATGTGAAAAAAATCGTTTAATCGTAGTTTTCGGTTGCGGTGGTGACCGAGACCGAACAAAACGTCCTAAGATGGGTGCTATTGCTTCCCGTTATGCCGATTATTGTATTGTCACAAGTGATAATCCGAGAAGTGAAGAACCTATGGCGATTATAAATGATATACTTCAGGGTATGAAAGACAGCACGGTTCCTGTTGATGTGGTTGAAAACCGTGTTGAAGCTATAAAAAAAGCAGTGCAAATTGCAAATAAAGGTGATATAATAATTTTAGCAGGAAAAGGTCATGAAACCTATCAGATTTTGTCTACAGGAACAATACATCTTGATGAACGCGAGGTTGTTGCTGAGGCTTTAGGTGAAATTTAACCTTTTCGAAGGGATGGATAAGTTATGTTGAAGAGTTTTATACCGGTTATTGCTGCATTAACTGCTTTTATTGTGTCGTGGACTTTGGGATATCCTGCAATACCGCTTTTAAAAAAATTAAAATTCGGTCAGACTATAAGGGATGAAGGTCCTGCGTGGCATAAATCCAAAGAGGGAACACCTACTATGGGCGGAGTGCTAATTGTTGTAGGTTGTGTATTAGGTGTTGTTCTTGCTATGTCATTTAGCAGTTTACTTGGTGGCACAGTATCTAACGAGTTTAAAAATAGCCTTAGTTTCACTAAACTTTTTGCAGGTTTAGGCTTAGGGCTTGGTATGGGCCTTATAGGTTTTATGGACGACTATATTAAGGTTGTTAAAAAGCGTAATCTTGGACTTACGGCAATGCAAAAAACATTTTTTCAGTCGATTGTCGTTGTAGCATATTTAAGTGCGCTTGTGCTTGCAGGAATGAAAACTACCTACATACCTTTTGTTGGTGAGGTTGATGTTTTCAATGGCTTTGGCTTAATTTTTTGGCCTATAGCATTCTTCTTTATATATGGATTTACCAACGCTGTAAACCTTACCGACGGTCTTGACGGCTTGGCATCAAGTGTAACGCTGGTGGTTTCTTGTTCGTTTATGCTTATGAGCGGTTATTTTATGCTTGAAGGTGCAAATATAATAGCGGCTGCATTGGCTGGCGCATTGGTCGGTTTTCTTGTTTGGAACTGGTATCCTGCTAAGATTTTTATGGGTGATACAGGCTCAATGTTCTTGGGCGGCATGGTAGTTGCAATGTCGTTTAATTTAAACTGCCCTATTATTTTGTTACTTGCAGGTTTTGTTTATCTTGCCGAAGCAGTTTCGGTAATTTTGCAGGTTTTATATTTCAAAAAAACCGGCAAAAGGCTCTTTAAAATGAGTCCTATTCACCATCATTTTGAAAAATGCGGTTGGAGCGAAATAACTATTGTGACCGTATTTTCATTAGTCACGTTGCTTGTTTGCGGCGGTTGTATTATTATAATGCGATAAATTATAAGGAGGTCTTTTTATGGCTGATAAGGTTAAAAAGAAGGAAAGTTTTTGGTCTAAATTTTTCATCAGCGGTAAAATGGACCTTACTTTTTTGTTTTTACTGATTACTATTCTTACCGTAGGTTTGGTGATGCTGTTTTCAGCAAGCTATTTTTATGCATACACCTACTATGGTAACAGTTACTACTTTATTTTAAAACAAGCAGGTTTTGCTGTCTTCGGCGTTTTGGCTATGCTTTTTGTTTCAAAGATTGATTATCATTATATTCGAAAATTTGCAATTCCTTTCTATATTTTAATCGTCTGTTTTTTGGGTGTAATGTTAATGTTGCCGCCTATGGTTGCCAACACTTCGGTTAAACGTTGGTTTTCGTTGGGACCCATTAACTTTCAACCGTCTGAGTTTGCAAAATTTGCGGTAATTTTACTACTTGCGCATTTAATAGCCGCAAATCAAAAGCGAATGAAAGCATTTACCTTTGGTGTTTTGTTTTTAGGACTATTGGTTGGTATTGTGTGTGTGCTTGTTGTTCTTGAGCCACACTTGTCGGCAACTGTTTTGATATTCTTAATCGGTGCCGTTATGATGATAGTCGGCGGTATAAAATTGAGATATATTTTAGTTGGACTTTCGGTAGCGGGTGCAGGTGTAATTGTACTGCTAAGCGGAGTTATAAAATATGCAGAAGACCGATTAACCTACTGGCGTGACCCATGGGCATCACCGACAGGTGAGGGCTTTCAGACGATACAGTCGTTACTCTCAATTGGTTCAGGCGGTGTGTTGGGAACAGGGCTTGGACAATCACGTCAAAAATACCTCTGGGTGCCCGAACCGCATAATGATTTTATTTTTGCAATTGTTTGTGAAGAGTTGGGACTTATCGGTGCATTGATTATTATTGTGCTATTTTGTCTTTTGATGTGGAGAGGCTTCGTTATAGCCATTAAAGCACCTGATAAATTCGGCTCTTTAATGGCATTAGGACTTACATTCCAGGTAGGTTTGCAGATGGCACTCAATGTGCTTGTTGTTACCAATACAATACCTAACACGGGCATAAGTCTTCCGTTTTTCAGTTATGGAGGAACGTCACTTGTTATCTTGCTATTGGAAATGGGCATTATACTTTCAATTTCACGAAGTTGTAACACTAAAAAATCGTTGTAAGGAGTTAAGGTATGCATATACTTTTTGCAGGTGGCGGAACAGCCGGCCATATTAATCCCGCATTTGCTGTTGCAGGGTATATCAAGCGAGTGGACCCTGACTGTAAAATTAGTTTTATAGGTACAGCGAGAGGTATGGAAAGCCGTCTTGTGCCGCTTGAGGGTTATGATTTTTATACTATAAACGTATCGGGATTTCAAAGAAAAATAACGGTTAAGAATATATTTCGCAATATAAACGCTGTTTATAGAGTTTTTACCGCTTCATCGGCGGCAAGAAAAATATTAAAACAAATAAAACCCGATGTTGTTGTCGGTACGGGTGGTTATGTATGCGGTCCTGTTTTGAGGGAAGCTGCAAAACTCGGTATTAAAACTGCCGTTCACGAAGCAAATGCTTATCCCGGTGTTACGGTAAAAATGTTGGCATCTATTGTAGATATAGTTATGTTAGCAAATAAGGATGCAGCAAAAAACATTAACCCCAAAAATCCACCAATAATTACGGGTAACCCAATCAGAAATCAGTTGACGTCAATTAGCAAATCTGAGGCAAGAGCGAAACTCAGAATCCCTGAAAACGCTAAGGTTGTTTTGGCTTTTGGCGGAAGTCTTGGTGCTCGTGTAATTAATGAGGCCATGCTTTATTCAGTCGAACAGAACCTTAAAAACGGTGAGTTTTATATATTGCACGGCACCGGTAAAAATGGTTATAAAACATTTTATGATGCGGCTTCAAATTTGGGATACGTTGACGGAAATGATAAAATAAGGATATATGAATACATAGATAATATGGATGTACTTATGGCTGCTGCAGATGTTGTGGTTTGCAGGGCAGGGGCTATGACAATTAATGAACTTCAGGTTTGCGGCAAACCGTCGGTACTTATTCCATCGCCTTATGTTGCAGAAAACCATCAGTATTTTAACGCGTTGTCGCTTAAAAATATTAATGCTGCCGAGTTAATCGAGGAAAAAGACCTTAACGGGGAGTTGCTCTATAATACTCTTAAGGAACTATTGTTCGATGCTGATTTGCTCGATAAAATGTCAAGAAATGCTAAATCTTCGGCTATTTTTGATGCTGATAAGCGAATCGCAGAGATAATTTTTAATCTTTGATTGGCAAAATAGTACAAACGGCATAGGATGTACAGAGGTGCATTTTATGTCCGAACTTAGTATAAGCGGGTGCAAACGGCTGTACGGAGAAATTGATGTTTCCGGCGCAAAAAACAGTGTCTTGCCTTTGCTTGCCGCCACTTATCTTTGTGATGGAGACAGTGTATTACATAACTGTCCAAATTTAACCGATGTTAATGTTTCTTTGGAAATTTTAGAATGTCTTGGATGTAAAACTAAAAGGGAAGGCAATACAATAACGGTTAGCAGTTGCAATTGTGAAAACTGCACTGTGCCCGAATGCTTAATGCGTGAAATGCGTTCTTCGGTTGTTTTTATGGGTGCCGTAGCATCAAAAAACAAAAGAGCAGTTTTAAGTTTGCCAGGTGGATGTGAATTAGGTCCAAGACCGATTGATATTCATATAGAATCATTACGGCGTATGGGTGCCGATATTGAATTTTGCGACGGCAGGTTGGAATGTGAGTTCAGAAACGGTGTAAATGGAGCCGAAATAAACTTGAGGTTTCCAAGTGTCGGTGCTACCGAAAATATTATGCTTGCCGCCGTTATTGCAAAAGGAACAACAATAATAAAGAATGCGGCAAGAGAACCGGAAATATGTGACCTTGCATGCTTTTTAAATTCGGCAGGTGCCGATATAAAAGGTGCAGGTGGCGATACAATAGTTATAAACGGTGTCGAAAGATTAAGGGGAACAGAGCATTATGTAATGCCCGACCGTATAGTTTCTGCAACCTATATGTTTGCTGTTGCCGCTTGTAAGGGTAAAGTAAGGCTAAGAAATGCTGTGCCTGAACACATTGCGCCAATTATAACTGCTCTTAAGGACAGCGGTTGTGATGTTGATGTTAATAACGGCGTAATAGTTACTTCAAATGGCAAACAAAAAGCGGTTGATTGTATATCTACTCAACCTTATCCCGGTTTTCCTACCGATGCAGGGCCGATGTTTATTTCATTTGCGTCGGTAACCCAAGGTACGTCTGTTTTTGTAGAAAATATATTTGATAATAGGTTCAGATATATTGATGAACTACGTCGTTTTGGCGCAAATATTAAAACGGTTGGCAGAGTTGCTGTTGTTACCGGCGTTAGAGAATTGTCGGGGGCAGTCGTTACTGCTCATGACCTTCGTGGCGGTGCAGCATTGGTTATTGCGTCACTTTGTGCCAAGGGTGAGTCGATAGTGCGTAAAGTATGTTATATCGACCGGGGTTATGACAAAATTGAAAAAGGATTTAATTTGCTTGGTGCGAATATTAAAAGAATATGACGGAGAGGTAAAATGAAGGTTCAATATTCACCTGAAACTAAAAAAAATACCGCCAAAAGAAAAAGAAGTAAACGAAAGATGAAACCGCTTTTCTATGTGTGTGTTGTTTCACTTTTGCTTGGTATTGTTTTTATTTTGATGATGACAGTATTTTTCAACGTAAATACATTTGTTATTGATGGCTCTTCGATATATTCGAGAGAACAGATACTTTTGGCTGCAGGTGTTGAAAAAGGCGATAATTTATTAAGAATTTCTGTGTCAAAAGTCGAAAATAAAATTGAAGATAATTTACCTTATGTAAGAGAAGCTGAGGTTATTCGCAAATTTCCATCGACTGTGGTGATAAATATCACTCCTGCGGAAGAATTTTTAATATTTAAGTCGGATAATACAGAGTGTATTGTTGACAGAGATTTTAAGGTTTTGGATGTCGACCCTAATGTTGAGACCGAGTTGACTGTGGTCAGAGGGGTTAACCTTGATACGGCTACGGAAGGTCAAACATTAAATTTCAATTCAGATGAAAACAAAAATGCACTTGAAACCTTAATTAGTATGTTCTTATCTCGTGGTTTATCTGTTACTTATTATGATGTTAGTGACCATCTTAACCTTTGCGCCGTTATTGAAGACAGAATTTATGTAGAATTAGGCAGTGCTACCAATTTAGACCGTAAGTTTAATTTGATGCAACAGGCTATCGAAAAAGAGCCTCATAATGTTCAAATGGAACTGTCATTAAAGAATTGGACGATTGACGACCCTAAGTGTGTAAGACGCTATAGAGATGTTATTGGAATTTATAAATAACTCAATATATTGCGCTTTAATACGAAAAAAACAACAAAAACTTGATTTTTTTCTATTTTTTGTATTGCAATTTTTAATTTTATATGGTAGAATTATCAACGGATACTGAATAGTTATAAGTATTTGCATATATTTATGTGGAAGGAAGATGAAAATGGCATTCGAAATTGATAACGCAACCGAGGATGTTGTTCAGATTAAGGTAGTCGGTGTTGGCGGCGGCGGCGGTAACGCTGTTAACCGTATGGTCTCTGCCGGTGTACGCGGTGTTGAGTTTATTGCTATCAACACAGATAAGGCTGCTTTGATTCACTCGAAGGCAAGTCACAAAATCCAGATTGGTGAAAAACTTACCAAAGGTCAGGGCGCAGGCGGTAACCCCAGCAATGGTGAAAATGCCGCACAAGAGTCTAAGGACGAGATTGCAGCTGCTCTTCGCAGTGCAGATATGGTATTTATCGCAGCCGGTATGGGCGGCGGTACCGGTACCGGTGCAGCTCCCGTTGTTGCTCAGATAGCTAAAGAGCTCGGTATTCTTACAGTTGGTATTGTTACCAAACCTTTTGCTTTCGAGCGTCAGAAGAGAATGCAGCAGGCTGAAGAAGGTATTGCAGCTCTTAGAGAACATGTTGATAGCCTTATCGTTATTCCTAATGAAAGACTTAAATATGTTTCTGAGCAGAAGATTACATTGAAAAATGCCTTTGAAATTGCTGATGACGTTCTTCGTCAGGGTGTTCAGAGTATTTCTGAACTCATTACCGGAACTTCGATGGTTAACCTCGACTTTGCTGATGTTACAGCAGTTATGAAGGATGCAGGCTACGCTCATATGGGTGTTGGTGTTGCAACCGGTCGTGATAAGGCAGAACAGGCTGCACAGATGGCTATTTCCAGTCCTCTTATTGAAACTGATATGCGTAACGCTCGTGGCGTTATCATTAGCATTATCGGCTCTGAAGATATCGGACTTGAAGAGGCAGACCAGGCTTCCACTATCGTTGCTGATATGGCTCATCCTGATGCAACCATCATTTGGGGTGTACAGCTTGACGAAACATTAGAGGACGAAATGAGAATTACCGTTGTTGCTACAGGCCTTGGTGATTTTAAGGAGAAGAGTCCTGCTGACGACATTCTTAATAGCATTTCCACCGGAAATGATGACGATGATGACGACAGCATTTCGATACTTAGCGTATTTAATCAGTAATAAATAATTTAAGACCGCGTTAATTCGCGGTCTTATTTTTTGCAATAGTTAACCCCGCAGTTTTATTACTGCGGGGTTTTATTTAGAAGAACAAACCGGGGAGGATAAAGTATGTTAGTACTGACATGATTAGTCCCGCTGTTATAACGCCGACAAAAATGATAGGGAATGAGCGTCTCATTCTAATATCAAGCATAGTTGCAACCAATGCGCCTGTCCATGCACCTGTTCCGGGTAGGGGAATTGCAACAAATGCAAACAATCCCCAGTTTCGGCTTTTATTGATTTTACTACCTTTTTCGTCTGCCTTATTTTCAAGTTTAGTAATGATTTTGTTCATAAATTTAATTTTTTTGAGAAGTTTAAATATTTGCTTTATAAACAGCAGTATAAATGGGATTGGCAACATATTACCAATCAGGCAGATTAAAAATGCTCGTGACCATTCGACCCCTAAAAACGAAGCGGCTATCATTCCGCCCCTGAGTTCTAAAATAGGTAGCAATGATACTACAAAAATTATTAGCTCTTTAGGCAATCCGTCAAGTGCCGCTATAACTGTATCTACCATAAATAACACCTCTTTAGTTTTTAATTAATGTAGTTCCTGTGTAAAAGTGAGCAAGAATTTGCTCATATGTCCAGCCTTGATTTGCATAAGTCTTAGCACCTTCTTGGCTCATTCCCACGCCGTGACCCCATCCTTTGCAAGTAAAGGTGAAACTGTCGCTTTCTTCATCATAGGTAATGGTAAAAGCGGTAGAACGGATACCATTTGAAAGCAAAGTGTTTCTTACAAACACTCCACGGAATTTAACACCTCCGATTTCAACATAAGTACAATAAGTGTTGTTATTGTCGTACTCAATGGGTTTTATCCATTCGGACTTATCCATTTCTGAAACATCAATTTCGCATTTTTTAAGTATAAGTTCGGCTAATTTTTCGGCAGTATAGGTTTTAGTGGAAATAAAATTGGACAGTTTTGTATCAACTTCACATTCAACACTTTGTAAGTAGGGAAGTTTAGCAGTCCATACATCTTGCACGTTGGCAGTATATCCCGCTGAGTATGCAAAATAGAACGTGTTAGCAATGGAGTCGTTATATGTTATAAGCGTGCCTTTTACTTCATTTACAGCCTTAATAGCACGAGCACTGGGAGTACTTTTCATTGGTACACCGCTTGGTGCTGAACTTTTTTTCATAGCACCGTTGTTAACGAGCCATGCATATGTGGCAACGGCCTGAGCCTTTAAAGCCTCAAGAGGGAAAGCCACACCCATTTCGGCTTCAATTACTCTTGAAACTATATCGGTAGCACTACCGTAGACAATGCCGCTGCTTTGCTTAATATAAAGCGTAATATCCCAAGTATAAAGCGGGTCAACAGTAGGTTGTTCTTCATTTTCACCACCGTTATCAGATGAAGCCTCTGACGATGTATCGGAAGTGGAATCAGAAGAATCGGTCGACGTTTCAGAAGATGTATTTGACGACGACTCGGACGAAGTGTCGGATGAACTTTCTGATGACGTATCAGATGAATTTGTTTCACTTGAAGAATCGGACGATGTATCAGAAGAGGTGTCGCTCGATTGGTCAGAGGAAACTTCGCTTGAAGTACTGCTTGAAGTGTTAGTCGAGGTGTTACTTGAGGTGTTGCTTGAAGTGACACTTGAGGTGTTACTTGAAGTGCTTTCAGAGCTGCTGGAAGATGTTTCTTCTTCACTGCTGCTGGGTACATTTGATGATGTTGTACTGCTGCCGGAGGAGGTTGTGCCACTGGGCGGCTTAACAATTATGGGAGGCAAAACAACAACGTTGTCAGGGTCTAAAGGTGATTGCTCAAACTTGTCGGCATTATCCTCGGTTTTATCGTCCAAGTCTAAATTACTGTCATTAACGTCAACAAGGTTGTCGGGTGTATTTGATTCAGTATCGTTAGTTTGGCTACTGTCATTAGGTATAAATGACACGTTGTTAAACTGTGTAGCACATGCGATATATCGTTTGTTACCTGCTACTGCAATAAGCGTGATTACCGGTGATGTAGTATTGCTGAGTACTGCCTTATGGTCTGCTCGGTTATGTCGGATAAGTTGTCTTACAAAGGCATCATATTTAGCATCGGTATCGAAATCAGTTGACTCAAAGACAAAACCGTCAGCTTCATTTTCAGTAAAAAGTGAAAAAATGCGCCATTCGGTTAATCCATGTCTGTTAGAGAGCGAAAGTTTTGGGATTTCGGTGATTTCTTCTGATTTAAACAAATCAACAATAGCAGAAAATACGCCAATTCCGCCTTCGGCACTGCCGTATAAAATGATGTTTTGTTCAAGTTCCGCATTGCTTATGTTGGCGGAGGTGAAAACAGTTCCCTTAATGTTTTCAGAACCGTCTGGAAGGTGGTTATGATAATAATTATCAACTATATTTGTGTTTAATATCGGATAATTTAAAGAAGTTCCTGCAAGGTTAATCCAAGCATTAATGTTTCCATTATGCTCTTGTAAAGCGTCAAATGCTCCCTCAAAATCGTCACCAAAACTACCGTAAATCTCAGCAAGTTCGGTATAATAATCGGTGCCGGCATTAGTTTTAACGCTATTTCTTCTGTTTAGAACAAAAACCGTTACACAAGTGCAAAGAATTATCAAAAGTGAAAGAATTATACACATTATTCTCAAAAAGCGTCTTTGCGGGCGTGTTTTTTTATGTGTGTTTTTAGTATCTTGTTCACTATCAAAATTAAAATCTTCGGGGGATACTGTGTCTAATATTGCAATTTCAGGTCCGTTTTCTGTTTGTGATACAATATCCACCTGTTCGGTTTCAAAGTTATTATCCTCAATTATAACTTCAGGCTCAGTTGTATCGTTTTCAATAGGTATACTGGGTTGTACGTCTTCGTTCTGTTCGAGATTTTGAATTTCGGTTACAACCATTTCATCATCCGTTATATTGGTAGAAGAAATATCTTCAAACTCTGTAGGAACATTATTATCATTTTGACAAGTTTTAAATATTTCTTGCTGTTGTTCGATGTTTTCATTCTCTGTGTTATTAGGCGAATAACCGTTGGCAAAAAACAGATGATGTTCCTCTATGTATTTTACAACAACGTTATTTACAATATTAAGCCGTGTTTTACGGTCATCAGAAAGACTGATAATAGTCTGTGGGCCACTCTCAATAAGAAATCCACCAAAGCGTTTGTTAGAAGATGATAAAGGAACAGCACCCTCGGGCAACGAATACTTCTCTTGGGTTATTACGCCCAATTTGTTGTATTCCGGTATAAAGGGTGTTTTGTTAATTGCACGCGCAATAAAGTCAGGCAGAAATTCATCTTTAGAATAACCGCCGACAGTTATTATTATTTCACTTCTTGAAACTGCTCGTTTCAGCAGATTAAAAAATGTTGAGAGGTCATTACTTGACGACGACAAAAGCCTTACAGGGTAATTACCGTGCAGACCGAATTCAAGTGAAACGTCAGTGTCGCTTTTAAAGTAAATAATCTCAATTTTAACGTCTTTTGACAAAAGGTGGCCTCCATTCGGGTTGGTCAGCGATTATTTACGCTGACAGTTGGTGGTTCTACTTTAGGAACGGGGAGTTTCTTTTTATCGTAATATTTCTTAGGGTATATACAGTCTTTGTTAACTGTGGCACCGTTAACATCAACATCGGTTGATTCACCTTCGCGAACGAGTCGACCGACAATAACAAGTCTTGCTTCATCAAAATCTTTACAACAGGTTGAAAGGGTAATAACAGCATCATCAGGTTCAATATCAACATTAGTATCAATCAAACTGCGTTGCTTGCAATATTCTGTCCAAAGGAGAAAATCCTCGGTATCACGGATATCGGCGCGATATGGACTGAACTCATAACCGAAAGTGTCATCAGTAACGTCACTGGTTATCATTATTGCAAATATTTTATAAACATTGTGTTCCCAAAGACTGTCAAAAATAATGGTAGGATGTTGCTTGTAATACTCAATATCGCGGTATTCGTCAAGCGTACCGAACATAGCACCGTAGCGCATGTTGTGTCCGTATATTATTTGGTTTCTTGTACGTCTTGAAGGGTAGACGTCACAACGTTCGTCTAAAAACAGCGAACCGTAAGAGTTTGATTTGCCGTTCATATCATGGTTAAGATAATATTCATTATCGCGTTGATAAATGGGGTTATCAACTTCGGTACCTTCAATGGTTATCCAACCGATAAGGTCTTTATTTTGCCTTTTAAGTTCACTGAATTTTGCGAGATATCCTTCAGATGTTTCGGTGTTATAGTCATAACGGTTGAGGTCATAAATAGCACGTTGTTGATTAATAACCTGATTTTGAACACCGAGGTTATTAAAATAATACACAAGATATCCGCCTGAAAAAAGTATTGCTAAAGCAGAGACAATAGCGGTGATTTTAAGTGTGATTTGTCTTTTAGAATCGCCCTTTTTAGGAAAAATATTAGAAATAGTTTTTCCTAAAAAACGGGTTGATTTGCATTTTGAAGTGGAATTCTGAGAATCACTGTTTGTGACTTCCTCGGGATTAGATTGAACATCGGTTTCAATAATTTCTTCAGTTTGATTATTTGTGCTGTTGGATTCTAATTTTTTGTCAGCCATAATTTACTCCTTAATTTAGGTAATTACTGTTTATTTGCGATAAAGCGCTTTTCTCCGGATTAATAATGTCGTCTTCGGTTTTAAAAACGTTCGGCATAGTCTTAGGGTAATTTAAAAGATACCTTCTAACAAGGTCTAATGCGTAAGTGACAGCGTTATTGCGTACTTTTTCACGGTCATTTTCAGCGCGTACGACATTGATTTTTTCAACCCATTGGTTATTTCTGTCGCTAAGACCGATATATACAAGCCCTACAGGTTTCGATTCGCTGCAGGCGGGACCTGCAACGCCGGTTACTGAAAGTCCTATATCGGCACCTGCAAACTTTCGTATTCCTTTTGCCATTTCAATAGCGGTTTCGGCGCTAACGGCACCGTATTTTTGGAGTGTATCACTATCTACACCCAAAAGTTTTTGCTTCATTTCATTTGAGTAGGTTGATGCTCCAAAGTCAAAAACTTGAGAGGCACCCGAAACAGTGGTAATAGCTGCCGAAATTTTTCCTGCAGTACATGATTCGGCTGTTGCAAGATGCAGTCCTTTGGACTTTAAAAGGTCTACTACTGTGTTTTCTAAACTTAAAACATCTATACCGCAAACGTTTTGCCCTAAAATTGCGGTTAATTCATCAACCGTTTGTTGGCATTTACTTTCGGCTTCTTCTTTGGTTTCGGCAGATGATGTTACCCTTAAGGTCACCATACCGGGTTTGCAATAGGGTGAAACGGTTGGGTCGCTTTGCTCTAAAAACTGCGGAATAATAGATGCTAACAACGATTCACCGATTCCGGCAGTTAATATGCTTTTAGATATAATTGTTTTGCCGCTTTTTTGAGCCAAAACAGGTTTTACCTTTGTTTCGAACATCATCTTCATTTCATAAGGCACACCCGGAATCAGGGCAACTATACTGCTATTTTTGGCGGTTAATATGCAACCGGGTGCAGTGCCGTTTTCGTTGGGAAGTATCAAACAACGCTCCTTAGGGAAAAAGGCTTGCTTTTTGTTGGCTTCACTCATTTTGCGACCGCTTTTAGAAAAATACGATTCAATCTGTTTAAGGCTTTCTTTATGCAGATGAAGTTCAAGTTCTAATGCGGCGGCAGCTGCCTCTTTAGAGAGGTCGTCAGGTGTTGGACCCAAACCTCCTGTGATAATTACAACGTCACTTCGGTTAACAGCGTTGGTAACGGTCTCTTTTAATCGTTCGAAGTTATCGCCCACTACCGACTGATGGTACATATCATATCCTAAAAGAGCCAACTCCTTCGACAAATACTGCGCGTTGGTGTTTAATATATTGCCGAGTAACAACTCGGTACCTACTGCTATAATTTCAGCTTTCATAATTTTCCTTAATCAATAATTCGTTTTTCTGCACCATTAACAGCGCGTTCAACAAGTCCTTCAACATCAAGCACACTTTCCGCTTCAATGACTTTTTCGAGTTCAGGTCTTGTTTTCGGGTGCTTTGGGGTAAATACCGTACAACAATCTTCATAAGGCTCGATTGAAGTTTCAAATGTATCAATAGCGCGGGAAATATCAATAATATCGGTTTTATCCATACCAATTAAAGGACGAAGGGTAGGCATATCAACTACGCAATCGGTAACACATAGTGCAGGCAATGTCTGACTTGCTACCTGACCTAAACTTTCACCCGTAATTAACGCAGATGCATGCTCTTTTTGTGCGATTTTTTCGGAAATTCTCATCATAAAACGACGCATAATAAGAGTAAAATATTCTTCTTTACACTTATCGGCAATTTCTTCTTGAATCTCGGTAAAAGGAATAATGTCAAGGGGAATAGGTCCGCTGTATTTTGCAACCTGTGATAAAAGTTTGCAAACCTTCATTTCGGCGCGAAGACTGGTGTAAGGAGGGCTTGCAAAGTGAACTGCAGATAATTTAAGTCCTCTTTTTGCCATCATCCAAGCGGCAACCGGACTGTCAATTCCGCCGGAAATGAGTATCTCGGCTCTGCCCGAAGTTCCAACCGGCATACCACCCGAACCTTTTATTTGCCCGCAGCGGATATAAGCATATTTTTCGCGAACTTCAACCACAACGATAGCGTCAGGATTATGAACATCAACCTTTAGGTGGGGATACTTTTGAAGCAATGCGCCGCCAAACAGAGCACTTATTTCGGGTGAACCTAACGGGAATTTTTTATCCGAACGTTTAGACTCTACTTTAAAGGTTTTTATATTTTTAAGAGTATCGGCAAGATAGGGAACACCTTGCTCAATGATAACATTCATATCCTTTTCAACTGCGGCTGCTCTTGAAAAAGCGGCAATTCCAAAAACCTTGCTGACAGCATCAAGGGCTGAATTAAAATCAAAGTCCTCATTTAGAGGGTCAACCATAATGGTCGACTGTGATTTTTTTATTTCAAAATCACCGCAGTTTTTCAAACGGTATTTAAGATTTTTAACCAGTACATCTTCAAATGTTGAACGGTTAAGACCTTTTAATGCCAACTCGCCGTTTTTTATTAAAATTATTTCTTTCATTTTTACACCTTGCTTTTGTGTAGTTTATCGGTTGCTTCTTTTAAAGCCAAAATAAGGGCATCGATATCAGAAGTAGTGTTGTATTTACAAAAACTGATTCTAAGTGCACTGTCAATTAATTTAGGCTTAAGCCCCATTTCGTTAAGCACGTGACTACCTTTGCCTTTTGAACAAGCACTTCCGCTTGAAACGAAAATGTTTTTTCTCTCAAGCCAATGAAGTAGCGTTTCCGAACGGTAACCGGGAAAAGATACATTAATTATGTAGGGGAGAGAGTTGCTTAAAGGAGAATTAACAGTGCAGTTTTGCATTTTTGAAAACTGTTCGATAGCATAACTATGCAACAGAGAAACGTGTTCAAACGATTCTTTAATCGATAGTTCGTCCAAAGCACCTTTAAGTCCCGCAATGGACGGTACGGCTTCGGTACCGGAACGAAGCCCTTTTTCTTGATTGCCGCCAAAAATTATTGGGTTTATATTAATTTTCTTCGATTTATATAAAAAGCCAATACCTTTCGGCCCATGAATTTTATGTGCACTTGCTGTTATAAGGTCTGCTCCAAGTTTGTTAATGTCAATATTTAGTTTGCCAAACGCTTGAACACAGTCACAATGCATAATTGCACTAAAACCATTTTCTTTTATGTACTTTGATACTTCGCTCACAGGAAAAATACAACCGGTTTCATTGTTGACAAGCATAATTGAGACAAGTGTTGTGTTTTGGTCAATTGCCTGTTTTACTTTTTCGGCATTAATGTTGCCGTCGTTTTCGGGCTTTATTTTTACTATCTCAAAACCTTGCTTTGCAAGTTCCTCACAGGTGTTTAGGACTGACGGATGTTCTACGCTTGTTGTGACAATTTTATTGCCTTTACGCTTGCATTTTTCGGCGACGCCGCGAATACAGAGGTTGTTTGCCTCGGTACCGCTGCCGGTGAAAAATATTTCATCATCACGGCAGTTTAGTATACGGCTTATTTTTTCACGCGTGTCATTGACTAAAATCTCGGCATTAATTCCGTGTGAATAAAGCGATGACGGATTACCCCAATTTTCTTTAAGTGCTTTTAAGGTTTCGTTTATTGCCAAGTCACAGGGCTTGGTTGTAGCACTGTTATCAAGATATATAAATTCAGTCAAATTGATACCTTCTTAAAATGCAAAATCATTAAAAATCAAACATATAGCCATTATTATTTTATATTATACTATATATATTAAATAAATACAATATATTTTTGCTTTCTTGCGCATCATTTTTGTAAATAAATAATTAACAAAATAAGTGGCAAAATAATGAAAAAGGAGACGTGAGATATGGTTTTGAAAAAAAGAAGCGCCATTAGAATATTGAGTTTTTCTTTGGCGGTTATGTTGGCACTCATTTCGCAAAATTTAATTTATATGAATAGAATTTCGAAACTTAATACCGATATAGAATATAATTACGATATGCATTTAAGCGAACTTGACGGAAGTATATACAACATAAGCCTTGCCCTTAGAAAGGCGATGTATGTATCTTCTGCAACTCAGATGTCAGTGTTGGCGGCAGAACTTTCGGCAGAAAGTACCGTTGCAAAAAATGCTTTGTCGCAGTTGCCGTCGAGTGAAACAGAACTTGCAAAGGTTAATAAGTTTTTATCTCAGGTTGGAGATTTTACTGTATATCTTTCAAAACAAATTATTTCCGGCAACGATATATCCGCAGGCGAACGTGAAAATTTACACTCATTAGCAACGGTTGCGGTTGATTTGTCCACAAGTATTAATGAGGTGCGTACTCAATATAATCAGAACGGTGCATGGGTACCGGAACTGTCGGCTACCATTGGCAACTCCATTACAAACGGTTTTTCCGATAGGCTTATTGAACTTGAAGAATTGCTCAGTGACTATCCTACATTACTGTATGACGGGCCTTTTTCGGACCATATGTTAAACGGAACGGCAAGATTGTTAGAGGGTAAAAACGAGGTAACTGTTGAGGATGCAAAATCAACTGCGATTTCTATATTGGGTGCAAACGGTGAGGATATAACTTTCATCGGGGAATCAGAAGGTAAACTTCCAACCTACGATTTTTCCGGTGAAGATGCTTCGGTATCGGTAACAAAGCAGGGTGGATATGTAGTATATATGCGCAAGTTTAGGGTTATCGAGGAAGTGCATTTAAGTTATGATGAGGCGGTTAGCAAGGCTGAAGATTTTATAAAAACTGCATTGGGACTTAATTTTTCATCGACATATTATTTTGCAGACGAAGGGGTTTGCGTAGTTAACTTGGCTTATAAGGAGGGCACCGCAGTTTGCTATACTGACCTAATAAAGGTGGGTGTGGCGTTAGATACCGGAGAAATTGTTTTGGTTGAGGCGGCGGGATATATAGCAAACCATCATATAAGAAATATAAATACACCCAAATTTTCATCTATAGAAGCAGGTGAGCGCTTGTCATCTGCACTTACAGTTCTTGATGTAAAGCGTGTGATTATTCCAACCGACGGTAACGACGAAAAGCATTGTTATGAGTTTTTGTGTAGTGGTATTGACGGGGAAGAGTTGCTTGTTTATATTAATGTTGAAAATCTGCAAGAGGAAAAAATACTGTTGCTTTTGAAAACCGACGGAGGAACGCTTACAAAATAATATTTATGTAAAATTTTTCTTGACATAGGGTAAGGCTTGTGGTATAGTATTAGAGCCGCATACTGTGGGCTTATTAGAAGTGGGTTTACCCCGCCTACAAGTAGCGAGACTATAATTAAGGCAGGTGCCGAGAAAGATGTACGCAATTATTGAAACCGGCGGCAAGCAGTACCGTGTAACTAACGGTGATGTTATTTTTGTTGAAAAACTCAACGCAGCCGCAGATGAAACCGTTGTATTCGACAAGGTTATCGCAGTATGTGATGATAACGGTGAGCTTAAAGTTGGAGCTCCTTATGTTGACGCAAAGGTTGAGGGTGTAGTTGTTAAGAACGGTAAAGCCAAGAAAATCACCGTTTTCACCTACAAACCCAAAAAAGGTTGTGCCCGCAAAATGGGTCACAGACAGCCGTATACCAAGGTTCAGATTAATTCCATAGGCTAAGGTGCTGTTATGACCTCGGTGAAATTTTTCTTGACTAACGATAAACTGACAGGTTTTGAGATTTCCGGTCACAGTTCTTCTTCGTATAAGGATGAGGCTGGTAAAATAATCTGTTCAGCAGTGTCTTCGGCGGCTATAATGGCAGCCAACACTTTGACTGAGATAATCGGTGCTAACGTTAGTGCAGAAGTAGAAGACGGTTATATGCGTGTCGCTCTTATTGATAAGATTGACGAGTCGCAGGCTGTTTTAAAAGGTCTGAGGTTACATTTAAATGAACTTGCAGCACAGTATTGTAAACACATAAAAGTAAATCCGGAGGTGTAAAACCATGATTAAGGTTAATATTCAACTTTTTGCTCATAAAAAAGGTGTTGGTTCTACCAAGAACGGTCGTGACAGCGAATCCAAGCGTCTCGGTGTAAAACGCGCCGACGGTCAGTTTGTTCTCGCAGGCAACATCATCGTTCGCCAGAGAGGCACCCATATCCATGCCGGTGAAAATGTCGGTAAAGGCTCTGATGACACCCTTTTCGCTCTTATCGACGGTAAAGTAAAGTTCGAGCGTATGGGACGTGACCGCAAGAAGGTTAGCATCTACGCAGTAGAGCAGTAAGTAAGACTTATTGACCCGGGGTTAATACCCGGGTCTTTTCTTTAAATTTTGTTTAGGAGATTAAAATGTTTGTTGATATAGCAAATATTCATATTAAAGCCGGTGACGGCGGTAACGGTAAGGTTTCTTTCCACCGCGAAAAGTATGTTGCTGCCGGCGGACCTGACGGCGGTGACGGTGGAAGAGGCGGTAACGTCGTTTTTCGTGCTGACAGCAATCTTTCTACGCTTGCTGATTTTAGATATAAAAGAAAATATTTAGCCGAAAACGGGCAACCGGGCGGTGCATCAAGATGTAACGGAAAAAATGCACCTGATTTAATATTAAGAGTCCCTAAAGGCACTCTTGTCAAGGATGCAAATACCGGCAGAATTATAGCCGATATTTCGGATGACGAAGATGTAATTGTTGCCAAAGGCGGTAAAGGTGGTTGGGGTAACAGTCACTTTTCAACACCTACAAGACAGGTACCTAAGTTTGCTAAACCCGGTATTCCCGGTGAGTCTTTTGACGTAACTTTGGAACTGAAACTTTTGGCTGATGTAGGTCTTATAGGTTTTCCTAACGTTGGCAAGTCTACATTCATATCGGTTGTCAGCGAAGCAAAACCTAAAATTGCAAACTATCATTTTACTACTCTTGTGCCCACTTTGGGTGTTGTTAGAATTGATGATGGCAAATCGTTCGTTATGGCTGATATACCGGGTATTATTGAGGGCGCAAGCGAAGGCGTAGGACTAGGCCACGAGTTTTTGCGTCATGTTGAACGTTGCCGTTTGCTTGTTCATGTTATTGATGTATCAGGTAGTGAGGGCAGAGACCCTATTGATGATTTTGAAAAAATTAACTTTGAACTTAAGAACTTCAGCGAAGAATTAAGTACGCGTGAGCAGATAATCGTTGCCAATAAATGCGACCTTACCGATGAAGAAACTTTAAAGATTGTTCGTGAGTATTTCGAGGAAAAAGGTTATAAATATTTTGAGTGTATGGCCGCAATTGCCGAGGGAACACGTGACGTAATAAACTATGTCGCTGCTTCGCTTGACCGTCTGCCTCCCGTTATAAAATATGAGCCCGAACCCGAACCCCAAGAGGATTACAGTGTTGACAAAAAACGTGAGTTCACTTTGGAGGTTCAAGACGGTATATTTGTAATCGAGGCACCGTGGCTTTTAAAATTGCTTGAAACGGTTGACCCTGATGATTACGAGTCTTTGCAGTATTTCCAAAGGGTGCTACGCTCAAGCGGTATAATAGATGCACTTGAAAATGCAGGTGTCAAAGAAGGCGATACCGTAAGCGTTTACGATATCGAGTTTGATTATGTACCGTAAAGGTGGTCTTTGTAATGGATAAAGGTTATCTTTTAAGTCCTTCCACCTTGGCCTTTGTGGGTGATGCCGTTTATGGATTGCTTGTCAGAACACGTTTGGCAGAAACCGAGCGACCTATTGGTGAACAGCATAAACTATCGGTCCAATGGGTTAACGCTAACGCTCAGGCGGCTTCCTTTGAGGCGATTAAGGATATGCTCTCAGAACGCGAAATGTCGGTCTTTAAAAGGGGAAGAAACAACCACGTAGGTCAGATACCGAAGAGTACAACCGTTAGTCTTTATCACACGGCTACGGGTGTTGAGGCACTTTTTGGTTATCTTCATATTAATGGTGAACAAAATAGAATAAATGAACTTTTTGACTGTATTTGGAGTAATGTTTTGGATAAAACATAAGTATATTACTTAAAAAGTCAAAGGGGAATTTTCGTGCGAAAACTGATGTTGATGTTTGGTGATTTCGTAATAATTTCAGTCGGATGTTTGTTATATGCGTTGGGTTTTACTGTTTTTATTTATCCAAATCATATATCACCCGGAGGAGTTACGGGTATATCAACCATTATCAATCAGTTTTTTGCGTTTTTACCCATAGGTTTTATGACGGTATTGATAAACCTACCGCTTATTATTGTAGGGTTTATTAAATTTAAGGTTGGTTTTGTGTTAAAAACAGCGTATGCAGTGTTGTTATCGTCTGTTTTAATTGATTTTTTGCCGTCTGTTTTACCGACATATCAAAAGGATAGATTGTTAGCATCACTTGTTGCGGGTGTGCTTGTGGGTGCGGGTTTGGGAATAATAATGCTCAAAGGCGGAACGACCGGCGGTACCGATATTGTTGCAAAACTTATTAATTCAAAATTTCCTTTTTTGTCGCTTGGAAGACTTATTTTGTTTGTTGATGCGGTTATTGTGTCAACGGCGGCATTATGTTACGGTGACTTTGAATCATTATTGTATTCGGTGCTCTTTTTATTTGTATCTGGAACCGTAATGGATAGGTTGATTTATGGTGCCGATAATGGTAAAATTGTATACGTAATGTCTGATAAAGTTGATGTAATAACAACTGAGATTTTTCGACTTGTCGGACGCGGTGTGACCAAAATTAATGCCGAAGGCGGATACTCGGGAAGAACTCAAAAGATGTTAATGTGTGTTGCAAGGGCACATGAAGTTTCTAAAATAATGCAGATTATCCGCGATATTGACGATAGTTCGTTTACTGTAATATCCGACGCAGGTGAGATTTTAGGGCTTGGCTTTAAAAAATTAAAGTAAAAAAGCCGCGGTATAAAACCGCGGCTAAGACACTTATTTTAGCGTCTGTTCTGGTTGTCCTGATTCTGCTTGTTCTGATTATTCTGGTTGTTCTGGTTGTTATTGTTATTCTGATTATTGTTATTGTTGTTCTGGTTGTTATTGTTATTGTTGTTGTTTCTGTTCTGATTCTGGTTCTGATTCTGGTTGTTCATTGAAAATCACCCCTCTTTCAAGATTATTATCAGCATTTTTAAATAAAATATTCAGGAGTTTTTTATGCTTTTGCCCGACCAATTTGAAAATAGAATGAGAGAAGTTCTAAAGGACGATTTTGATAAATTTTTGGCTGAATTCGAGCGTCCCGTTTTTCGTGCTATGCGTATAAATACGCTTAAAATTTGTGTAAAAAATTTAAAACAATATTTTTCATTTTTGGAAACACCAACACAATTTTGCGATGATTCATATTATATCCCTGATAGTTTTCAAAAACCCGGTAACCATCCGCTACATCATGCGGGGGCATACTATATTCAAGAGCCATCTGCATCTGCGGTTGTCGAGGCAATCGGTATAGAAAAGGGCGATAGGGTTTTAGATTTGTGTGCTTCCCCCGGCGGAAAAACCACTCAGGCGGCGGCAAAACTTTGCGGCGAGGGGATTATTGTTTCTAATGAATATGTTAATTCAAGGGTTCAACCTCTTGTATCAAATATAGAACGAATGGGTATACCTAATGCTGTTGTAACCTCGGCACATCCTGATGATTTGTGCCCTAAATTTACAGGTTTTTTCAATCGGGTTATTGTTGATGCGCCGTGTTCCGGTGAAGGTATGTTCAGAAAAGAACTTTCAGCAGTGCAGGATTGGAGCGTGGCGAACGTAAAAACTTGCGCTGAACGTCAACTTAAAATATTGCAAAGTGCTGCAAACTGTGTTTCGGGCGGTGGAAAACTTGTTTATAGCACCTGTACGTATTCTCCCGAGGAAAACGAAATGACGATTGCGCGTTTTCTTGAAAACAACCGTGATTTTAAACTTATAAAACCACAAAAAGAGTTTGGCAGTCCGGCAATTAGAGAATACGCAAAAGAAACGAAAAATATTGAATTTGCACGCAGAATTTTTAATTTTCATGGCGGTGAAGGTCATTTTGTTGCCGTTATGCAACGCGACGGGGTTGACGAATATGCTGATAAAAACGATTTTAATATAAACAATAAGGGAGCAGCGTTTGACTGCTTTGCGGCATTTTTCAGTGAAAATTTCATACAAACTGTTCCTGAAAATGTATTAATTGAGGGAGATAAGGTTTACATAATACCTAAATTTAACCAAATAATTAATATAAAGGCTGTAAGGAAAGGTGTTTTTGCAGGCGTTATTAAAAACGGACGTTTTGTTCCTGAACACGCATTGTTTAATACACCATATTTTACTGCTAAGCAAACGATTGACCTGTCGTTAGATTCGCTTTCTCTTAAAAAATTCCTTCACGGTGAGGAAATTGAATGTTCATTCGATATAAAGGGTTATGTTCAGGTTAGGGTAGAGGGCGTACCGCTTTCATTCGGAAAAGCCACGTGCGGAAAACTTAAAAATCATTATCCTAAAGGACTTAGAACCTTAAATTTGTAATTTTTAAAAATACTGTTTTACAACTTAAAACTAATTGTTTTCCTGTTTTTCGGCAAAAACTCAGATTATAAATATTGAGTTTTTGTCGAATTTTTTATTTTAAGATTAAAAAAAGTAAATTTATTGTTTTTTATGTTGTCGATAAAATTTAGTGAAAAGTAGTCACAAAATAGCGTTTTACCTCTTGAAATTGTCGAAGCTATATGGTAAAATATGGTAAATTAATATTTGGAGGTAATAAAATGGATAAAAAATTAAAGGTTCTGATTGCTGATGACAGCACAGAATTCGGTCAAAATTGCGCAAATGTTATAAATTCTTACGGCATGGAGTCGGTTCTTTGCGCAAAAGACGGCAAAATTCTTCTTGATTATGCGTTAAGTGTAAAACCTGATGTTATATTGTCGGATATGTTTATGCCAAATGTCGACGCAATAGGCGTTTTGAGTGCACTTAGTTCGCAGGACGCGTTTGTTATACCGCAATACTTTATTATGTCGGGGTTCAGCAGTCCTAAGTTAGAGTCAGAGGCAATGTCGGCGGGTGCAGCATACTTTTTTATAAAACCGTTTGATTTTTCAATTCTTGCCGAGAGAATACTTCAAATTTGCGGAAGATTAAAGAAAAACGATGTTATTTTAAGTAATAATGCGCCGGTATCCGATTCTGACCTTGAACTTATGGTAACCGAGATTATTCATCAAATCGGTGTTCCTGCTCATATCAAGGGTTATCATTATCTGCGTGACGCAATAATTATGTCGATTAGGGATAGTGAACTAATTAATTCTGTAACCAAAATCTTGTATCCAACTGTTGCTAAAAAATATTCCACTACGTCTTCAAGGGTAGAGCGCGCAATAAGACACGCAATAGAGGTTGCATGGGACAGAGGCGATGTTGACGTGCTTAATTCATATTTTGGTTATACCATACATAACAGTCGAGGAAAGCCTACAAACTCTGAATTTATTGCCATGATAAGCGATAAACTTCGTTTGAGATTAAGACTGGCTTCTTAAGTTATAGAATACCGAAGAGATTAATTTTTTCGGTTTTCTCAATATTTTCGAGTATTAGAATAATCTGTTCTGCTAAAATGGGAAATTCATCACGATTGTGGATATAGGTTGTTTTTAATAAAGAAATTTTATCTGATACTTCGTCTAACAACCCGCGGTTAATAAAAAGTGATAATGCAAGGTGGTTTTGTTCCCACCTTGTTGTCAGATTTTCAAATTGTTTAATATCAATACCGTTTAAGTATTCTTTTTCGAGTGCTTGAACGGTATTTTTTGTTGAGGTAAAAAATCTATTAACATATATGTTTTCGGCAAAACACAAAAGTATAATTAAAATAAATAAAATTAAGGCAGTAATAAGTCTTTTCATAATTTGTTCTTCTTAATAATTGTGTAGTTCATATTTTCGTCACAGGTCATAATAAAAACATTCTTAATATCGGTTTTTTCGTTTTTTAGAATGTTTTGAATTTTTACTTTAGATGAGTTGCAGTTTTTTAATTCGTCTTTAATAATTTTGCCGTCACTAATAATAAGATACGGTTGGTCAGGTGTATTGCTAATACCATTTATATCATTAACTGTTGCGTTTTGGCAGTCAGGTTTTAAAAGTACGCTTAATTGACCGTTGGTTTCAAGAGTTGCGAAAAGAATGCTGTTTATATTAAATATCTCACGGTTTCTAAGTACTTCTAAAAGGTCGGGACCTGTAATTCTAAGGCTTTTCAACTTTTTCTGGTCAATGACACCGTTTTTTATAATTACTGCTGAGGTACCATAAAAAAATCTTCTCAGGTGAAGAAATTTCATGGCAATTACAGAAATAAGAATTTCAACAAAAACAAGTGATAAGACGGCGGCGATACCAACAAGTATCGGTTGGGTAGGGTCTTGAATAGGAATTGCAGCAATTTCGGAAATCAGTATGGTTATTACAAGTTCACCCGGTTGTAGGTCGCCGATTTGTCGTTTGCCCATAATTCTAATTGAAAAAATAACCGTAAAATACAATATTAATGTTCTCATAATTGTAATAAACAAAAAATATCACCGTTAATATTATTGCCATTAAAAAACAAAAAACACGGCAAACTTTGCCGTGTTTTCATGTAAATTTTATTCATCACAGTGACTGATGTTAAAACAAAGTGTCATAAGACTGTCGCTCAAGTGAACATTTTCAACCACTGCATTTGGAAAATCGACCGAAAGGTCATAGTGAGTAAAGTTCCAAAATCCCTTAACGCCGAGGTTGACCAGTTGTTCAGCCACACCGGTTGCTTCAGATTTTGGTATGCAAAGAATGGCAATATCGGGTCGGTTTTCACGGCAAAACTCATCGAGTCTGTCAATATGATGAATCGGTAAGTTTTGAATAGTCTGCCCGCAAACCGATAGTTTTTTATCAAAAATACCGATTAACGAGAAACCTTTGGTGGTCATATCAAAATGCATGGCCAACGCTCTGCCCATGTGACCGGCACCAATAAGAATTGCCTTTTTGATGTTGCTAAGACCTAATATACGACCGATTTCGTTTTGTAAAAGTTCAATGTTGTAACCATAACCTTGCTGACCAAATTCGCCAAAGCAATTAAGGTCTTGTCTGATTTGGCTAGCGGTAAGGCCCATTCTTTCGGAAAGTTCCTTCGAAGAAATACGGTTCATACCTTTCGATTTCAAGTCGCCTAAAAATCGGTAGTAGCGAGGCAATCGTTTGATAACGGAATTAGAAACGTTATTTGTTTTACTCATAAATATATTCTTCCATTTAATTTATTTTGCAAGAATTTTAACAGTTTCCATTACATAATCACCGAATTCGTTGCAGGTGCAACCGGTATCGCGACCGGTAATGGTGAGTTTTTTCTCGGTATACATACAAATATCAAGTGCTTTTTCAAGCAGGTCGGCTTCGGTTTGCTTGCCGATGTGAGAAAGCAACATTACGGCAGCTCTTAGCATTGAGCAGGGGTCAGCAAATTTATCTCTGCCCTCAGCAACCATTCTTGGAGCAGAACCGTGAATGGCTTCGAACATGGCATACTTTTTGCCGATGTTTGCACTTCCTGCGGTACCTACGCCACCTTGGAACTCAGCGGCTTCGTCGGTAATAATATCACCGTAAAGGTTAGGAAGAACAAAAACCTTAAAATCTCTGCGACGTTTTTCGTCAATGAGTTTTGCGGTGGTAATGTCTATGTACCAGTCATCGGTAACAATTTCAGGATACTCTTTGCCTATGTTCTGGCAAATTTTTAGGAACTTGCCATCGGTAGTTTTGATAACATTGGCTTTGGTTATGATAGAAACACGTTCTTTGCCGTTTTTCTTTGCATATTCATAAGCAAGACGGGCAATTCTTTCGCAACCTTCGGTGGTGGTAACAACAAAGTCAACAGCGAGGTCGTCCGATACGTTAAGACCCTGAGAACCTACAGCGTAACCGCCTTCGGTGTTTTCACGGAAGAAGGTCCAATCGATGCCTTGTTCAGGAACACGAACAGGACGCAAGTTTGCAAAGAGGTCAAGTTCTTTACGCATTGCAACGTTAGCGCTCTCAATGTTGGGCCAAGGGTCACCGGCTCTGGGAGTAGTGGTGGGGCCTTTTAAAATAACGTGGCATTTTTTAAGTTCAGCCAAAACATCATCAGGAATAGCTTTGCCCTGAGCAGCACGGTTCTCTATTGTAAGACCGTCAATTTCTTTAAAGGTGATTTTGCCCGAATTTACGTCATCAGCCAACAAGAAACGAAGTACTCGTTCGGCTTCATGTGTAATAACGGGGCCGATACCGTCACCGCCGCAGACGCCGATAATCAAGTTGTCTAAATTTTCATAGTCAACAAAATCTTTTTCGGCTTTGATTCTTTCAGCTCTTTCTTGTTGTGCAATTAATAATTGCTCAAATTTTGCAACCGATTCTTTAATTAATGCTTCATTCATTATATTTACCTCACTTTTCGGAATTTAATTTTGTGTAGTTAAGCAGACCGCCTGCTAAGATAATATCTCTTGAACGACCGGAAAGCATGGGGACAACCTCAAACGATTCGCCGGTAGTTTTATTTTTGAGAATTACGTTTTCATTATTTTCAATGCATTTTCTTACATCGGTCAGTTCAAGTTCGTCAAATTGAGTGATTTTGTCATAATCAGCAGAATCTTTAAATGTAAGAGGTATTATACCTGCATTTATAAGATTGGCTGCATGGATACGTGCAAATGACTTGGTAACAACAGCCTTTATACCTAAATAAAGCGGAACCAAAGCAGCATGTTCGCGTGAAGAACCTTGACCGTAGTTTTCACCGCCGATAATTATATTGCTGCCATATCTTTTGCAGTTTTCGGGGAACTGTTCATCACAACGTGTGAAACAGAAGTTGGCAAGGTAAGGTATATTAGAACGGTAGGGGAGAATCTTTGCGCCTGCAGGCATTATGTGGTCGGTGGTAATGTTGTCGCCGACTTTAAGAACTGCATTTGCTGAAATGGTTGCTTCCAATGGCTCGGTTTTGGGGAAAGGTTTGATGTTGGGACCACGAAGGATTTCAACATTTTTAGCATCTTCCACCGATGCCGGAGCATCAACCATGTTATCATTAATAAGGAACTTGTCCGGAAGTTTAATACCCGACAAATCGCAATCAAGTGTTCTTGGGTCGGTAAGGTAACCGGTAAGGGCAGCCGCTGCGGCTGTTTCGGGGCTTACCAAGTAAACGCCTGCATCTGCAGTACCCGAACGACCCTCAAAGTTACGGTTAAAGGTTCTTAAAGAAATACCTGCCGAGTTAGGGGATTGTCCCATACCGATACAAGGACCGCAAGCACATTCTAAAATTCTGGCACCGGCGGCAATGAGTTTAGATAAAGCACCGCAATCGGCAAGCATGTTAAATACCTGTTTAGAACCCGGAGCAATACCGACAGATACTGAAGGGTCAACAGTTTTGCCGTCTAAAATTGCGGCAACTTTTAGCATATCGTAAAGGGAAGAGTTTGTACAACTGCCGATAAGCACCTGGTCAACCTTCATTTTTCCGATTTCTGCAATAGATTTTACATTGTCGGGCATATGGGGCATTGCAGCCAAGGGGGAAAGTTCTGAAAGATTTACATATATTTCTTTGTCGTATACTGCGTCTTCATCGCTTGACAGTTCAACATAATCTTCCTCGCGACTTTGTGCTTTAAGGAAGGCTTTGGTAATTTCATCAGACGGGAAAATTGATGTAGTTGCACCAAGTTCTGCGCCCATGTTGGTAATAGTAGCACGTTCAGGTACAGACAATGTTTTAACGCCTTCACCGGCATATTCAACTATGTAACCGACGCCACCTTTAACGGTAAGTTGACGCAAAACCTCTAAGATTACGTCTTTTGCAGAAACAAAGGGGGAAAGTTTGCCGCTAAGATTAACCCTAATCATCTTGGGCATGGGAATATAGTAAGCACCGCCACCCATAGCAACGGCAACGTCCATACCTCCGGCACCGATAGCGAGCATACCAATACCGCCACCGGTAGGTGTATGTGAGTCGGAACCGATAAGCGTTTTACCCGGTTTGCCAAAACGTTCAAGATGTACCTGATGGCAGATACCGTTACCGGGACGCGAGTAGTAAATGCCGTGTTTTTTTGCAATCGATTGTATAAACCTGTGGTCGTCGGCGTTTTCAAAGCCTGTTTGAAGAGTATTGTGGTCAATATAAGCAACCGAACGTTCGGTTTTAACGCGGTCAACACCCATTGCCTCAAACTCCAAGTATGCCATAGTACCTGTAGCATCTTGTGTTAATGTTTGGTCAATTTTAAGACCCACATCGTTACCGACGGTCATTTCTCCATCAACCAAATGGGCTTTAATGATTTTTTGTGCAATAGTTAATCCCAAAATTTCCATCTCCTAAAAAAATATCTACAATATTATCCTATAAAAACAGTGATTTGTCAATATTTTAACACATAAAAAATGCAAAGTTTTTTATTTTTTTAACAATCTTTAAGGAGGTTTTTCTCTTGATTTTTGTAGTTTGTTGTGATATTATGTGGAAAGTGTAATCACACATTTATATGGAGGTTTACATATGGGTACAATTGTATTACTTTGTGGAGGTCTTGCGTTTTTTCTTTACGGTATGACAGTTATGTCAAACGGTCTTGAAAACCTGACCAACGGTGGACTTGAAAGAACACTGAGAAAAGCAACCGATAATAGGTTATTGGCTTTGATTTTTGGTGCATTAATTACTATTGCAATGCAATCGTCGTCGGCTTTGACCGTTATGCTTGTAGGTCTTGTTAACTCGGGACTTTTAGCATTTGGTCAGACAATCGGCGTTATTATGGGTTCTAATATCGGTACTACGCTTACTGCTTGGCTTTTAAGCCTTGCAGGTATTGAAGGCGGTGTCTGGTATCTTGAAATTATAAAACCTAAAAACTTTGCTCCCGTTTTAGCATTGTTTGGTGTTGCCATGAATATGGTGAGCAAAAAACAGAGGACAAGAAGTATAGGTAATGTGCTTGTAGGTTTTGCCGTTTTGATGTATGGTATGACCATGATGTCGGATTCGATGAAAGCATACGCTACACCCGACTCTCCGATTGCTCCGTTGCTTACTGCGTTTAAAAATCCTTTACTTGCAGTGCTTGTCGGTGCTGTATTTACCGGTGTTATTCAAAGTTCAGCTGCATCGGTTGCAATTTTGCAGGCGTTCGCAGCAGGTGGAACTGTTACATTCGGCATGGCTATTCCTATTGTTATGGGTCAGAATATTGGCACTTGCGTTACTGCACTTTTATCAAGTATAGGTGTTAGCCGAAACGCGAAAAAAGTTTCGGTTGTCCATCTTTCATTTAACTTAATAGGTACTGTTATATGTCTTATTCCGTTTTGCATTTGTTTCTATGCATTTGAACTTCCGTTTTTAAACGGTGCTATTTCACCGTTCCAGATTGCCATTGTTCACAGTATTTTTAACGTATTTACAACCTGCTTGCTTTTGCCGTTTACTAAACAACTTGAAAAATTGGCCAATACTATCATTAAAGATAAGGGTGAACAGCAAGCAAAACTTCTTGACGACCGTCTTCTTACCATGCCTTCTTTTGCTGTTACAGGTGCATTTGACGTTACTGTTGAGATGTGCAGATATGCTAAAGACGCACTCAAAAAATCGCTTGGATTATTTGATAAGTATGATGAAAAGGTTGCCGATGAAGTATCCGAATTAGAAGGTCTTATTGATAACCACGAAGACCAACTCGGTACATATATGGTTAAACTTTCTAAGACAGGTGTTTCGGACGAAACCTCTAAAGAAATCGCAATGATTTTGCATACAATAGATGACTTTGAGCGTATGGGTGACCATGCTGAGAATCTTGCCGGTGTAGCCAGAGAAATATATGAAAAGGGTATTACATTCTCTAACGAGGCAACAGCCGAAATCGAAAAACTCACCGAAGCAATTAAGGAAATTATGGAGATAACCTGCACTGCTTTTGAAAACAATGATGTTGAAATGGCAGCATCGGTTGAACCGTTAGAACAGGTTATTGACAAGATAATTGCTGAGATTAAGTCTCGCCATATTGTTCGTTTGCAGAAAGGTAACTGCACAATAGAGTTAGGGTTTATTCTTACCGATTTGCTCACTAATTTTGAGCGTGTATCCGACCACTGTTCTAACGTTGCGGTTGCTATTATTGAGTGTAAACACGGCACGTTTGATACTCATGAGTATTTAAGCCATGTTAAAGAGGACGGCAACGTCGCATTCAGAAAAATGTACGAAGAATATAAAGAACGTTACGCTATTTAATAAAATTGAACTTAACGAAAAGACACTCTTAGGGTGTTGTGCTTAGGGATTAATTGGTTTTTCAGATAAATTTGCACTCTTTCTTGTTGCAAAACCTTGTAAGACACAAAGTATTACTGCGTTTTTGCAACTTCGAAACAGAGGCAAATTTATTCTTACAAAACTGCAAAGCACCTTAAAAAGATAAATTTTTAGTGGTATAAAAGGCAAAAACCGCCAATAACGCTGACGCGTATTGGCGGTTTTTAACGCATTAGACTGCAAAAATTTGCTTTTTAAGGCATTTAATCCCTAAGTTCAACACCCTTTTGGGTGTCTTTTTTTTTACATAAAAAATTGTGTTATCGGCATACTAAAACAGAGGTAATTCTTATGAGAAAAATTAGTATACTTTTTTTGTTATTAATCAATATTTTTCTTTGTGGCTGTAAAAATGAAAATTTCGTTTCGACCGACGGCTCGACATCCATGGAACTTATTATGGGGTTTCTAAGCGAGGCTTATTATAACCAAAGCGGAATAAGAATCGGTTATAATCCTACCGGCTCCACATCGGGAATTTTAGCCGTGAAGGAAGGCAGATGCGATATAGGTCTTTCAAGCCGGCAACTTAAAAAAAGTGAAACAGGGCTCGAAGCAACACTTTTAGCCTATGACGCTGTTGCCGTTGTTGTTAATAAATCTAATTCGGTTTTAAATCTTACAAGTGAGCAATTAAATAAGGTGTTTTTAGGCGAGATTACTAATTGGAGTGAATTGGGCGGCGAAGATTTGCCCGTAGTTCTAATTGGCAGAGAGGCAAATTCTGGCACCAGAGATGCATTTGAAACTATAACCGATACGGTTAACCGATGCCGTTACACACGAGTTGTTACATCGTCGGGCGATGTTATACAAACTGTTTTTACTAATCCTAATGCTATCGGCTATACCTCTTTGGCATCGGTCAGCGATAAGATTAAAGTTTTGAAAATAGATGGGGTAGAGCCAAACGACACAACTGTTCAAAACGGCAATTATAGATTAAAAAGCAGTTATTATTTTGTCACAAGAAGTAACGAGCCTTTGTCGAAGCAAGCGAAACAATTTTTAGATTTCGCTCTCAGTGATAAAGCAAGAGAATACATTATAAGGGCGGAAGCTATTCCGAAATAACCGTAAAATTATGAAAAAACAAATTATTAATTTTGAAAAATTAATGAGCATCATATTTACCGCCTTTGGTTTTACGGCAGTGGTTATGGTTGCTTTTATAACCATTTACCTTTTCTTTGCGGGTTTACCCGCTATAAAGGAAATTGGTTTTTCTAAATTTTTCTTAGGAAAAGTATGGTCACCGACCGACGATAATGCTCAATATGGCATTTTACCGTTTATTTTAACATCGGTATACGGTACAGTTTGTGCTGTTTTAATAGGTGTTCCTGTGGGTGTAATGAGTGCTATATATTTATCAAAGACTGCACCTCGTATTGTCGCATCGTTTTTTGGAACGGCTGTGGATATTTTGGCGGGTATTCCTTCGGTTGTTTATGGTCTTGTGGGTATGACTGTGCTTGTACCTGCCGTAAGAAAACTTTTTAATTTGCCAGACGGTGCAAATTTGTTTTCTGCAATAATTGTGTTGGCAGTTATGATTTTGCCATCTGTAATAAATGTATCGGTAACTGCGTTAAAATCGGTGCCAAAAGAGTATGAAGAGGCAAGTCTTGCTTTGGGCGCAAACAAGACCGAGACTATATTTAAGGTGACTGTTCCGGCGGCAAAAAGCGGAATAGCTGCAGCATCTGTTTTGGGCGTTGGACGTGCTATTGGCGAATCAATGGCGGTAATGATGGTTGCAGGAAACGTTGCCAATATGCCAGGGCTTTTTAAAAGCGTGAGATTTTTAACTACGGCAATTGCTTCTGAAATGTCTTACTCGGTAGGTTTACAACGAAAATCACTGTTTTCAATAGCCCTTGTTCTATTTATATTTGTGTTTATAATAAACGTAATTTTGACCCTTATTATTAAGAGAAAGCGAGTTTAAGGTGAAAGATAGATTTTCTGTTTTAAGAAAAATCAACAGTATTATTTATAATGTATTAATGTATATTTCGGTAACAATTGTGATTTCTATTGTTATCGGTATATTGGTATATGTTTTTTATAGGGGTGTTGGTTACATCACTTGGGACTTGTTAAGCAATGAACCCAGTCTTCTTAAAAACCAAGATGGTATATTGCCTAATATATTAAACACATTATATATAATACTAATTACGCTTTGTGTTGTTTTGCCTCTTGGTGTGGGGGCTGCTGTTTATCTGACCGAATATGCCAAATCAAAAAATGCGGTTAAAGTTATACAATTGGCTGCCGAAACGCTGTCGGGTATTCCTTCAATTATTTACGGATTGGTGGGAATGCTAATATTTGTTCAAAAATTTTCACTTGGTACAAGTCTTATTGCGGGTGCTCTTACGATGGTAATTGTTACTTTGCCAACCATAATGAGAACTACTGAGGAAAGTTTAAATGCAGTACCCAAAGGTTACCGTGAAGGCTCGGTTGCTTTGGGCGCAGGCAAATGGCATATGATTAGAACTGTTGTGTTACCGTCAGCAATAGAAGGTATTGCAACAGGGTGTATTTTGTCGGTGGGTAGGATTATAGGTGAAAGTGCTGCTTTATTGTTTACTGCCGGAATGGCAAATAATTTAATGAACATTTTTGAAGCGGTGCAAAAGGGAAGTTCAGGCTCAACCTTGTCGGTTGCACTTTACGTGTATGCCAAAGAAAGAGGAAACTTTGAAATTGCATTTGCAATTGCGGTTGTTCTTATTGTATTAATTTTGCTTATCAGCCTTGTAGCAAGGTACCTTGTTAAGAAATTAAAGGTGAGGGAAAATTAAATGTCAAACATTGAAACTTTGTCACTTGATTTGTTTTACGGAAACTTTCAGGCTCTTAAAAACATAAACATAACACTTCCCAAAAGAAGTACAGTGGCATTAATCGGGCCTTCAGGTTGCGGAAAATCAACATTTTTAAAGACATTAAACAGAATGAACGATTTAGTACCTGATTGTAAAATCAGCGGAAGTGTATTAATTGATGGGCAAAATATTTACGGAAATATTGACGTAAACGCTTTAAGACGAAAAGTTGGAATGGTTTTTCAGAAGCCTAATCCGTTCCCAATGAGTATCTACGATAATGTTGCTTATGGCCCTAAGATACACGGTATAAGGAATAAAAAGGTTTTAGACGAATTGGTTGAAAATTCACTAAAAAAGGCTGCTTTATGGGATGAATGTAAACACCGACTTAAAAGAAATGCTCTGTCTTTAAGCGGAGGTCAGCAGCAGCGGTTGTGTATTGCCAGAGCCTTGGCGGTGGAGCCTCAAATTTTGCTTATGGACGAGCCGACAAGTGCTCTTGACCCGATTTCGACATCGAAAATTGAAGAACTTATTTTAGAACTTAAAAAGCGATATACTATTATAATTGTGACGCATAATATGCAACAGGCTTTAAGAATTTCAGATAAGACAGCGTTTTTTCTTATGGGTGAGATAATAGAGTATGATGATACTAAAAAAATGTTCTCAAATCCCGCTGACGCTCGTACCAAGGCTTATATTGACGGAAGATTTGGCTGAAATGTATTTGTTGACAGAACTTCAATTTGTGATAAAATAATGTATAATGCTTTTAAAAGGAGTTGATTAAATGCCGGGTGCAGTTACACATTTAAATGCCGCTTATTGTTTTAAAGAAAAATATGAAGGCACACTTGATTTACCGCAATTTTATCTTGGTGCTGTTTGTCCCGATGCAGTTAATGTAAACGGTCACGCTCCAAAAGAACTTCGTTGGCCGGCACATTTAAGAAATGCCGACCTAAAAGTTTGGGAAAATAACATAATTTATTTTTATAATGAGAATTACGGTAAGATTGACCATTCTTACCTATTAGGCTATGTTATTCATATTATAACCGATATAGTCTGGGATAAGGAATATGACAGTGCTCTTTTTGCTGTGATGTATAAAAACGGTGTTGCACCTAATATGTTAAAGGCTGAACGTTGGTGCGAAATTGACGGGTATGAGGCTTCGCAAAAAGATTCATTGTGGTTAAAATCCGTGCTTGATGATTTAAAGGTGGCAACTCCAATAGACGTAGGTACTTTAAGCAAAGAAGATGTTGCTTTATGGCAACATGGTATTTTAAATAAGGAGTTAGATGAAAGTTTAAAACCAAAATACATAAATGAGGATTTAATGCATCTTTTTTTTGAATCTGTAACTAAAAAAATGATGGAAATAGTTAAAAAATGAGCATTATTATATGTTTTTGGTGAAAATTTTATTACAATTATTTTTGTAAAACGGCTGTTTTGTGGGAATAAACCCGTAAAAACAGCCTTTTTTACTGATTTTTAACCTTAAAAGGGCAAAAAAACGTTTGTTTGTGAAATATTTTCACAAAAAATTGTATGTTTGCACAAGGATTTTTACATACTAAAGCGATAGTAAACACCTAAAATTGTAAAAATTACAATCTTGTAACCACTTTTTTGCCTTAATTTGGAAAACATTTTCGTCGTTTTGCACAAGCGTTATCCACAATAGGGGGTTGACTTATTTATTTTTTTGCTTATAATAGTTAACGCTGCTAAAAAACAGCACTATTTCTCGAAATTAGCGATAGGAGAGTTTTATGCAAATTAACTTCAAAAGTATGATGTCGAAGGTTACGCGTATCCTTGTCAATAAGTCACTACTTAGATGTATGCTTGCAGTTGTTTCTATTTTTGCTCTTTCGTTTACTTTTGCAAACCTTGAAGAGTTTGTTGTAGTCGACGGCGGAAGGACTTATTACGTAACCGCTTATGCCGATAATGCTGATGATGTTTTGGGCATGGTAGGCGTGGATGTTGATAGCAGTGACGTTGTTGATACCGTTAGCGACAATGGCACAACCTATATTACAATCGACCGTTTTGGCTTGCAGGAAGAAATTGATTCGTTGTCAATTCGTTTTAATGAAATAGCAGGCGGAACCATTGACGAACTTAGTGATGCGTTCAATAATGTAAACGCTGAGGTTAAAGAGAAGGTTGAGTTTGTTTATAAAACGGTTAAAACTACTATTAAATACGGTTATAAAACTGTTTACAGCGATAAACTTGATAGAGGTAAAACTAAAGTTACCAAGGGTAAGAATGGTCAGAAAGAAACCGTTTATGTTACCAAAATTGTTAACGGTGTAGAGGTAGAAACTTCTGTTTTCAGCGAGAAAATAACCGTTAAGCCGGTTGACCAGGTTGAAACAATAGGAACTAAGTATGAACTTAAAAATCCTACTGCCGTTCAGACAAGTGATGACGTTAAATCTATTTCTGAACTTGTTCCGAGCAAACCTATTGAACTTGATGCCAAGGGAAATCCCGTAAGTTATAAGAAAATTATCACAGGTAAAGCCACTGCGTATTGCAAAGGTACTATTTGTGCTACAGGCGTAAAGGCAAAACCCGGTTATGTTGCTGTTGACCCTAAGGAGATTCCTTACGGAACTAAACTTTATATAGTTTCTGCCGATGGTAAGTACCATTACGGATATGCCATTGCTGCCGATACAGGCGGTTTTGCTAAAAATCCCAATAGTAAAATCGTTACTGACCTTCGTTTCAATTCTTATAATGAATGTATTAAATTCGGTAAACGCAATGTAGTTATTTACGTTTTGTAATTTTTCCCCACCCGAATCATTGGTTTGGGTGGGTATTTTTTAAATTTCGGGTGAAAAGATGTCTAAGAAATCGAATTTGATTGAAAGGTTAATACTTTTTGGTGTGTTTTTAATTTTTGCAGGATTAATTGTTGCGTTTTCGTTATCGCAAACACCTCGGAAAAGTGAGGATACTGCGTCTGTAACAAGTTTTCAGTATAAAACTTCATCTAAATCGTCGATGCCTTCTGCCACAACGAATGAATCCGATATAAACGATTTAATAAACGTAAATACTGTCACAGCAGAAGAGTTGACCGAACTACCCGGAATAGGCATTAAGAAGGCAGAGGCAATTATAAAATACCGTGAAGAAAATGGATTTTTCAAAAACGCTGAGGATTTGCTTAATGTCAGCGGCATAGGTAAGGCAACGCTTGATAATATAAAAGACCTTTTAATATTTGATGTAAAATAAAAAAAGCAGTACACCGTGGTGTACTGCTTCTTTGCTTTATTTAAACATTAAATAAGAAGTGAACAATGTCGCCGTCTTTCATTACATATTCTTTGCCTTCGCTTCGTACAAGACCTTTTTCGCGAGCAGCGATGAGTGCTTTGTCGTCGTTGCCGCATGCAATCAGGTCGTCAAACGCTACAACTTCAGCCCTTATAAATCCTTTTTCAAAATCGGTGTGGATTTTACCGGCTGCTTGAGGTGCTTTGGTTCCTTTTTTTATAGTCCATGCTCTGACTTCTGGTTGACCGGCGGTAAGATAAGAGATGAGTCCTAAAAGTGAATAACATGTTCTGATAAGTCGGTCAAGACCCGAACTTTCAAGACCCAAATCTTCCAAAAATACAGCCTTTTCTTCGGCATCCATTTCGGCAATATCGGCTTCAAGCGATGCACAGATAGGTAATGTTTCTGCACCTTCAAGTTTAGCCTGATTTTTAACAATGTTGTATCGTTCGTTTGAGTCAATTCCGTTTTGGAAGTCATCCTCACTCATATTGCAGGCATAAATAACGGGTTTTGAAGAAAGAAGTTCAATAGTTGAAAGAATAGCGGCTTCTGTTTCATCGGTTTCAACCGAACGGGCGGTTTTGCCCGATTCGAGTTCTGAAATAAGGCGCTTAATAAAATCAACCTCGGTTTGATATGATTTATCACCTTTGAGGGCTTTGTTAGCCTTATCAAGGCGTCTTTCCAAAATTTCAAGGTCGGACAAAATTAGTTCAAGATTAATGGTTTCAATATCACGAAGCGGGTCTACCGAGCCTTCAACATGGATTATATCGTCGTTTTCAAAACAACGTACAACGTGAACAATGGCGTCAACCTCACGGATGTGTGATAAAAATTTGTTGCCTAAACCTTCGCCCTTAGAGGCACCTTTTACAAGACCTGCAATATCAACAAATTCGATAACAGCGGGTGTGAATTTTTGCGGATTATACATTTCTGCAAGTTTGTCCAATCTCTTGTCGGGAACAGAAACCATACCGACATTAGGCTCGATAGTGCAGAAAGGGTAGTTCGCACTTTGAGCACCTGCGTTTGTTATTGCGTTAAAAAGGGTAGACTTACCGACATTGGGAAGTCCTACGATACCTAGTTTCATATTATTTCACTCCGAAAAAGTATTTTACCGTTTGATTATATATTCTTTTTACAATCTTTTCAAGAATATATTTATAAAATTTAGAAATATATTAAAATTTACTCTTTAAAATTATTTAATTATATAGTATAATATCATTGGATTATTAGTGGCAGTATGCTCTGCTCTTGAAAATGAAAGGGGATTGTGAAAAAATGAGTTCACCTTATTCGGTTTCTTTGGCAAAAATAATTAAAAATTTTAAATTAGAAATTGTATTTTTGCCTGCACCTGCCGAAAATATCTATATATCAAACGTTGAAGTTAACCGACCCGGTTTGCAATTTGGGGGGTATTACGAGTTTTTTGATAACGGAAGAATTCAGATTATCGGTAAATCCGAGGAAGCGTACCTTAATCAGTTTCCTGAGGATGAATATCTAAAAAGGGTTGATGATTTCTTTAAATCAAAGCCGGCTGCTGTTATTATTTCGCGAAATCTTCCGGTTACCGATGCTATAAAAACCGCTGCCGAAACATATGGTGTTCCGCTTTTTAGAACAGCAGATGCTACGTCAGATTTTATGTCATCGTTGATATCTTTTCTAAACGTTGAATTAGCACCGAGAATTACACGTCACGGAGTTTTAGTTGAGGTTTACGGCGAAGGTCTTTTGATTGTTGGAGAAAGCGGTGTAGGTAAAAGCGAAACGGCTATTGAACTTGTAAAACGCGGTCACCGATTGATTGCTGACGATGCTGTTGAAATCCGTCGTGTTTCGTCAAGGTCGTTGGTTGGTTCTGCACCTGAAAATATACGTCATTTCATTGAACTTCGCGGCATAGGAATTATTAATGCACGTCGCATATTCGGTGTTGGTGCTGTTAATCTTACTTCTAAGATTGACCTTGTCATTAATCTTGAGCAGTGGGATTCGAAAAAGGTTTATGACCGCATGGGATTAGAGGAAGAAACAACCGAAATACTTGAAAACAAGGTGCCTTCGGTTACAATTCCCGTAAAACCCGGACGAAATCTTGCTGTTATCATCGAGGTTGCCGCTATGAACAACCGTCAGAAGAAGATGGGTTACAATGCGGCTCAGGAGTTGCTTAAACGTCTTGGTATGATGGATGAGGAACAAAACGGTAAAGAAGAAACAGATATATTTTTCTAAAAATTAAGGAGAGGTAAAGTTATGTATAATTTGGGTATTGACCTTGGCGGTACTAATATTGCCGCAGCAGTTGTAGACGAAAAATTTAATATTGTTGGTGAGGGTAAGGTTAAGACTAACTGTCCTCGTCCTGCCGAAGCAATTGCTGATAGTATGTATGAAGCAGGTATGATGGCTATTAAAAATGCCGGACTTAGTCTTTCTGACATTAATGAGGTCGGTGTTGGCTCTCCGGGTAGTGTTAATCCGCAAAAAGGCGAGATTTGTTATTCTGCCAACCTTAATTTTGTAAATACTCCTTTGCGTGATTTACTTGAATCACGCTTTGGAAGAAAGGTTTTTCTTGAAAATGATGCAAATGCCGCTGCATATGGTGAACTTTTGGCGGGTGCTGGAAAGGGTTGTGACCAGTTTATTGCCATTACCCTTGGTACCGGCGTCGGCGGTGGCGTTATTATGAATAACAACATTTTGTCGGGCGCTAATTCTGCAGGCGGTGAACTTGGTCATATCGTTATCGTAAAAGATGGTGAGGCTTGTTCGTGCGGACGTAACGGCTGTTGGGAGGCTTATGCTTCGGCTACCGGTCTTATTCGTCAAACTAAAGAAGCAATGCTTGCCGATAAACAAAGCAAAATGTGGGACCTTGTTGGTGGCGATATCGAGTCTGTAAGCGGTAGAACCGCTTTTGATGGTATGCGTGCATCCGACAAAACTGCTACAGAGGTTGTAAAAAAATATTGCGAATATGTTGCATGCGGTCTTACCGACATTATTAATATTTTCCAGCCTGATGCACTTTGTATTGGCGGTGGCATATCTAAAGAGGGTGAAACTCTTGTTGGCCCAATTAGAGAGTACGTCGAGCGTGAAAGATTCTCACGCAATGTTGAAAAACAGACCGTTATAACAACGGCTAAACTTGGAAATAATGCAGGAATAATCGGTGCTGCATTCTTAGGCAATATTTACAGATAAATCTTATTTTAAATTTTCTAAAGGCAGGTGACCGCTTTGAATATTAATAGATTTTGTGAATCATTAAGCGTATTGGGCGTAAGTTATGCTTTGAATGAGCCTATGAGCAAGCATACTTCTTTTCTTATAGGCGGTCCCTGTGATGTGTTCGTTTTTGCTGATAATATAGAACTTATGCCACAAATTTTAAAGTGTGCAAACGAAAATGAAGTTCCGTTGGTTATTTTGGGGAACGGTTCGAACCTGCTTGTTTCCGACAGGGGAATTGAAGGTGCGGTTGTTAAAATTTGTGACGAAACGGTTACAGTAGATAAGAATGTTATAACTTGTTGTGCCGGTGTTAAGTTTACTCGCGTGTCTGCAATAGCCCGTGATAATTCACTTAAAGGGCTGGAATTTGCTTGGGGAATACCGGGTACCGTTGGCGGTGCTGTTTATATGAACGCAGGTGCCTATGGCGGTGAGGTTAGTTTTGTTATTAAGAGTTGTACTTCACTGACAAACGACGGACAGATTGTTACAAGAAATGCCGACCGGTTAAACCTTGGATACAGAACAAGTATATTTAAGTCGAACGACGAAATCATTTTAAAGGCTGATTTTGTTTTAGAACCTGGTGAAAAATCGGAAATTTCCGCTTTGATGGACGATTATATGAACCGTAGAAAATCTAAGCAACCTCTTGAACTACCCAGTGCAGGAAGTACGTTCAAACGCCCTGAAGGACATTTTGCAGGTGCGCTCATTGAAGGTAGTGGACTTAAAGGTTTCCAAATAGGCGGTGCCGCTGTAAGCGATAAACACGCGGGATTTATTGTGAATCTCGGCGATGCAACCGCTGATGATGTATTAAAACTTATCGAACATATAAAACAAGAGGTTTTTAAAAACTACGGTGTTGTTCTTGAACCTGAGGTTATTTTTAAGGGAAGGTGAATAAATGGGACTGATTATTGTTACCGGAATGTCGGGCGCCGGCAAATCCGTTGCTGCAAATGCGCTTGAGGATATAGGATATTACTGTATTGATAACCTTCCTCCTACACTTATTAAACCAATTGCCGACCTGTCGATTCGAGGTAATTCCGAACTTAAAAAGGTTGCATTTGTTACCGATATCAGAGGCGGTAAAATGTTTGACGATATTATTCCAACAGTTCAGCATCTTCGAAGCATTGGATGTGACTTAAAAGTTTTGTTTTTAGATGCAACAGACGATAAACTGATTAGAAGATATAAAGAGACAAGACGTCGTCATCCTATGGCGGGCAATTCTGAAATCAGCATTGCCGAGGCAGTTGCTAAGGAAAGAGAATTGCTTAAACCTTTAAAGGAATTATCGGATTTTGTAATTGACACAACTACATCGTCTACATCTACCTTTAAGCAACGAATTTCCGATTTGTTTTTGGATGATGTTAATAACGGTATGACTGTTCAGGTGTTATCGTTTGGATTTAAAAACGGCTGTGTGTCTGAAGCGGATATTGTTTTTGACGTCAGATGTCTTACCAACCCGTTTTATGTTGACGGGTTAAAGCACAAGACCGGTCTTGACAGCGAGGTAAGGGATTTTGTGCTAAATCTACCTGAGGCCAAAGGTCTTAGCGATAGGCTTTTATCTTTAATTGATTATTCACTTCCGCTTTACCGTAATGAGGGTAAAAATCAACTTGTTGTGGCGATTGGTTGTACGGGAGGCAAACATCGCTCGGTTGTTTTTGCAGAAATGCTTTCAACACATCTTCAAGAGCAGGATTATCGCGTTGTTGTTAATCACCGTGATATTTCTAAGGAGTAAATTATGGCAGTACCGTCTTTTTCATTAAAACTCAAGTCGGAACTGTGTAAAATAAAACCAACCGGCTGTTGCAGGACTGCTGAATGTTACGGTCTTTTGCTGTTCAGTCGGTCGTTTTGTAAGTCAGATATTAGTATGAACACTAAAAGTCGTGAAACGGCTGAGATTTATGCTTCGCTTATTAAACTGTGCTTCGGTGCTCATACTGTAATGACATCGAATGATGGCGGCACCTCGTTTACTGTTAGAGTTACGGGCGAGGCTGACCGTAATCGAATTATAAATTTTTATGATTCGGGCGAAGCCGACTGGATAATGAATCCCAAGTTTTTAAAACGAATATGTTGCCGATGGGCATTTATAAGGGGAGCGTTTCTCGCTTGTGGCAGTATGAATGACCTTCAGAAAGGGTATCACCTTGAATTTGCTGTTAAGGACCCGACGTTGGCGTTTGCTTTTTCGGCTTTTCTTGAACTTTTTGGGTATAAAGCGCACTACAGTACAAGAAGAAATGTTACCGCTGTTTATTATGGAAACAGTACCTCAATAGAGGAGATAATCGGCGGTATGGGTGCTACTCAGTTCACGCTTGAACTTATGGAGGTTAAGGTTGTACGCGATATGCGTAATAAACTTAACCGCAAAAATAATTTTGAGACCTCAAACATCGGTAAAACCGTAGGTGCAGCAGTAAGACAAAACGAGGCTATTAAATTTTTAGACGATAATCATTTATTGGGCATGTTACCGCCTGAGTTATACGACGTTGCCGTTGCAAGACGCGATAATCCCGATGCGTCTTTGAGTAGTCTTTGTGATATTTTGGGCGGTGGCATTTCTCGTTCAGGAATAAATCACCGTTTACAAAGAATTATTGTTGCTGCAGACGATGCAAGGAGTAAAATAAAACAGAAGTAAAAAAGGAGGCAGGCATTGTGGCAGACTTTGTTCATCTTCATAATCATACTGAATATAGTCTTTTAGACGGTGCTTGCCGTATTAAAGATTTAATAAGTGCCGCTAAAAATTTAGGACAAAAAGCGCTTGCAATTACCGATCACGGCGTTATGTACGGTGCAGTAGAATTTTATAAAGCGGCTAAAAACGCTGGAATAAAGCCTATTATAGGTTGCGAAGTTTATGTTGCGCCCCGCACACGTTTTGATAAAGTTCGCGAGTATGACGGTGAATACCGTCACCTGGTTTTGCTTTGCAAAAACGCTGAGGGTTATCGCAATTTGACCGAGATGGTGTCAAAATCTTTTACCGAAGGCTTTTATTCCAAACCTCGAATTGATGAGGAACTGTTAGAAAAGCACTCCGGCGGGTTGATTGCTTTATCGGCCTGTTTATCGGGTGAAATACCTAAGGCGTTGCTTAGAAATGATTACGAATATGCCAAAAAATTCGCTTTAAAATATGACGCGTTGTTTGGTAGGGGAAATTATTATTTAGAGCTACAGGACCACGGTCTTGCTGATGAATTGCGTGTTAATCCCCAAATAATTAGGTTGTCAAGCGAAACGGGTATTCCGCTTGTCGCAACTAATGACGTTCACTATGTGGCAAAAGAAGATAGCGAAGTACAAAAGGTGCTTATTTGCATCGGTACTAACCATACGGTAAATGAAAAAAGCGGTCTTGAGTTTGAAACTAATGAGTTTTATTTAAAATCTGCACAAGAAATGGCAGAAAAGTTTCCAATGGAAGCGGTTGAAAACACTGTTAAAATCGCCGATATGTGCAATTTTGACTTTGAATTTGGTAATACCAAACTTCCGTTTTTTGATATTGGTGATAAGGACCATTTTGAGCATCTTAAGGAACTAAGTTTATTAGGTGCCAAGAGAATTTACGGTGATAATATCCCCGATGCTGTTAATGAACGCTTGCAGTATGAGCTGTCTGTTATTAACCGAATGGGATACGTTGATTATTTTCTGATAGTTTCGGATTTTGTAAATTACGCAAAATCCAAAAAAATTCCGGTTGGTCCCGGAAGAGGTTCGGGTGCCGGAAGCATTGTTGCTTACTGTATAGGCATTACGGGTATCGACCCTATAAAATATAATCTTCTTTTCGAGCGTTTTCTTAATCCCGAACGTGTTTCAATGCCCGACTTTGATATTGATTTTTGTTATGTTAGACGTCAAGAGGTTATTGATTATGTAATTTCAAAATACGGCAGTGACCACGTTGCCCAAATTGTCACATTCGGTACAATGGCTGCAAGAGCGGCGGTAAGAGACGTTGGCAGAGCGCTTGATATTCCGTATGCTTCTTGTGATAAGATTGCTAAAATGATTCCGCAGGAACTTAAAATTACAATAGACGCGGCATTACAAAAATCACAGGAATTAAAGAATGAATATGAGGCTGACGAAACAACTCGACGTCTTATTGATATGGCTAAAAGGGTAGAGGGTATGCCCCGTCATGCTTCTACTCATGCTGCGGGTGTTGTTATTACCGATAGGCCGGTTAGCGATTACGTTCCGCTGGCGACTAATGACGGAGCAGTTGTAACACAGTATACAATGACTGTACTTGACGAACTCGGTCTGCTTAAGATGGACTTTTTGGGTCTTAGAAATTTGACTGTTATCGACGATACGGTTAAAATGATTCGTGAATTTGACTCGGGATTTTCTATCGAGTCTATTCCAATGGACGATAAAGATACAATGAAAATGATGTCCATGGGTAGTACTGACGGAGTGTTTCAGTTCGAGTCGGGTGGTATGAGAAACGTATTGCAGTCTTTTAAACCCGAAAAGTTGGAAGATTTAATTGCTATTATTTCACTTTACCGTCCGGGTCCTATGGATTCTATTCCAAAGTATATTGAAAACCGTCATAATCCGCATAAAATTACTTATCGTACCGAACTTCTGAAACCTATTTTAGAGATAACATACGGTTGTATTGTATATCAAGAACAGGTTATGCAGATATTCCGTTCGCTTGCAGGATATTCGCTGGGTAGAGCCGATATTGTCAGACGTGCAATGTCCAAAAAAAAGCACGATGTTATGGCAAAAGAGCGCAATGCATTCATTTACGGTGAAAAAAATGCTGACGGTTCGGTATCGTGTGAGGGTTGCATTGCAAGAGGTGTAAGTGAACGCGATGCAGCGGCGATTTTTGATGAAATGTCGGCGTTCAGTTCGTATGCGTTTAATAAATCTCACGCTGCAGCCTATGCTTATGTTGCTTATCAGACTGCATATTTAAAATGCCATTATGAAAAGCAGTATATGTCGGCATTGCTTACAAGTGTGCTTGATAATCAGGCAAAACTCGGTAAGTATATTGCTGAATGTGTGAAAAAAGGTATAAAAATATTACCGCCCGACGTTAATTTGAGTGGCAGAAATTTTACTGCTGACAGTGATGGTATCCGTTTTGGTTTACTTGCCGTCAGAAATATCGGAAGTTCATTGGTTGATGCTTTAATTAAAGAACGTCAAAACGGTTGCTTTAAATCAATGTACGATTTTTGTGACCGCCTTTACGGAAACGAGCTGAACCGCAGAGCCGTTGAAAGTTTTATTAAATGCGGTGCGTTTGATACGTTTAATAATACACGTAGACAGATGCTTCAAGGACTTGAGCCGTTGATTAGGCACATTGAGGCTGATAAGCGCTATACTGCAGGCGGACAGATGGACTTGTTCAGTATTGGCAATGATAATAATGTTAAAAAGGAATTTGTGCTTGATTTTGTGCCCGAAATGCCTCAGTTTGAACTGCTCGCAGGTGAAAAAGAGGTAACGGGAATGTATATTTCAGGCCATCCGCTTAACGATTATTCGGTCAGTTGTTCGCAAAAAGGTCTTGTTAAAACATATGACCTTAATGATACCGAAAAAAATGTACGCCTTGACTCAAAACGTGTGTCATTAGTGGCGATGGTATCAAAATTACGTAAAAAGTCAACTAAAAATGACCAAATTATGGCATTCGCAGACGTTGAGGACATTTACGGTAATGTTAATGTTATTCTTTTCCCAAAACTTTATTCTGAATATGTAAATCTTTTATCATCAGGTTCGGTTTTAAAGTTTACCGGCCGTGTTTCGGTTAAAGAATCGGGCGAGGTTGATTTGGTTTGTGATATAATTGAAAAGGTCAAAAGAGATTCCGAAATTTCCGCAGATAACTCTTCGCAACCTAAAAAGAATGTTAAAAGAGGACTTTATTTGAGGGTTTCTTCAATTAATGGTGAAGATTATATCAAGTGCCGTAAGGTTATGGATGAGCATTTTGGAAGCGTTCCGGTTATTATTAAGGAAACCTCTACCGGTAAAGCATTAATTTCACCGCAAAAATCATGGGTATTGGTAAATGATGAAATTTTGCGTCTTTTAACCGATATTTTGGGTGAGGATAACGTAAAATATGTTAAATAACATTTGTTTTTTGTTAAATGCTTGACATATTGGCGTTTTGGTTATATTATTTTAAGAGTATTTATTTTTTTAGGAGTTTTAGAAAATGAGTCAAGTAACTGCTATTGGTGTTTTGACAAGTGGCGGCGATGCCCCCGGTATGAATGCGGCTGTCCGTGCCGTTGTCAGAACTGCTATTTCTATGGGTATAAAATGCTACGGTATAAGACGTGGATACAACGGTCTTATCGAAGGTGATATTTTTGAGATGCAGATTAGGGATGTCAGCGATATTATTCATCGTGGCGGTACCGTGCTTTATACTGCAAGAAGTCCGTTGTTTAAGACCGAGGAAGGTCTTAAAATGGCTATTGAAAACTGTAAGAAATTCGGCATTTCGGGTATTGTAGTTATTGGTGGCGACGGTTCATACAGAGGCGCAAGAGACTTGTCTTTAAGAGGTGTTCCTTGCGTAGGAATCCCCGGTACTATTGATAATGATATTTCTTCAACCGATTATACCATTGGCTTTGATACCGCGATGAATACCGCTATGCACATGGTTGATAAACTTCGTGATACAACCCAGTCGCATGAGCGTTGCAGCGTTGTTGAAGTTATGGGAAGGCACGCCGGTTGGCTTGCACTTGAGACCGGTATTGCTGTCGGTGCAACAGCTGTTCTTGTGCCTGAGGTGGCATTTGATATTGATAACGATATTGTTGCTAAAATAAGAAAGACTCAGCAGTCGGGTAAAAAACACTTTATTATTGTTGTTGCCGAAGGTGTTGGCGAGGTGCAGAAGATTGCCGAGGAAATTGAGGAAAAAACCGGTATTGAATCAAGAGCAACCATTTTAGGTCACGTTCAGCGTGGCGGTAGCCCAACAGTTCGCGACCGCGAGATGGCTAGTTGCATGGGATACTATGCTGTTAAACTTTTAAGTCAAGGAGTAGGCAACAGAGTTGTTTGCTACCGTGACGGTAAAATTCTTGACCGTGATATTTTTGAAGCACTTAATATGGTCAAGAAGTTTGATATTGATAAATATAAAATTGCCAATACTATTTCAATTTAATATTTGCGGTGCTAAAAGTAAGATTTTAGCACCGTTTATTTTTTTGTAAATTTGTATTTAAAAGCCTTGAAGTATAGGGTGTTTTGTTATATAATATTTAGTGAATAATTGTGTAGTATTATGTAATTATCAATTTAAGCATATATGGGGGTTAAAATATATGTTTTCGAGAGATATTTTTATTGACCTTGGTACTGATAATACACTTGTGGGCATAAAAGGCAAGGGTATATTGATGCGTGAGCCGTCGGTTGTCGCATACGACGTCCGCAACGATGCCGTAAGAGCCGTTGGTGCTGATGCTAAAGAGATGATTGGCAGAACACCGGGTTCGATTGTAGCGGTAAAACCGATAAAGGGTGGCGTTATTGCAGACTTTGACGTTACCGAAGCAATGCTTCGTAAGTTTATAAAATCGGCTCTAAGAGGTTCGCTCTTTAACAGAGCAAGGGTAATGTTGTGCGTTCCGTCGGGTGTTACAGAAGTTGAAAGCCGTGCCATTTTTGATGCGGCAAGTCACGCCGGTGCATACGAGGTTGACCTTGTTGAAGTGCCGTTGGCGGCTGCAATCGGTGCAGGTGTTGATGTTAATGCTTCGGCAGGCAGTATGGTTGTTGATATCGGAGGCGGTACGACCGAGGTTGCGGTTGTTGCACTTGGCGATATTGTAACTTCTCAGTCTACGCGTGTAGCGGGTGACAGTTGGGACGAGGCTATTATTAACTTTATCCGTAAAAAGCATAATCTTCTTATTGGCGACCGTACCGCCGAGCAGATTAAGATTATTTTGGGCTCTGCCATGGAGTTTGAGGGTGAGGGCTCGATGGAGGTTAAAGGCCGAAATCTTGTAGACGGTTTGCCTAAAAACATTGATGTTACTGCAGCCGATGTGCGAGAGGCACTTGACGATTCTTTGTATGAAATTATTGATACAATTCGTACTACATTTGAAAAGACTCCGCCTGAACTTGCCGCAGATATTATTGATAAAGGTATTGTTCTGACCGGTGGCGGTGCAAAACTTCGTAATATTGATAAACTCATTGCTAAAGAAACCGGCATGAGAGTCCGTATTGCCGATAATCCGCTTGACTGTGTTGCTCTTGGAATCGGTAAAAAAATTGAGAGCAACCTTACTTTTGATACTTTTGTATTTAAAAGAGGTAAGCGATACAGATAAATTGAAAAATATTGTTAAGGAGTGTGACCGATGCGTTTCTTTTTTAGAAGCAGAGGCTTTAAAATAGCGGTTTTCTCGGTAATAATGGTCTTGGTTGTATCGGTTACGATATCAGCATTCAGCCGTATTACTTCGCCTATAAGCGGTATTGTGGGTTCGGTTTTTTCGCCCGTTCAGAAGTTTTTTACCGCTGCATCAAATAAGGTCAGTGATTTTAAGGCTTCGATGGGTGAAACTGAGAGTTTGTTAGATGAAATAGAACGTCTTAAAAAGGAAAATGCTTCTCTTGATGAGCAACTCGCCGATTATGAGCAGACGTTACAGGAAAATGAGTTTTATGAAGAGTTTTTAGGGATTAAAGACAAAAATCCCGAAATGCTTTTTCAATCGGCCACCGTTACGGCAAGGGACGTTACTGACCCTTACAAAGGCTTTACGATTGATGTTGGCTTGCTTGATGGTGTTGCTCTTTACGACCCTATTATAACACCGTTAGGACTTGTTGGTTATGTGAGCGAGGTCGCTCCGACCTTTTCTAAGGTTACAACGGTTTTAAGCCCAAACTTGCACGCAGGTGGCTTGGATAACCGCACAGGTGATGAGGGCGTTGTTTCAGGCAGAGCAGATTTGGCAATTGACGGTAACTGTTGTTTTTATAATTTGCAAAGGGATTGTGCCGTTTCTATTGGTGATTATGTTGTGACAGCCGGCGGAAGTATATTCCCAAGCGGGATTATTGTGGGAACGGTTGCCGATATCCGTCAGCAGAGTAAGGATACTTCTCTTTATGCTGTCGTTAAAACGGATATTGATTTTTCAAAACTCCGTACCGTTATGGTTGTTACTTACTATACCGGTCAGGGAACGGTTGCTCCGTCGGAGGAAATTCAATAATGCCAATAAAACTTAAAAGATTTTTCTTTTTTATAACATACCTTATAGTTAGCGTGCTATTAATATTTTTACAGTCGTCAGGTTTTATAACTTTACAAATAGGCACTTTTTCAGCATTTTTTGCCTTGCCGTGTGTTTTGTTTGCCGGTTTTTATTTTGGATGTTATACAGGTGCACTGATGGGTTTTCTCTTAGGCATTTTAGCCGATGTTTACTCGGCTCCGTTGATTTTTAATACGGTTGCGTTTACAGTTTTGGGTTTTGCTTGCGGACTTGTTATGATGTATCTTTTCAATCGCAATCTTGCCGCTGCCTGTGTTTTGAGTGCTGTCGGTTCTTTTGTTTATTTTATTGCAAAATGGTTGATTGTTTATGCTTTTGTCGACCCTGTACCGTTTTTTGTGTTGTGGCATTATACCTTGCCGTCATTTATATATACCGCACTTTTTGGCATTGTGTTTTATTTTTTGATACGTAAACCTTTTAATAGATTTCCTGCAGAATTAAAGAAATAAAAAGAAAGAGGTGAAACAAGTGAGAGTTAAACCAAAGCAAAATCCAAGAATAATTTTTCTTGTTGCCTTAATGCTTTCTATTTTTACAATCTTTGGGTTTCGTGCGGGTGACTTTCAACTTGTTACTGCTGACCAATTTGCAAGTGGATACGCAGGTCTTACCTCTATTGATACAAAAATAACTGCCACAAGGGGTGTTATTGTTGACCGTTATGGCCGACCGATTGCAACAAATCGTGACGGTTATAATATAATCTTTAACAGTGCATATATGAAAAGCAACAGTTACAATAGCACAATTAATGCTTTGTGTAGGTTGCTTAAAATGTATAATACTGAGTGGAATGATGTTCTTCCGCTTGGTAAATCTCATTCGTATGACTTTACCGATGACGCATCCGCGGTTGCTCAAATGAAGGCAAAACTTGGGCTTAATGATTATGCTTCGGCTCAAAACTGTTTTGACGAGATGGTTTCGCGCTACTCGTTGCAAACCTATACTGATGACGAAAAACGCATTATAATGGGTGTTCGTTATTCAATGGAAAAGGCCGATTTTTCGGTTTCATATCCTTTTACTTTTGCCAACGATATCTCGGCAAAACTAATGATGATTGTGTCTGAGAGTTATTCATATCTTGAAGGTGTAGAGATTGAAATTGTGACCTATCGCGAGTATGCCGACCCCGAACTTGCCGTACATGTTTTGGGTACTACAGGCAAAATATCGGCTGAAGAATGGGAAGTTTATAAACTTTCGGGTTATTCATATGACGATATTGTTGGAAAAAGCGGGGTAGAAAAGGCATTTGAAGATTATCTTCGCGGTACCGACGGAACTTTGACCTATTATTTTGATAAGTCGGGTAATGTTGCCCGTACAGAGGTTAAGAATCAACCGGTTCAGGGTAATACTGTATTTTTGACTATTGATTCAAAATTACAAAAGGTCGCTCAGGATGCTTTGGCAGATAATATAAAAACCTTGAATTCTCAGGGTGCCAGGATTACGGGCGGTGCTGTTGTTGTAACCGGTGTCAAATCAGGTGAGGTTTTGGCATCGGCAAACTATCCGTCTTATAGTTTTGTTGATTATTATAAAGATTATGCTTCGGTACAGTCGGCACAAAATGCGCCCCTTTACGACCGCGCGTTCAGAGGTCTTTATCCGCCCGGTTCGGTATTTAAACCGCTTGTTGCTGTAGCCGGTTTGCAGGAAAATATTATTAATGTGCAGAGCACTGTTTTTTGTAACAAGACATATACTTTTTACGATGATTATCAACCCAACTGTATGCACCGTCACGGTTATATGAACGTTATTTCGGCTATTTCAAAATCCTGCAACTGTTTCTTTTTTGATACAGGAAGGCAGGTTGGAATTACCAAACTTAACGATTATACACGAAAATTTGGACTTGGTGTTAAAACGGGTGTTGAGATTGCCGAATCGCTTGGTACTGTTGCAGGACCTCAGTATTCTTCTACGGTCGGGTCTGCTTGGTATGCAGGTATGACTCTTTCGGCTTCCATCGGTCAGTCGGATAACGCTTTTACTCCTTTACAACTGTCATCGTATACAGCAACTGTTGCTAACGGCGGTACGAGGTATAAAACAACATTGCTTAACAGTGTAAGGTCTTCTGTTACCAATGAATTACTGTATTATGTTTCACCGACTGTAGTTGAAACCATTTCTGCCAGCAGTTCGGTTATGAATATTGTTAAAGAGGGCATGCATTCGGTTACTTCTGAAGGTACCGCAAGTGCTTATTTTGCGGATTATCCTATTTCGGTCGGTGGTAAAACCGGTACTGCCCAGACGACCGGACTCGATAATAGCGTGCTTACTATTTTCGCTCCTTACGATGACCCCGAAATAGCAATTTCAATAGTTGTTGAGCATGGTCAAAAGAGTTATTCTACCGGTCCTGTTGCAAAAGCGATACTTGATGAGTATTTCTTTGGCTCTGCTGAAGAGTTTGATGAAAAACTTCCCAATACATTAATTGATTAACTTTTGCTTTACATTAATAGCCGTTTATGTTAATATATGCTTGTTGACAGATAACGTTTTGTGCAGAGAGGGTAGATTTTGTGGGCAAGACGATAGTTCTGATATCCTCAAAAGGGGGTAGCGGTAAATCGACGGTTGCGTTAGGTCTTGCAACGGCTTTATCGCAAAATGACAAAAAAATACTTTTAATCGATGCCGACGAGGGGGCTCGTTGCCTTGACGTGCTTTTATCGGTTGGGGAAGATACGTTTTTAGACCTTTCGGATGTATTGTCAGGAAAGGCAGAACTTGACGAAGCTGTCCTTAAAGTGCCGTCACTTTCAAATGTATACGTACTTCCGTCACCGTTTCAACCAGAACCTTTGGATTTTGACCGGTTGTCTTATTTTCTGAATGAGATATCTGCAAAATATGACTATTGTATACTTGATACTAAAGGTCAGTTACCTGCGTCAAAGGTTTCTAAGTTAAAATGTGACGCATTGTTTGTAGCGGTTGTTACTCCTGACCCTATAGCGGTTAAAAACACGGGTGTTCTAACGTCTGAGTTATCGCGTTTGGGTGTTGAATGTAGGTTGATTATTGACCGATTTGAGGTTAAAAACGCAAATGGCGGTATTAATAATATTGACGATATTATTGATAAATGCGGTGCCCGTCTTTTGGGGGTTATTCCTGAGGACAAGCGTATAACCTTACACCGTAAAGTTCCGTTTATTTACGGTACAGCGGCAGCGGCAATTTTTAGAATAGCAGCGAGAATTTCAGGTGACGATGTCCTGTTGCCTGATATTGAAGACATTATATAAGGGGATGGTATAAATGAATATTGCTATAATAGCACATGACGCAAAGAAGGAACTTATGGTACAGTTTTGTATCGCATATTGTGGTATTTTAAGTCGACATACCATTCTTGCCACCGGTACTACCGGTAAACTTGTATCCGAGGCAACAGGCCTTGATATTGTTAAGTTTCTAAGCGGTGACCAGGGCGGTGCTCAACAGATAGCATCACGTATAGGTTGCGATGAAGTTGACCTTGTTCTTTGGTTCCGTGACCCATTAAATCCAAAACCGGATGAACCTGATGAAAATTCTATTTTACGCCTTTGCGACGTTCATAATATTCCGGTTGCGACCAATATTGCTACGGCTGAGGTGCTTATACACGGTCTTGAACGCGGTGACCTTGATTGGCGTCAGATTGTGAGAAATTCATAAAATTTTAAAAATCCCCGTATTTTACGGGGATTTTGGTTAGTAAATTTATTTTTAGGAGTTTGTTTATGGCTAAATTTAACACAGCCGTTAAGGGTACTGCCGATGTTTTGCCCGAAAACAGTTATAAATGGCAGTATGTTGAACGCAAAATGCTTGAAACAGCAAATTTGTTTGGTTTTGAAGAAATTAGGGTTCCTGTTTTTGAATATACCGAGGTTTTCACCAAAAATGTTGGAGAAACTACCGACGTAGTTCAAAAGGAAATGTATACTTTTACCGATAAGGGTGACCGTTCGATTACGCTTCGTCCTGAGTTTACAGCGGGTGTTGTGCGCTCGGTTATCGAAAACGGACTTATTAACGGTGCTCTGCCCGTTAAGGCTTGTTATATTGGCGGTTGCTACCGTTATGAAAAACCTCAGGCAGGCAGAATGAGAGAATTTCATCAGTTTGGTGCCGAAATGTTCGGTGCTGCTGACCCGTCTGCCGATGCTGAAATGATACTGTTGGCTTACAGTGTTCTTGAGGGTTTGGGTATCGGTAATCTTTCGCTTGAAATCAATTCGATTGGATGTCCTAAGTGCCGTGCAAATTACCATGCGGCTTTAAAGGCATATTTTAAGGAAAAGTCTGCTGAACTTTGCAATACCTGTCTTGACCGTTTAGAGCGTAATCCTATGCGTATTTTAGACTGTAAATCACCTATTTGCAAAGAAATTAGCGCAGGTGCTCCCGTTATGCTTGACTTCCTTTGTGATGAATGTCATGAGCATTTTGAAGGTGTTAAAAAGCATCTTGATTCGGCAGGTCTTGATTATAAGGTTAATACTTCCATTGTTCGCGGTCTTGATTATTATACCAAAACAGTGTTCGAGTTTATTTCGGGTGATATCGGTGCTCAGTCTACTGTTTGTGGCGGTGGCCGTTATGACGGTCTTGTCGGACAAATGGGAGGACCTGAGATGCCGTCATTAGGCTTTGCCATGGGTATTGAGCGTTTGCTTATGGTAATGGAAAGTCAGAATGCAAGATTCCCCGAAAGAAAAGTACCTGATATTTATATTGGAACAATGGGTGAAAAAGCAAGAATTGCAGCAACCAAGATTTGTTTCAGACTAAGAGAAGAAGGTTTTTCGGCAATTACCGATGTTACAGGCCGTTCGGTAAAGGCTCAGATGAAGTATGCCGATAAGATTGGTGCATCGTTTAGTGTGATTATCGGTGATAATGAATTGGAGCAAAAAAAGGCAGTTCTTAAGAATATGAAAACGGGCGAACAAAAGGAAATTGACCTGCCTGACGGAATATCAAAAGCACTTTATGATGAATTTGTTAATTCGTTTGTTGACGGTGTTTGTGATTCTACCGATGAGTTGTTGAAATAATATACAAGTTGTAGTATTTTTGGCACTAAATTTTAACCGACAAGTATTGACAAATACATAGTATTTGTGGTAAAATTCATTGAAAGAAACGAAAGAAAATTTTTCGTTCTGCTTGTACTTTGATTTTTAAGCTTTTTATAATAAAGCCTTGCTTCGGCAGGGCTTTTATAAAGGAGTCACAATGGAATTAATATTTAATAATTGTCTTGAATATGTTGACGGTACCTTCGTCAGAACCGACAAAAAAAGAGTCGTTTTAGACGGTGGCAGTGCCTCTATTTCTATTTCTGACAGTATTATTTTTCCCGCCTTCTGTGATGTACACGTACATCTCAGGGAGCCGGGATTTTTTTATAAGGAAAGTATTTCCTCAGGAACGCTTGCTTCGGCTCGCGGCGGGTTTAGTGATGTGTTCTCAATGCCAAATCTTAATCCTGTACCTGACAGTGTTGAGAACATTAATAAACAGTGGGAAATAATTAATAACGATGCTGTTGTTAACGTGCATCCGTTTGCTTCAATTACTGTTGGTCAAAAGGGTGAACAGTTGGTTGATTTTGAAAGTTTGGCTCCTCTTTGTGCAGGGTTTTCGGATGACGGAAAAGGTGTTCAATGTGAAGAAATGATGAAAGAGGCAATGCTCAAAGCAAAAGCACTTGACAAAATCATTTCGGCACATTGCGAGGATAATTCGTTACTTTTTGGCGGTTATATTCACGATGGCGATTACGCAAAGGCACATGGCCACAGAGGTATTTGCAGTGAAAGCGAATGGGGCCCTATAAAACGTGATATAAGGCTTGCTAAGGAAACGGGTTGCAAATATCATGTTTGTCACATATCAACAAAAGAAAGTGTTGAATTGATAAGAGAAGCCAAGAAAAACGGCGTTGATATTACTTGTGAGACAGGTCCTCACTACCTTATTTTAGATGATTCTGATATTAAAGAAGAGGGTAGATTTAAAATGAACCCTCCGCTTAGAAGCAAATCTGACCGAGAGGCTTTGGTACAAGGTTTGATTGACGGCACAATTGATATGATTGCTACCGACCACGCACCTCACAGTGCTGAAGAAAAGGAAAAAGGTTTGGAAAACAGTGCTTTTGGCGTTGTTGGAATTGAGTCGGCATTTCAACTCATGTACACATATTTTGTTAAAACAGGTTTGATTTCTTTGGAAAAACTTGTTGAGGTTATGGCAATTAACCCCAGAAAAAGGTTTGATATTCCGCTTAATAACTCGTTTACGGTTTGGAATTTGAACAAAGAAATTACTATTAACCCGAGTGATTTTTTGTCTAAGGGAAGGTCGACACCGTTTGAGGGTTATAAAGTGTTTGGACAATGTTTATTGACCGTTGCTAATGGTAAAATAGTATATAACAATCTTTGATATATTTTGGGAGGAAGTAAAATGGCAAAGAGGAAAGATATTAAAAAGGTTTTGATTATAGGCTCAGGCCCTATTGTTATAGGTCAGGCTGCCGAGTTTGATTATGCCGGTACACAGGCATGCTTGGCTTTGAAAGAGGAAGGCTATGAGGTTGTTCTTTGCAACTCGAACCCTGCTACCATTATGACCGATACTACCATTGCCGATAAGGTTTATATGGAACCTTTAACTTTGGAATATATTGCAAAAATTCTTCGTTATGAGCGTCCCGATGCTATTGTTGCCGGTAACGGCGGTCAGACCGGTCTTAACCTTGCAATGCAGCTTGAAAAGAAGGGCGTTTTAAAAGAGTGTGAGGTTGAACTTTTAGGTACAAGCAGTGAGAGTATCGAAAGGGCAGAAGACCGCGAACTTTTTAAAGAACTTTGTCAGTCTATTGGCGAGCCTACCATTCCTTCTGAAATCACTTATAATCTTGAAGAAGCCAAAGAGGCGGCTAAGAGAATCGGTTATCCTGTTGTCCTTCGTCCCGCATTTACTCTTGGCGGTACCGGTGGAGGTTTTGCTGCTGATGAGGCTGAACTTATTGAAATTGGTGTTAATGCATTCAAACTTTCTCCCGTTCATCAGGTTCTTATTGAAAAGAGTGTTAAAGGATACAAGGAAATCGAATTTGAGGTTATGCGTGACTCGGAAGATAACGCAATTACCATCTGTGGTATGGAAAATATTGACCCTGTTGGTGTTCACACCGGCGACTCTATTGTTGTAGCACCTATCATGACTCTTAACGACCACGACCTTAAGATGCTTAATGACAGTGCTATTAAGTTAATTCGTGAACTTAAAATTGAGGGTGGATGTAACGTACAGTTTGCTCTTAACCCCAATACCAGCGAGTATTATCTTATTGAGGTTAACCCCAGAGTTTCTCGTTCATCGGCATTGGCATCTAAAGCAAGCGGATATCCTATTGCAAGGGTTACCGCTAAAATTGCTGTCGGAATGTCTTTAAAAGAGATTACCATTGCTAACACTACCGCTGAGTTTGAACCTAAACTTGATTACGTTATTGCAAAACTTCCGCGCTTCCCGTTTGATAAATTTACCTCTGCACCCAACACTTTGGGTACTCAGATGAAAGCAACCGGTGAGGTAATGGGTATCGGTTCTAACCTTGAAGAGGCACTTTTAAAAGGCACCCGTTCATTAGAGGTTGGCGTAAACCATATTTATCACGCAAAATTCGATAATATGACCGAGCAAGAATTGCTTGATTATATTGTACAGTTCCGTTCTGATAATATTTTTGCTATTGCTGAACTTTTGTCTCGCGGTGTTTCTATAGATAAAATCCATGAGATTACTATGATTACTCCTTTCTTCCTTGAATCTATTAAGAGAATTGTAGACATGGAAGAAACTTTGAAGGCTAATGTAAATGACGTTGCAACCCTTACTGCCGCAAAGAAAATGGGATTCAGCGATAAGTATATTGCCCGTATGTGGAAATGTAATGAACTCGATGTTTATAATGTGCGTAAGGAAAATAATTTGTTCCCTGCGTTTAAAATGGTTGATACTTGCCATACCGGTGCATATATTCCTTACTTCTATTCATCATATTCGGGTGAAAATGCATCAGTTTTGACCGACAGAAAGAAGATTGTCGTTTTAGGCGCAGGACCTATTCGTATCGGTCAGGGTGTTGAGTTTGACTATTCTACAGTTCACGCTGTTTCTACTATTAAAAATTCGGGCTATGAAGCAATTATTATAAATAATAACCCCGAGACTGTTTCGACCGACTATACAACGGCTGATAAACTTTATTTTGAACCGCTTACCCCCGAAGATGTTATGAATATTATTGAGTTTGAGAAGCCTGAGGGTGTTGTTGCATCATTAGGCGGTCAGACTGCTATTAACTTGGCTCAACCTTTATTTGACCGCGGTGTCAAGATTATCGGTACCGATTGTGCCGCTATCGACAAGGCTGAGGATAGAAACGCATTTGAAAATCTCCTTAACGAACTTAATATTCCTCGTGCAAAAGGTCAGGCTGTTACCAAGATTGAAGACGGTATTAAGGCTGCGGCTGAAATCGGATATCCTGTACTTGTACGCCCCAGTTTTGTCCTTGGCGGTCGTGCTATGCAGATTGTTGGTAATGAACAACAACTTCGTCATTACCTCAAAACTGCTGTTGAAATTGATGAGGACAAGCCTGTTCTTGTTGATAAATATATTTCCGGTCGAGAGGTTGAAATTGACGCTATTTGTGATGGCCGTGACGTTTTTGTTCCCGGTATTATGGAACTTGTTGAGCGTACCGGTGTTCACTCGGGTGACTCTATAAGCGTATATCCCTCCTTTAGCATTTCGGATAAGGTAAAGGGTATTATCTTGCAGTACGCCAAAAAATTAGGTCTTGGAATTGGTATTGTTGGACTTTATAATATTCAGTTTATTGTTGATGAAAACGATAACGTTTATATTATTGAGGTTAATCCCCGTTCTTCACGTACCGTACCGTTCTTGTCAAAGGCTACCGGTTACAGCCTTGCGGATATTGCTACTGAGGTAATTTTGGGTAAGAGCCTTAAAGAACAAGGTTTCTTTGATATTTACCCTGAAGAGAAAAAACGCTGGTATGCAAAAGCACCGGTGTTCTCATTTAATAAAATTCGCGGACTTGATGCCTATCTTTCACCTGAAATGAAGTCGACCGGTGAAGCAATAGGTTACGACGATAAACTCAATCGTGCTCTTTATAAGGCTTTACAGGCTTCGGGTATGCACTTGCAAAACTACGGTACCGTCTTGGCTACAATTGCTGACCGCGATAAGCAAGAGGCATTACCGCTTATTCGACGTTTTTATAATCTTGGCTTTAATATTGAAGCAACCGAGGGTACTGCTGAGTTCTTAAAGAAAAACGGTATTCGTACCCATGTTCTTGGCAAAATCAGTGATGGTTGTGAGGAAATACCTGATGCTCTCCGTCAAGGTCATATAGCCTATGTTATCAATACTAAAGACATTGGCGACAGTGACCAACGCAATGACGGACATCAGATTCGTCAGATTGCGACCGAGAACAATGTAACTATCTTTACCGCACTTGACACGGTTAAGGTTTTACTTGATGTTTTAGAGGAAACAACCCTCACGATTTCTACGATTGATGCTTAAAATTTGAGGAGTAAAAATGAAACAGGTTATTTTTGAGGTTGTCGAAAACATTGAAATAGCCAATAACACCTATAAAATGGTGCTTTTGGGTGACGTTTCTGATTTTACGGCACCCGGTCAGTTTGTAAACATTAAATTAGAAGGCAGATATTTGCGCCGTCCTATTTCTGTTTGTGATATAGAGGATAATTTGCTTACAATTATTTACAAGGTTGTCGGCGGTGGCACAGAACAGATGGCCGAAATGGGCAAGGGCACCAAACTTGATATTTTGACTTCACTTGGCAATGGATATAATACATCGTTGTCGGGCGATAAACCGTTGCTTATCGGTGGCGGTGTTGGTGTGCCTCCTATGTATCTGCTTTGTAAAAAACTTGTTGATGAAGGTAAAAAGGTTTCAGTGGTTTTGGGCTTTAATTCCAAAGAGGAAGTATTTTATGAAAATGAATTTAAAGCCCTTGGTGCTGATGTTTTTGTGACTACTGTTGACGGTAGTTACGGCATCAAAGGTTTTGTAACCGACGCTATCAAGGATATTGAGTATACTTATTTCTTTACTTGTGGTCCTGAGCCGATGTTTAAGGCTATTGAAAATACAGTTACTACCAGCGGTCAGTATAGCTTTGAAGAGCGTATGGGCTGCGGATTCGGTGCTTGTATGGGCTGCTCGTGTAAGACTAAATACGGTAATAAACGTATTTGTAAAGACGGTCCCGTTATGGTAAGGGAGGAAATTATATGGTAAACACTAAGGTTACACTTTGTGGCATCGAGATGGACAACCCGATTATTCCTGCCAGTGGTACTTTTGGTTTTGGGTATGAATTTGCCGAACTTTATGATATTAACTGTCTTGGCACATTATCTTTTAAAGGTACTACAAAAGACCCGCGTTTTGGTAATCCAACACCAAGAATTGCTGAATGTTCAATGGGTATGATTAACGCAGTTGGTCTTCAAAATCCCGGAGTCCTTAAGGTTATTTCTGACGAATTGCCCAAACTGAAAAAATGTTTCAATAAACCTGTAATGGCTAATGTCAGCGGTTTTTCGGTTGAAGATTATGCCTATACAGTTGAAAAATTGAACGCTGAAGAACAGATTGGTTGGTTTGAGGTAAACGTTTCTTGCCCTAATGTTCACGGTGGCGGTATGAGTTTTGGAACTAATCCTGAGGCAGCGGCTGAGGTTACAAGGGCTTGCCGTAAGGTTACAAACAAGCCGCTTATTATTAAACTTTCACCTAATGTTACCGATATTGTGTCGATTGCAAAGGCATGTGAAGATGCCGGCGCTGACGGCATCAGTCTTATTAACACTCTGTTAGGTATGAGAATTAATCTTAAAACAAAAAAACCTATTATTGCCAATAAAATGGGTGGATTTTCGGGCCCTGCAATTATGCCGGTTGCTCTTAGAATGGTTTATCAGGTTTATGATGCCGTTAAGATTCCGCTTGTTGGCATGGGCGGTGTCAGTTCAGCCGAGGATGTTATCGAAATGATGCTTGCAGGCGCTACTGCAGTTGAAATTGGTGCGGCAAATTTGATTGATCCGTTTGCCTGCCGTGATATTATTAATGATTTACCCCGTGTTATGGAAAAATACAAAATTGATAATTTAAAAGATATTATAGGAGGAGCACACAATGGGTAAGGATGTAATTATTGCTTGTGATTTTGCGAGTAAAGAGGCTTGTCTTGAGTTTTTAGATAAATTTACCGACTGCAAGCCTTTTGTGAAAATTGGCATGGAACTTTTTTATGCCGCAGGTCCTGAAATGGTTAAAGAAATTAAGGCAAGAGGACACAAGATTTTTCTTGATTTAAAACTTCACGATATTCCTAATACCGTTAAAAAGTCGATGTCGGTTTTGTCTAATTTAGATGTTGATATGACCAACCTTCATGCAGGTGGCACCATTTCTATGATGGAAGCCGGACTTGAAGGTTTAACAAGAGCCGATGGTACAAGGCCTTTGCTTATTGCTGTTACCCAGTTGACCTCTACCGACCAGGAAAGAATGGAGAACGACCTTCTTATTAAAGAACCTATCGATAAGGTTGTAATGCATTATGCTCATAACGCTAAGGTTGCCGGTCTTGACGGTGTAGTATGCTCACCGCTTGAAGCCGAGAAGGTACATGACCTTTGCGGAAAAACATTCCTTACCGTTACCCCCGGCGTTCGTTTTGCCGACGGTGACATTGGTGACCAGAAGAGGGTTATGACTCCTGCAGAAGCTAAGAAAATCGGTTCTGATTATATAGTTGTAGGTCGTCCTATTACGGCTGCCGCTGACCCGGTTGCTGCTTATAAACGTTGCGTAACTGAGTTTTGTGACTAATTTTAAGGAGAATAAAAATGGAAAACTATAAGAGAGAGTTTATTGAGTTTTTAGAGGGTGCCGGAGTACTTAAATTTGGCGATTTTACTGCTAAATCCGGTCGCAAAATTCCTTATTTTATTAATGCCGGTGATATAAAAACCGGTGACCAGATTTCAAAACTCGGTGAGTTTTATGCTAAGGCTTATTTTGAAAAGGTTGGCAATAAGCGTACTGTTCTTTATGGTCCTGCATATAAGGGCATTCCGATTGCAGTTTCGGTTGCCTGTGCACTTTCCAAAGAAGGTCTTGATGTTCCTTTCTTCTTTAACCGCAAAGAGGACAAGGACCATGGTGAAGGTGGCGTTTTTGTAGGTTACAAGCCCCAAGAAGGCGAAGAAATTGTTATTGTTGAGGATGTTATCACTGCAGGTACTGCTATTAGAGAAAGCATGGCTATTTTGTCCGGTCTTAAGGGTACAAAGGTTGCCGCTACTTTTGTTATGGTTGACCGTAAAGAAAAAGGTCAGACCGAAAAAAGTGCTATGGCTGAGGTCGGTGAGGAATACGGTTTCCCTGTATATTCGGTTGTTGACGTGTACGACATTATCGAATATTTAGAAGAAGATGAGAAAAACCGTGAAAATGTTGACAGAATCAAGAAATATCTCGAAGTTAACGGTGCAAAAGCATAAAATTATGAAAGGACTTTTGATATGAGAAGTCTAATTAGTATTCTTGAACTTAATACGGCTGAACTTGATGAATTAATTTCAACTGCAAATGATATTATTGAAAATCCCAAAAAGTATAGCGAAAAATGTAAGGGTAAAAAACTTGCCACTTTGTTTTTTGAGCCATCGACGAGAACAAGGCTTAGTTTTGAGGCGGCAATGTACGAACTCGGCGGAAATGTTATTGGATTTTCTGAGGCACAGAGTTCGTCTGCTGCAAAGGGCGAGAGTGTTGCAGATACTGCCAAAACCATTTCTTGCTATGCAGATATTATTGCAATGCGTCATCCTAAAGAGGGCGCACCGCTTGTTGCATCAATGAATGCTACAATTCCGGTTATCAATGCAGGTGACGGGGGACATAATCATCCTACTCAGACGCTTGCCGATTTGCTTACGATTAATCGTGAAAAGGGAAGATTTGACAATCTCACTATTGGTTTATGTGGTGACCTTAAATTTGGGCGCACCGTGCACTCTTTAATTGAAGCAATGTCACGTTATGTCGGTGTTAAGTTTGTGCTTATTTCACCTAAGGAGTTGTGTTTGCCAAGTTATATAAAGAAGGATGTTATTGAAAAACATGGCATTGAATATTCAGAAACCACCGATTTAGAGGCGGTTATGCCACAACTTGACATTCTTTATATGACGCGAGTTCAGCGCGAAAGATTCTTTAATGAAGAGGATTATTTGAGACTCAAGGATAGTTATATTTTAACTCCCGATAAGCTTAATAATGCAAAAAAAGACCTTTGCATTATGCATCCGCTACCGCGTGTAAATGAAATTAGCGTTGCCATTGATGATGACCCTAGAGCATGCTATTTTAAGCAAGTGCTTAACGGTAAATTCATGAGAATGGCATTAATTATGAAGTTATTGGGGGTAGAATAATGAATATCGAATCTATTAAAAACGGTATTGTTATCGACCATATAACAGCCGGTAAGGCTATGGATATCTACCGCCTTTTAAGACTTGAGTCTCTTGATTGTTCGGTAGCACTTATAAAAAATGTTCCGAGTAAAAAAATGGGCAAAAAAGATATTGTCAAGATTGACTATGATATGGATATCAACATTGATGTCTTAGGTTATATTGATTCGGGTGTTACAATTAACGTCATTAAAGACGGTGTGATAATTGAAAAAAGAAGTGCAGACTTGCCATTAAAACTTACTAACGTTATTTTCTGCAAAAACCCGCGTTGTATTTCTCAAACCGAGCAAGAATTGCCACATATATTTACGCTTGCAAATAAAGAAAACGGTGTTTACCGTTGCCTTTACTGTGAAACTAAAGCAAAGGATTAAAGAAAAAAGGACAGTGAGAAGTTGGCGTGATACTCTTAACGGAGTATCACGCCAGTTCTATTCGCCTGCGGCGAGTTCTATTGCTACGCAGTGTTATTCGGCTTACGCCGAGTGATATTTGCTTCGCAAGTTTATGGGCGAATAGAATATCACTG
>JAZQDU010000008.1:0-132115 GCA_045546915.1 Acutalibacteraceae bacterium | reverse complement strand
TTCCACCATGGGTTGAAATCGTTCTTCTTCCCAGTACTTGGGTGTTGTGATTTTCTTGGTTTCCATGATTCTCACCTCTTGAGTTATTATAATTGTTCAAATTATTACTGTCAACCACCTCGTTTGCTGACTTAATTCCCGCTTCCGTAATGTCTTCCACAAACTTAACGCTTCTATGATTGTTTTCACAACACCCTTTGTTACAATAAAAAAAAGACGATTGCTCGTCTTTTAGGTGTTTTGTTCTGAAAAATACCGCATAATTCCCTCGGCAATAGCCCATGACAGCGACTTTTGATAATCTTGAGATTTTAAATTTGCCAAATCGTTTGGATTACTCAAAAAACCACATTCAACAATTACCGACGGTACAACCGAATTATAAAGCAGATAAATATCTTTTGTTGTCTTTTTCACAACCCTGTGATTATTTGGTTGAAGATTTTGTTTAACGGCAGACTGTATGAAGTTTGCAAGCGATTGAGAACCGTCAGTCAAACCGTAAAAAACCTGCGTACCATTAGGCTGAGATGTTTGGTATTTATTCATATGAATGCTTACAAATAACGAATCCGGATGACTTTTCATCAGTTTTAGCCGATTTTTCATATCACTAACCTTTTTAGAACCCGAGACATCGTCATCCTCCATCGAAAGGTCGGCATCCCTCACCAAAACGGTACGATAGCCCATAGCCTTTAAAACAGCATTGAGTTTTAAAGAAATTTCAAGATTTAAATCCTTTTCAATAGTACCGTCCGACGCCACCGCCCCACCGTCAAACCCACCATGGCCGGCGTCGATTATTATGGTTTTATATGTTTGTTTTGCGCTTACAGTATTAACGCTTTTTTTGTTTTCAAAAAATGCCACATCCTTAAAAAAGGCTACCGATACTAACAACACAACAAGCAAAACACAAACGCACAATACAATTCTCTTAAGCACATTCTCACCCGAGATATACTATGCCTGACCTCGTGCAAAAATAACATTACTTTGGTTTAATTATTTAACCTTTGCACTTTTATTTAACAACACATAAACCGCTATCAACAATAACACAGTCCCTGCTAAAACGGCATACATAGTTCCTGTTTCGACCTTTGTGCCAAAAAAGTATAAATTACAGTCGACTGCATCTTTAAGTTGTTCTATCACCTCTTTTGGGAAACCCACATCACTCATTTCTGCAAAAACACCTCTTAATGCATGGTTTCTTACCAATGACGTTCCGTAAGTACCAGGCAGCAACGATATAACATTTTGCAACCCGCTTGAGAACTGAGATATAGGCATATATGCGCCACAAATAAATCCGTAACCCGAACTAACCAATGTCCCGACAGCCGACATCTGACCTTGAGTTGACAAAAAGAAGTTAATAATGCTCGACAGAGCCGTTCCAAACATAACAAGCAAAAACACGTCAAACAGCAAAGCCAAAATGTCCGTTACCGACATATACCAGCCAATATATGCAATATACAAAAAGCAGATAACGGCGGCAGTAAAACAGATAATGAGGGTTGAGATAACCGACGAAACATAATAAGATACCGCAAGCACTGACGGTTTGACCGGTGAAACTCTGATATCCTTAATACTTCCGTTAGCCTTATCCTGAACCATAAGCATATTTGAACAAAATGCAACAGTTACCGAGGACACAGCTAAAATAGACGAAATCAACTGACCGCCAACACAACCACCAACAAGTTCTTCTGCCATGTGCAGTCCTTCGGGCAACCCTGCCAAAAAACTGTCTCTGTATACATTACTTAGAAATGTAACATAAAGCACAAGCAATATAAGAGGGGTTATAAGCGATGTTAAGAACATCCCTTTATCCTTAAAAAACAGTTTGGTATTACGCTTTACCAATGCTAAAAACACATTCATTTTTTCCACCTCTTTAAAGCTTTTCATTGCATTTCATTTAAACTGCTTTCCGAACGGGCAGTAACCGAAAGAAATACATCATCCATCTTACCTTTGGTTATTTCATAATCAAAAAAAATCTCAGGATTCTTCACTATAAGTTCTGTCGCCTTAGCCGTATTTGGCACCGACAAACGATAAGCATCTCTAATCTTTTCATAACTAACATTTAAGCTTTTAACAGTTTCTTCATTCACTCCGTAAAGAGTTATAAAATCACCCGTATATTTATTTTTAAGTTGCAACGGGGTGCCTTCGGCAACAATTTGCCCTTTGTCAAGTATAACCACATAATCGGCATCTGCCGCCTCTTCCATATAATGGGTGGTCAGAAAAACTGTCATTCCGTCACTTTTTCTAAGTTTGGCAATAACTTCCCATAAATTTTGCCTTGTTTTAGGGTCAAGCCCAGTCGTAGGCTCGTCGAGTATAAGTATTTTAGGGTCATGAATCAATGCTCGCGCAATATCAATTCGCCTTCTCTGTCCACCTGAAAGTTTACCGACAGTACGCTTTAAAAGGTCAGAAAATTCGAGCAATTCGGCTAAAGCATGTAACCTTTCTGCAAATGCCTCTCCTACAATACCGTAAAGTGCAGCCCTTGATTTAAGATTATCATAAACGGTAAGCGATTTATCAAGAACAGAATTTTGATAAACTACACCCAATTTACATTTTACCGAGTCTACATCACTGTCAAGGTCGTACCCATCAATAACTACACTGCCGTTATCTTTACTAAGTTGTCCGCATATGATATTTATTGTGGTGGATTTTCCGGCACCGTTAACACCCAAAAACGCAAACAGTTCGCCTTCATTAACCCTAAAACTTAAGTCCTTAACCGCCTTTACTTCTTTAAACGTTTTATTAAGTTTACTGATTTCTATAACATGTTTCATACAATCACCTTAAAATTTGCTAAAAACTTCGGCTCCTTTTTTGCTTATCCACAAAAACAAAGCCATTGAAACAAGAGCCAACACAAACAAACAAAGTGCTAAAAATACGGCAGGCGACACAAAATCTTTTAACAAAAAGTAATAAAGCAAGCCAAAGCCTAAAACTATCGTCCAACCGCCAAACAATGTAAGCGTGACACTTGCACTTTGTTTTACGGGCACCGTCTCGTTGTGCCAATCAAAATTTGGAAATTTAACATTTAAAACAAGACCCAATACTGCAATGAAAAACGTCATAACAACTGCCAACAGTATAGTTAAAGTCGCAAAAACAAACGACATTTTTGTTATAACGCTAACAGTTACCGACATCACTAAAATTGGCAGAAGTGCTATTGCCAGATGTAATTTCAGTTTGGCGTAAAGCACCTCCTTGGCAGGAACGGGTAACATTTTAATTATCCAGAGATGCTTGCCTTCAAGCGACACCGAAGGGGCAGAAATATTATTCGTACTACCCAACCCAGCCAACGCGGCAGCAGTAATCAGCCATGCCGCTTCTTTATTTTCAAAAGCAAACAGAGATAATATTTCATTTATCATATCTTGCTTTATTGCAACAAAAACGGCTACTACAAGCGTCATAACGCAACCTATACCGCAATTAAGCATATAGGTGGGACTGCCTAAGAATCTACGCAATTCTTTTTTAAATAATGCTGTTTTTATGTTACCGGATTTTTCACGGTTGCCTTTATAAACCCTCTTGACATCACCGTTGTTAATGGTTGCAACCTTTATGAAACTTCGCGACATAACAAAGCATACAACGGCAAGTATACCCACAACAATAGACGTAAAAATAAGCATGGACACCACTTCACCGCTTGCGGCAAGCCCCATTTTATAAAAAGGATAAAGTATATTTTTTACCCCGTCATCTAAAATCTGCGGATTAGTTATTAGTTCTTGCAACAAATTATAAATCTTTGAATAACCGTAATAATAGAGCGCAATAAACCCAAGCGATGCAACCATTATTACAACATTCTTATTTTTGAGCCTTGAACTAATTAGCGCTACAACAAACCCTAATATACACGAAAGCGCTAAAACCAACAGCGACAAAATAACCGGTATTAATGCAGTAAAAATTATTCCAAGCACGTTTGGTTTTGCATATATATACCACACAATAACCGCGGGTACCATAGCAATAAGTTCATACAAAAGTCCGGTTAAATATACACCGATAAGCCTTGATATCAAAATTGCCGACGGTTTTATGGGCATTGACAGCAGAAAATCGTTATCCTTTGGTTTATAAAGCGAGGCATAAGTACTGAAAACACTGCCGAAAACGCCTACAACAACGCCTAAAAGACCCATAAAGGTAAAATAAAACCAACCGAGTCCCGACACAACAAACGGCTCGCAAAGAAAATCGGCAAGGTAATAAAACATAAGTCCTAAATAACCAAAAAGAAACGCATAAAGAACAACAAATCCTAATAATTTTTTACCCGAACGGACTTTACCTGTCTTTCGGTCGGCAAAAACCCAGTAAAAAATCTGTAAAATTTGTTTCTTGACAAGAGTTTTAATCATTGGTCACCCTCCAATTCAAGGAACACATTTTCAAGTGAAGAATCACCTCTGACCTCTTCCATTGTACCCGATTTTATTAGTTTACCATCTTTAATTATAGCAACCTTATCGCAAAGCTTTTCGGCAACCTCCAAAACATGGGTAGAAAAGAAAATTGCCGCACCGTTATTGCACAAATCTCTCATAACGACTTTAAGCAAATGCGATGCTTTTGGGTCAAGGCCAACAAACGGCTCATCCATAATAATAAGTTTTGGGTCGTGCAAAAGTGCCGAAATTATTGCCAACTTTTGCTTCATACCGTGCGAATACGTTGATATTGATTGAGCCAAATTCTCAGTAAGTCCAAACATATCAGCATATTTAGTAATTCGCTCGTCCCTTTTCGCTTTAGAAACACCAAAAATATCTGCAACAAAGTTTAAAAAGCCTATACCGCTCATAAAATCATAAAGGTCAGGATTGTCAGGGATATATGCGATTTTTTGTTTACACAAAACGGGGTCTTTATTTACCGATACCCCGTCAACTAAAATATCACCGTACTCAAACTGCAAAATACCGCAGACAGCCTTAATAGTAGTGGTCTTACCTGCTCCGTTATGACCGATAAACCCGTAAATTTCGCCTTGTTTTATATGAAGTGAAAGCCCATCAACAGCCTTTTTATCACCATAGGTTTTCGTAAGATTTTCTATTTTAAGCATAAATACCCCTCCAATTTATTATCACGATTATATGATATCATTTTGATATCACTTTGTCAATACCTTTTAGCAATAAAATAGCCGTGTCTTGCGAACTTGCAAAACACGGCAAATTTTAATCTCTTCTTGAACCCGACACAATAATAAACAACCTTAAAAGTTGCACAACCGACACAGCCAAAGCGGCAACATAGGTCAATGCGGCAGCAGTTAAAACCTTTTTGGCACCTACCGCCTCATCACCCTCTAAAATATATGTTTCATTAATGCAATTCATAGCACGTCGGCTTGCATTAAGTTCGGTTGGTAAAGTAACAAGTTGAAATACGACACACAACGAGAACAGCAACACACCTGCATAAGCAACATAACTGTATATCTCACCCATATACGATAGCAGTAAACCGATAAGGATTAACGGCATTGCAAGACGCGAGCCGATATTGGTTATGGGTACTATTGCCGTACGAATTTTAACAGGGAGATAATTCTTTGCATGTTGAACGGCATGCCCCGCCTCATGACAGGCAACGCCTATTGCAGCAACCGACATACTGTCGTGCACGGCATCCGAAAGCCTTATAACATTGGTTTTAGGGTCGTAATGGTCAGTAAGTTTGCCCTTAACACGTTCAATTTTAACACCCGTCACACCGTTATATTCAAGCACTTTGAGTGCCGCTTCGTAAGCCGAAATTCCTCTTCTTGAAAAAACCTTGGAATATTTTTTAAACGAAGAATCTACCTTTGCACTCATGGCGAGTGAAAAAATCACAGCAGGTAAAACGAGTATAATATAAGTCCAATCTATATAAAACATTTTCTTCTCCTTAACCTTAATAATTATATTTTTTGCAATTGAATGCTAACTATAAAATAATGTATAAACCAAAAAATGTCAACCGATTTGGTCAATAATTTACACTTACTTCTTATTTTAGCATAATTTACTTAAAATTATGATATGTAGCACCTTGAAAACAGTAAAATAATGTGTTAAAATCAATCAGTAAAAACATATTGGAGGATTTATCTATGGCAATACTTATTACCGGCGGTGCAGGATATATCGGAAGTCATACCTGCATTGAACTTAGTAAAGCAGGCTTAGATGTTGTTATTATTGACAACCTTAACAACAGTAAGGTTGAAGCGGTAAAACGCATTGAAAAAATTATCGGCAAAGAAGTAAAATTCTATGAAGCCGACGTAAGAGATAAAGATGCTCTTCGTAAAATTTTCACCGAAAACAAAATTGAGGCTGCAATTCATTTTGCAGGTCACAAGGCAGTCGGTGAATCAGCTAAGATTCCTATGGAATATTACAAAAACAATCTCGACTCAACCTTTGCACTTTGCGACGTAATGGAAGAGTTTGGTGTTAAAAAAATCGTATTTTCTTCTTCGGCAACGGTTTACGGTATGTCAAAAACCATGCCGCTTGTTGAAACTATGCCTTTAGGTGCCATTAATCCTTACGGCAGAACTAAACTCTTTATAGAAGAAATCTTGCGTGACCTCTATGCATCCGATAAAGGTTGGAGCATCGCACTTCTCCGTTACTTTAACCCCATCGGTGCTCACGAAAGCGGTCTTATAGGCGAGGACCCCAAAGGTATACCCAACAACCTTATGCCTTATATTTCTCAGGTTGCTGTCGGCAAACTTGAAAAACTTCACATTTTCGGAAACGATTATAACACTGTTGACGGCACAGGTGTTCGCGATTATATTCACGTTGTAGACCTTGCTGACGGTCATGTAAAAGCAGTCAACTGGGCACTTAACAACACCGGTTGTGAGGCAATAAACCTTGGTACCGGTAACGGTTGTAGCGTTTTACAACTCAAAGACGCATTCCAAAAAGCATCCGGTATTGAAATTCCTTTTGTTATTGACCCCCGTCGTCCTGGTGACCCTGACGAAGTTTACGCCAATGCTGACAAAGCAAAGGCTCTTTTGGGTTGGGAAGCCAAGAAAACAATTGAAGATATGTGCCAAGACACCTGGCGTTGGCAAAGCAATAACCCCAACGGTTACGGCGACTAAAACTTTAAGCACTATACACTTTTTAGTGTAAGGGAGTTGCGGTTAGGGATAATTTGCCTAAAACAGTGTCTTTTTGTAGTCTAATACGTTATAAAGCCACGGTACGCGTCAGCGTTACCGTGGCTTTTTGCCTTTTATGCTATCAAAAATACATCTGTTTTAGGTGCTTTTTTATGTCGACTACTATAATTATTGATTTTTATTGCCAAATGTAGTATAATGAACTAAATTTAAACAACTATACTCAAGCGTTTTAGGAGTGAATATATGATTTGGCACAGTTCAACAGCCGAAGAAATTTTGGAAGAACTTGATACCGACCGCGAAAACGGTCTTTCTTCACAAAAAGTTTCCCAAAGGCTCGAAGCATACGGCAAAAACCTTTCGGTAAACGAGGAAGAGATAAGCAAACGCTCGGCATTCATAAAACAGTTACAAAAGCCATCGGTTATTTTACTTTTGAGTTTGCTTGTTATTTACATATTACGCGAATTAGTAACAATGAATAACAACTTTCTGTTTCCTCTTATAATTTTTATAATTCTATGCGTAAAAAATGCTTTATGTATCATTGCCGAATACCGTTCGAGAAATATGTTGTCACACCTTAGTAACCGCGTAAGTGTATCAGCCTTAGTTTTGCGTGACGGACAAGAAACAGTGATAAGCAGTGAGCAGTTAGTACCCGGCGATATAATTCTACTTTCCGCCGGCGATTATGTCCCCGCCGACGCACGAATAATTGAAGCATCGGGTTTACGTTGTGACGAATCAACACTTTTAGGTGAAAAAGGCATTGTCACCGTACAAAAAGACGCCGACGTTTTGCTTGAAGATTTCACACAACTTAACAGCAGAACCAATATGGTTTATTGCGGAAGTACCGTCATGACGGGAACTGCAGTTTGTGTAGTTGTCGAAACCGGCTCAAATGCCGAAATCAGACGCGCCGTTATAAAAAACAAGGTATTTTTCCACAAAGGTCTTCAGGACCGTATCGCCGACCGATACAGCGATTTTATGAAAATTTTTTCCGTTTGCACTTTTGTAGCATGTGCAATTATTACGGCTTTGGGCACCTTTGCAACTGCGACGCCGATTGGTTGGGGCAAATTTTTAGAAGCACTTATATTGGCTGTGTGCCTTTATATTGCCATTGTTCCCGGCAACTTTGCTACCAGAATAGCCTGCCTTTTATCACTTGGTATAAAGCGTATCGAAAAAGACCGTACAACAATATTTGACGCAAAAACGGTTGAAAAATTAGCAGCGGTAACCGTAATATGCGCTGACAAAACCGGTACATTAACAAGAAACAAGATGTCGCTTTCAAAAGTTTATGACTGCGACAAAATAATAGACCTGTCATCCGACAGCATATCAAAACAATGCGAAGTTGCCATGCGCTTTGGCGTGCTGAGTTGTGAGCCGAATTTTAATGAAGATTCTGACGCTACAGAACTTGCACTAATATCGGCGGCATCACGCTTTCTTAACATAAACAAGCAGGATTTCGACTCGGAGTTTCCCACTATCACATCTATTCCTCTGACACCGGAGAGAAAAATCAAAACCATCGTCACCATGATAGAAGGTACGGTTTTTGCAGTTGTAAGAGGAGCACCTGATATTGTTCTTGAACGTTGTAACACAGAAAATCAGGCTCAAATCAAGCAAGCCTATGAAGATATGTGCAACCAAGGGCTTCGCGTTTTAGCAATTTCTTTTAAAACTTTAGACGATGTTCCTGCTAACCCCACCCCTGAACAGTTGGAGTATGATTTAGAGTTTTTGGGACTATTGGGTATTGCCGACTGTGAACGCAAAAGCGCACCCGAAAGCGTTGCCCTTTGCCGTGAAGCCGGTATTTCAACCGTTATGTTTACGGGCGACCACATAAACACCGCTGCAACCATTGCAGAAAATTTAGGTATTTTAAAAGAAGATGAACTGTCGGTAGTCGGCGAGCAGATTGATGCATTATCAGATGAAGAACTGTCTGCTGTTGCAGGAAAGATAAAGGTTTGCGCAAGAATTTCACCTGAGCAACGCATAAGGTTTGTTGAAGCCCTACATTCGAACGGCGAAACAGTACTTATAACCGCTGACAGTGCTGCGAACTGTGAGCCTATGGCATTTGCAGATGTTGGCTGTGCCATGGGAAAAAGCGGTACTGACGTAGCAAAAGGCAATGCCGACATGGTTGTATTTGACGACCGTTTCTCTTCTATTGTAAAAGCAGTTAAAAATGCACGCGGTATTTTTGATAACTTTTATAAGTATATAAATTATTACATAACGCTATGCACCTGTCTTTTTATGTCACTTGTTTTTGGTGTTATCTCTTTTGGCAGTCTGTTACCGACAGAACTCGTTTTATTGGCCTCAGTCTTTACGCTCGCCTTCCCTATTGCTGCTTTCGGATTTGAACCTGCCGATAATGGTGTTATGAAAGAGCATCCGCAAAACGCAGGTCAAAAAATTGTGGAACTTAAAAGCGTTTTAGTTTCGTTAGGAAAAGGCGTTTTAATTGCTTTAATCCCCTTGATTGTATCATTAATTAATTTTGATACTCCTCACGCACCGTCTTCATTGTTTGTTTCAATTGTACTGACACTTATACTTTATCTTTACAGTTCCCGCTCGACCGAATTTTTCTTTAAAAGGTTGCTTCAAAACCGATTTATGTTTACGGCTTCAATTATTTGTATGATTATTGCAATACTTTTGGTGGCTACACCTATAAACAAATTTTTCGGACTTGAAGCAATGGATACCGACGGTTGGGTAAGTTCATTACTTCTTCCGTTTTCAGTACCTGTGATACTTGAAACAATAAAACTTATAAATTTTTTGACTAAAAAATAAATAAAGCCGATGGATAAAATCCATCGGCTTTATTCTTTTTAATTTCAATTTTCTTCTATTGCCATAATAGCGGCAACCCTGCGGTCATGCCTGCCGCCTTCATACTCAGTATTTAAGAACAAATCAACCATTTCTAAAGCAACACCGGGGCCAATAACACGTCCTCCAAGGCACAAAACATTAGCGTCATTATGAAGTCTTGTATATTTTGCAGAAAACGTTTCGGAACAAGCCGCTGCACGGATACCCTTTACCTTATTTGCCGCCATAGACATACCAATTCCGGTACCACAAACAAGAATACCCAATTTTGCTTCACCCGAAGTAATAGCACCTGTAACTTTTACGGCTATTTCGGGGTAATCAACGGCACCTCCATCGAATGTACCAAAATCTTTAAACTCTACACCGCACTCATTAAGATGCTCAATAATTTTGTTTTTAAGTTCATAACCGCCGTGGTCACAACCTATTGCCAAAACATCACCTTTTTTGAAATTTGCCATTTATAATCATCCTTTCATTTGTTTTGCTCTTAGTTCTCGTTCGGCTTGAGGAAGCCTTAAATATTTAGGCAACAACTCGGTTGCCGAAACAGTTTTACTATTTTCACTGTTTGACATTGCCGCCATGCAAATTCCCGATGCTTTTTGCCTTACAAGATGGCTGGGTGCTAATTTTATGTTGTTGCCAATATCTTTTGCTTTTTCATAAAACAACTCCGCACCGTCACCGACAACAAACACAGGCTTTTCTGATTTTGACAGTTGCTCAATTTCTATCAAAAGTTCATCAATCATTAACGCTCTGTCGTCGCACATACGGTTCACACTACCGTTTTCAATTGAAAACAATGCGTTATAAACCTGATTGCAACGTGCATCCATAACGGCACAAACATAACAGTCGAATAAAGCAAAATTATACGCCATACCAAGAAGCACCGAAACAGGCTTACACGGAATAGAAAGCGGTTGCGCAAAACCTTTAACTGCACTGACACCAATTCTCACTCCCGTAAACGAACCGGGTCCGTCGGTAACGGCTATCATATCAACATCGCTGATTTTACAGTTGCAAGATTGCAGTACCGACTCGACCATAGGCAATAACGTCTGAGAATGAGTAGTTTTAACATCTAAAAAATATTCTGCTTTTAATTTATCGTCCTCAAAAACGGCACACGAAACGGGACTCGCAGTACATTCAATTCCCAAAATAATCATTTTAACACTTACCTTCAACGGTGATTTTTCGCTTAGTTTCACCGCAATTTTCTATCGTTACAGTTATTGTGTTATCAGGCAATGCCGACTCAATATTTTCGCTCCACTCAATGAGCAACACACCGCCCGATTCCAAATATTCAAAATACCCCGTAGTATAAAGGTCTTCCCACCCCGAAACACGGTACATATCAAAGTGAAATATCGGTAATCTTCCGCCAAGATACTCATTAACAATAGCAAAGGTTGGAGAATTAACGTCGCCGTCATATCCCATTCCTTTAGCAAACCCTCTTGTAAAGCAGGTCTTGCCGGCACCAAGGTCACCCTTCATGGCGATAACAACACCCTTGGTTATTTTCTGTGCTAAACCCAACGCAAAATCTTCAGTTTCTAACACAGAATTTGAAACAAATACCTCAGTCGACATATTTCCACCTCACTTAAAACACAGTATAACATATTTATTCCAATATTTAAAGTACATCTTGAACTATTTTTTGTTTTAGTCTATAATAATTAAAGAAAATAAAAAAGGACAAGTTTTATGAGACTGATTTTTCGCAAAATCGCCGACTACATTCGCGAATGTGACAAATTATTATATATTCTATGTATAGTGGCATCGCTTTTTGGCGCGGTCGCTGTTTTATCGTCGACATATTTTCTAAACGGCAGAGATTTGGGCGACTTTTTAATGCAATTATTTTCTTTACTTTTAGGTGTTATTGCCATAATTACAATAAGCAGTTTTAACTATAAGACATTTATTAAATTTTGGCCTATTATTGCACTTGTCGGTCTTTCGCTTGTAGTTTTAACCTTTTTCTTTGGCTTTGCACCCGGTAACACCGACGACAAGGCGTGGCTTTTGTTACCCGGCGGTATTTCTTTTCAGCCGGCAGAATTATTAAAGGTTTGCTTTGTTATAACCTTTGGATACCACTGTCTTACAATTGGGGACAAGGTTAAAAGTTTTGTTCACACCTGCCTTTTAGCGCTTCACGGTGCCGTTCCCGTTTTACTTATACATTTTCAGGGCGACGACGGTAGTGCTCTCGTTTTTGGCATTATGACGGTTGGTATGATGTTTGCCGCAGGTGTTAAATTAAGATATTTCATAATCGCTCTTGGTGCCGTTGTTACCGCCTTACCGTTTGCCTACTTCTTTGTTATGAATGACGACCAACGTTCCCGCATAGGTGCGTTGTTTTTCGGCACCGAGTCAGACTATTTAGGAACTTTATATCAACAATGGCGCGGCCGTGTTGCCATGGCTAACGGAGGACTTTTGGGCGAAGGTTTATTTAACGGCACGCTTGTTCAAAGCGGTTCTATTCCTGAGGGATATAACGATTTTATTTTTACAAGCATTGGTGAAGAACTCGGCTTTTTCGGTTGTGTTGCTGTTCTTATTTTAATATCGGCAATATGTATTCGTATTTTGCACATCGGTTTTCTTGCCCACAACAAAGCAGGGCTTGTAATATGCACAGGAATTTTCAGCATGATTTTTGCCCAAACCGTAATAAACATCGGCATGTGCTTGTGGTTGTTACCGGTTATTGGCGTAACGCTACCGTTTTTTAGTGCAGGCGGCACTTCGCTCTTATGTACCTGCTTTAGTATCGGCGTTGTAATGAGCGTGTATATGCACCGTGACTCAGACACAACCTATCTTCCCCACCGTAAACTAAAACATTTTGACGATTAACCCACCAAACTCCTTAATTACCGTAGTAAGGTAATTAAGGAGTTTTATTATGCCAGGTGCATAAATTCTGCAAAAATTAAGCACCTGCTCCGTTACTGATATTATGGGTATTTTATATTCCTGACCAAAAAACACATAATGGTCCTTATTTGGCATAGTAAGAAAAGAAACATCACGACCAAAGGCAGTTTTTTCCATAACAGTATAACTTTTACCCATAAAAAATATTGCGGTATACAAAGCCACAAGCAACATTGCTGTTACCGTCGCTGAGCGTACCGCAATAATTATTGAATTACTTTTTCTTTTTAACGTCTTCATTTTTTACCGTCCCTGAGAATCAAATAAGGTCACAAGTGACCGTCCCACTAATTCGCCCGAATAGAGTGCCTGCTCCAAAGTATTGGCATCACTGCCCATTTCCAGTAAAATAGAACCCGTTGATAAGTTTTGATTATACTTGGCAGACTTTAATAGTATCGGACGTGCAAACGAGGGATATGTAGACTCAAAAACATACTGAAGTTTCATTGCCAGTTTAAGGTTTTGGCGCCAATTCGGATAACCACTTATATTTCCTGTTTGACTGCCCATCACAAGCATCACCTGTGCTGCTTCCTTTCCGTCAACCAACACAGTCGGTGCTATTTTATCACTGTTGCCGCTTGCTATTGAATCTCGGTGAACGTCAATGGCAACCTTAATAGACGGATATTGTTTAAGAATCGCCTTTACCGTCTCGGCAGAACGTGTATAACTACCTGTGTAACCGGGGTAATCATGCATTGTTTTATCATGTATAACCTCATAGCCGGCGTTTCTCAATTGCTCGGCAATCTTCTCTCCAACTGCAACCACATTTTTAGTATTGTCGGTTGTACGCGTGTTATCCTCCTCTGTGTATACACTTTTATCCTCCAAAAAATACGACTCTGTAGTGTGAGTATGGTAAATCAGCACCTGCGGATTTGTTCCCTTATCGACCTTAAAACCTAAACTTTGGGACAACCCACCTTTTATATCTATACTTTCTTTGCATTTGTTATTAATATACACGTTTGAAAAGGACGTGTTGGCACCATACGGCGAGACTGTTTTTTGAACTATGTTACCTATCACCTTTGTCTCAACCGTCTTACTTACGGGATGTTGTTTTGAAATGTTAACCGAAGCCGAGTTTGACGGTCTTACTGTTTGGGCTAAAATTTCACTGTCGCCATAAAATTTCCCAAACATATGCGGTGATATCGAAAGGCAAGCGGCTTTTAAAAAATTATCGTAAGGTTTTAAAACGGCAACACTTAAAACCACAAGCGACAAAACAATGAAAACTGCTAAAAAACTCAAAATAAAACGAGGCTTTTTCATATCATTTTCCTTTAAAAGTGTTCTTAAAAAAATATATGAAAAACTATAATAATTTATACTACGTCAATTAGTATTTCGGGGTCAATATCAGGTTGAAGTACCTTATTTATAGCCAACGATATAACCTTTGATGCACGAAGCGAAAGTCGGTCAATATCACGCGGAGTGACAATTAACGGCTCGTGGTCACGAGTACTGTGCCCCGTCAGGTCATAACACAATGTAGCAGCCTCAACAACCGTTGGTACCCCTATGGTTATACACCGTACACCTACCGTTTTTTCACTTATTTCGCTACGCGAATTACCCACTCCCGAACCCGGTGACACACCTGTATCACATATCTGCACAGTATTGCAAAGTCGCGATACTTCTCTCGCCGCCAATGCATCAATCAAAATTATTACCGACGGTGAAACCTTACATACGGCACCATCAATAACCTCTTTTGTTTCCATCCCCGTTTGTCCCAAAACACCGGGTGACAACACCGAAACCGATCTTAACCCTTTAAGCCCTATTTTATTTGCTAAATCTTCGCCTATATGACGGGTTGCCAATACTCCTGCCGCTACCGTCGGTCCTAACGCATCCGGTGTTATGGTAGTATTACCAATTCCCACAACAAGTGCCGTTCCGTCTATAACTCCTAATATACTTTTAAGTTCATTTTCTAAAAGTGTGCTTAAATTTTCAAGTTCAAACAGATTTATTGTGCCGGTAGATTCAAGCGTTACGTATTTTCCAACCGGTTTGCCCAATTTTCTTGCGGCTTCGGGCAGAGATATGTTTACTGTTGAAACTCTAATACTGCCCTCTTCATATTTTTTAACCGAAACACCGCTTTTTTGTGAAGTTTTATCAGCGGCAAACTCAATAGCAAGATCGGTCCTAATTTCCATAAAAACACCTCTATTTTAATATAATCATAATTAAGGCGTTTATCCAACAAAAAACGCACAGTTTTATCAACTGTGCGTTTTTACTGTTTATTTGCGGAACATCTTTTTTATACCTCTTATTATAGCTTTCAGTTCCTCCGTTTTATTGAAAAATACCATTCCAAAGAAAAGCGCTACTATGATAAGCACAAGACCCACCAAAACGCCCAACACTATAAGCAATACAAGAAAAATAGTTGCAACGGTTGAACGCTTTTCTTTATTTTCACTATCATCGGTTGCTCCCTTTTCGGCAACCAACATAAACTGCGTACACTCCAAAGTTGAAAGAGAAACTGTATCGGTAGCAACAGTTTTCAAGCAGGTCACAGCACCGTTAGACATCATTTGATAAATTGCTATGTCTTTTCCCTTATACTCTGCAGGTATGGGAAAAACAATGGTGACCTCACCGTCAAAACCGTCTAAAGACAAATTATAAGCCGAAACCACCTTACCCCATGCAGCATTTTCAAACAACATTTTATAGTTTGAATCGGTTGCTGAAATGGGGGTTACTGTAAACGACGCAGATTTATCAAAAAATCCGTCAACCGATATTTTGCTTTCGCTATCAGTAAGCGAATTTTTAGAATAACTTGAAATTGTAAAAATGCCTTCGTTAAAAATTATGCTGTAATTATCGCTATTTGCACTCAATGCTAAAGTGCCAATGGTTATAACATAAGTGCCTACTTCATTACCCGATGTCCTGGCAAGGTTGCCAACCAGTTTATCGTCACCAACGAGTTCGCCCACCACACTGAAATTGAGTTTTGGCTCAATTTCGCCTATCGTCATAACCGTATTTATGGCAGAAACGGTAATTTGGCGCTCGGTTATTTCACCCTGAAACTTTACCTCTTCGGTTACCACTTTGTAGGAAGACGCATCTCTTCCGCTGAGTTTAAAACCGCTGACAACTACCTCTTTGGCTTTTTTGACATTTGGGTCATTAAATTTTGCAGAGGCAAACTCTAACTTTACATCAGCACCGTCGGTAATACCCTCAATTTGAAAACAATCAGCCGTAACAACTGCATCTACATTACCGTCATAAACCTTCGATATTTTTTTATCACTAACCGCCTTTACCTTGACCTCGGTAAGTTTTGGTGCTGTTTTATTAGAAAAAACCGCGTTAAAGGTAACACTTTGGTCGCTAATATCAAAAATTTGAGGATTATCTTCGTCAAAACTATCTACGCACTGTAAAATATCCTGACCTATTTCAACCGAAAAAATCCGTGTATCATTAAGCACGCCTTCGACGGTACCTTCAAGTTGAAACTCATAGCGGTAAAAAACTTTGCTTACATCAATATTAAATTTATGTGCATAACCGTTACCTGCATTAAGTTCTATATGTTCAATTTTACCGGTTGGTTCATAAGACTCGTCGTCTATTGTTTTTTCGGTAACAATTACACTATACTCACCGCTTGTCGGCGTTGCTCCGTCTAAAGTTACCGATATGTTGACAAGTCGTTCGACCGCTCTTTCGTCAACTACTGCACCTGCCGACAACGGCATTGCAATAATTAAAACTGCCGCCAAAACGCCTAATATCCTTTTAAACATATTTCCCCTCCAATATGCATACTACTTTATAAATTTTATAATATTAACGGGTAAAATTCAAGCGTTTTGCCCGTTACAAAGTAGCAATAACCCATTACAATATTGTAATATTGAAAATTTTAAAAATCATGTTATAATAAAACTGCAGTTAAAAAACTTTACAAACATTTAAGGAGGTGACCGTCATTGGCTAATACGAATTGTGAGATGTGCAGTAATTTTTGCTACGACGAAGATGTTGACGGTTACATTTGCCTTGTGAATATGGATGAAGATGATTATATGCGTTACATCGTTAGCAGTGATAACAAATGCCCCTTTTTCCGTCTTGATGACGAGTATGCAATTGTAAGAAAACAAAATTAAGCAAAAGAATGGCACTCCTTTTGGAGTGCCATTCTTTTATGTATTTACATTATTAACAAACTTTAAGAACGCAGACATACCGTTTTCATCACGTTTGTATACACCTGCGTGTTCCAAAACTTTGGCAAAAACCTTGCCAATTTCGGCTTTGATAATTTCTTCTACATTGTTTGCATTAACGTCATTATAATTCTTTAAGAATTCTTCAGCCCAATCGGCGTGTTTTTCTGTAACTTCGTTGGCTCTTAAATCCTCGCCTGCTACAATTTTTTCGCCTAAAACTTTAATTTCCTCTTTAAGACGGGCAGGAAGAACTGCAAGACCCATTACCTCAATAAGACCGATATTCTCTTTCTTAATATGATGCAACTCAGCGTGAGGATGATAAACACCCATTGGATGCTCATTAGTAGTAATATTGTTTCTCAAAACAAGGTCAAGTTCAAAGTTCTCACCGTTTTTACGAGCAATAGGAGTAATTGTGTTGTGCGGTGTGCCCTCAGTCTCAGCAAAGATGAATGCGTCCTCGTCCGAGTATCCTCTCCATTTAAGTAAAATTTTATCTGCAAGGTCAACCAACGCTTTATCGTCTTTTGAACTAAGTCTTATGACCGACATTGGCCATTTTACAATCCCTGCTTTTACATTTTCAAAACCTTTAAACTCAATTTCGGTTTCAACCGGTGCCTTTGCCATTGCAAAGGTATAATGACCGCCTTGGAAATGGTCATGTGTAAGAATAGAACCGCCAACTATCGGTAAATCGGCATTTGAACCTACAAAATAATGAGGGAAAATCTTTACAAAATCGAGCAATTTTCTAAAAGTAGCGCGGTTAATCGCCATAGGAGTATGTTCTGAATTAAAAACAATGCAATGCTCATTATAATAAACATAAGGGCTATACTGCATCATCCAAGGAGTATCGTTTATCACCATAGGAATAATACGATGATTTTGCCTTGCAGGGTGATTAAGTCTTCCTGCATAACCCTCGTTTTCCTTACAAAGTAAGCACTTAGGATAACCGCTTTGCTTTGCATTTTTTGCAGCAGCAATAGCCTTAGGGTCTTTTTCAGGCTTTGAAAGGTTGACCGTAATATCAATATCGCCATACTCGGTAGATGTTACCCACTTCATATCTCGCTTAATACGATAACGGCGAATATAGTCGCTGTCGCAACTTAGTTTGTAATAATAATCAGTTGCATCTACGGGTGATGTTTCATACTTTTCCCAAAAGGTTTTTATAACTTCTGAAGGACGAGGTAAAAACGCGCTCATCAATTTTGTATCAAACAAATCACGCTCGGTGATATTATCATCAATAAGCCCTTTTTCTACCGCAAAATTTAAAAGTTCACACAAAACTTTTTCAAGGTCGGTTTCAGTAACCGCAGTAGGTTCATCATATTCATCAAGACCTAAGATTTCAAGTAAACGATTAGTACAATAAATCTTATCCTCGGTTGTAATAAGACCGCTTTTTACAGCATATTCAGTAAGATTTTTAATGGCTTGGTTTATCATTTTTTAAACGCCCCATTTTACATAAATTTTTCAAAAATATTATCGCATATTAAAAATAATAAGTCAAGAAAATATATGACATAAAACAACAAAAAAAGCGATGCAAAAATCATTTGCACCGCTTTTTTATTAAACAATATTAGTATGCTACGCCTTGAGCAATCATGGCTTCTGCAACCTTCTCGAAACCTGCAATATTAGCACCTGCTACAAGGTCATCACCAAGACCGTATCTGTTAGCAGCTTTAACAGATGACTGGAAGATATTAGTCATAATAGTGTGAAGTTTAGCGTCTACTTCTTCAGTTGACCAACTGTAACGCATTGAGTTCTGGCTCATTTCAAGACCCGAAACTGCAACACCGCCTGCATTAACTGCTTTAGAAGGAGCAACAATTACGCCGTTATCCTTAAGGTATGCAACAGCCTCGTTAGTGGTGGGCATATTGGAAACTTCAACATAATATTTTATGCCGTTAGCAACAATCTTCTTAGCATCTTCAATGCCAACTTCGTTCTGGGTTGCGCAAGGCATAATGATGTCAACCTTTGCACCCCAAGGTTTCTCACCCTTAAAGAATTTAACACCAAACTTATCGGCATAATCTTCAACTCTGTTACGGCAAGATGCACGCATTTCGAGCATGAAGTTGATTTTTTCTTCAGTAGCAACACCATCGGGGTCGTAAACGTAACCGTCAGGACCTGAAATAGTTACAACCTTACCGCCGAGTTCATTAATCTTCATAACTGCACCCCATGCAACGTTACCGAAACCGGAAACTGCAAAGGTTTTGCCCTTAATATCGTCGCCGAAATGTTTGAGCATTTCAACAGTGTAGTATACAGCGCCAAAACCGGTAGCTTCGGGACGGATAAGCGAACCGCCATAAGAAATACCCTTACCGGTAAGAACACCGGTAAATTCATTCTGCAATCTCTTATACTGACCATAAAGGTAACCAACTTCGCGAGCACCTACGCCGATATCACCTGCGGGAACGTCGGTGTTAGGACCGATGTGTTTAGCAAGCTCAGTCATAAAGCTCTGGCAGAAACGCATGACTTCACCGTCGGATTTACCCTGCGGGTCAAAGTCAGAACCGCCTTTACCGCCACCCATAGGAAGTGTGGTAAGTGAGTTTTTAAAGGTCTGCTCGAAACCTAAGAACTTCATAATGCTTTCATTAACGGTGGGATGGAAACGAAGACCACCCTTATAAGGACCAATAGCCGAGTTGAACTGTACACGGAAACCGCGGTTTACCTGAACCTGACCGTTATCGTCTACCCAAGAAACACGGAATTTAATAAGTCTCTCAGGCTCTACCATTCTACCGATAATGTCAAGTTTTTCATACTCGGGATGTGCATTTACAACCGGCTCGATAGAGGTTAAAACCTCTTCTACAGTCTGATGAAACTCAACCTCACCGGGGTTGCGTTTCTGAACATCTGCATAAACTTTTTTCAAATATTCATTACTAAACATACTGTTTACCTCCTACTTAAACATATGTAATAAATTATTAGTAAATTATAAGACAAAATGAACATTATGTCAATTAAAAACTGCATATTTTGGCAGTTTTTTGCGATTATTAGGCAACTTTTTTATATATATAAGTCGAAAATACATATTTTGTTGGTTTAGCATGATAAAACTTAAAAAAATTAAGCGTCGCTTATATTAAAAGCGACGCTTTCTGACTTTTATTAGGTTTTGAATTTAAAAACTTTACTTTATTATCTTTACTGTTAATCAAGTTCTTTAAGACCGGTGTAAAGTTCATAATATCTGCCCTTTAACTGCAACAACTCCTCGTGAGTTCCGCGTTCGATAATTTCACCTTTTTCAAGTACCATTATGGCGTTAGCGTTACGCACGGTTGACAATCGGTGGGCTATAACAAACGTGGTGCGGTTTTTCATAAGGCGGTCCATACCGTGTTCAATATGACGTTCGGTTCTTGTGTCAACCGAACTTGTAGCCTCATCAAGTACAAGTATCGGCGCTTTTGAAATAGCAGCACGGGCAATATTAAGTAACTGCCTTTGACCTTGCGAAAGGTTGGCTCCGTCACCCTCGATAACGGTGTTATATCCGTCGGACAGACGCATTATAAAACTGTGAGCACTTGCTAATTTTGCAGCCTCAACAACTTCATTATCAGTAGCATCAAGTCTTCCGTAACGGATATTCTCCATAATCGTACCGCTAAAGAGATGGGTGTCCTGCAAAACCATCGCAATATTGCGTCTTAAATCTTCACGCTTATATTCTTTTATATTTTTGCCATCAATAATTATCTCGCCCGAATCAATATCGTAAAAACGGTTAAGCAGGTTTGTAATAGTGGTTTTACCTGCTCCGGTAGAGCCTACAAAAGCGATTTTCTGCCCCGGTTTTGCATAAAGTGAAATATTTTTAAGCACAGTTTTATCCGGCACATAACCAAAGGTAACATTTTTCAATTCTACATTACCCTTAATGTTATCACCATCAACTGCGTTTTGATGGTCCAAAGCCTCCGGCTCTGCATCCATGATTGCGAAAACACGCTCGGCACCTGCCAATGCGGCAAAAACCGTGCTCATCTGTTGCGAAATCATATTAATAGGCATTGAAAACTGACGGGAATAGTTTGCAAAAACCGTAAGGTCACCCGGACCAAAACCGGTTGTGCACATCAAAATTCCGCCAAGTCCTACCGTAACAGCATAACTTATCTGACTTGTGTTATGCATTACAGGGCCCATTATACCACCAAAAAACTGCGCCTTAAACTGTTTATCACGCATATCATCATTCAGCATTTCAAACTCTTCAACGCAGGTTTGCTCGTGGTTAAAAACCTTTACAACCTTTTGTCCGGTAACGGTTTCCTCAATATAACCGTTTACAGCTCCTAAAGCCGCCTGTTGGCCTTTATAATATTTACCCGATTTTTTTGCAATAAAGGCACCGCCACGCATAAACAAAGGTATAAACACAACGGTCACCAACGTCAACCAAATATTGGTGGTTACCATAAATATAAAAGTACCTGCTAAAGTGATGCTGCCCGATACAACCGATGTTAACGAATGATTGAGCATGACGTCAATGTTATCAACATCGTTTGTAAAGCGGCTCATGGTTTCGCCCGTAGGTGTCTTATCAAAGTACGAAGTGGGTAACCGCATCAACTTCTCATACAGTTCATTTCTGATACGTTCGGCAGCATTCTGCGATACTTTAAGCATTATTCTGCTCTGTAAATATGACGAAAATGCACCCAAAAGATATATCCCGAACATTATGATAATGGCAGATAACACATATGCCATAACCTCGTGCAATTCGCCTTTAATGATTATTGACTCAATAAACGGCAAACGGCAAAAACTATCAATAATACCGTCGGCTATTTTTCCAACAGCTGTAAAGCCGATATCGGCATTGGGGAGCACCGCCAATGTTATGCGGTTGATTATAGGTGCTAACATATACGAACCCAAAAGAGACGTAACCGTGCTGAACAGCATACAAAAAACCACAGCCAAAAGATGCATTTTATACGTTGCAACATAAGACCAAAGTCTTTTGATGGTAGCACCTGTATTCTTGGGTTTCCCGCCAAGTCCCCTCGGTCCTCCGGGTCCCGGTCCTCGACCGCCCCTCGGACCCATAGGCATTCCTCTTTTTACATCTTTAGCCGCCTTGTTATACTGCCTTTGAAGGTCTTGTAAACTTCTTTTTGCCATGTTTACGCCTCCTTCTTCTCGTTTTGGGAATAATAAATTTCCTTATATTCCTCATTACCGTTTAACAACTCATCATGAGTACCCACACCGGTAACAACACCGTTATCCATAACAATTATCATATCGGCCTCTTGCACTGAAGATATACGTTGGGCAATAATGATTTTTGTAGCACCCAAAAGTTTGGTTTTAAACGCTTTGCGAATCTGCTTTTCAGTTGCTGTGTCAACTGCACTGGTAGAGTCATCCAAAATAATTATTTTTGGGTTTTTAAGCAACGCACGTGCAATACAAAGTCTTTGCTTTTGTCCGCCCGAAACGTTACTTCCGCCCTGACCGAGGTCATAATCATACCCGCCTGTAAACGATGTGATAAACTTATCTGCCTCGGCACTTTTAGCCGCCAAAGACAACTCTTCATCGGTAGCATTTTCGTTGCCCCAACGCAAATTTTCCGCAATTGTACCACTGAAAAGCACGTTTTTCTGCAACACCATGCTAACCCCTTCGCGGAGATTAAACAAAGAGTAATCCTTAACATTTACACCGTCAACAAGCACCTCACCCTCGTCGACATCATAAAGCCTTGGTATCATAGAAACAAGCGTGGTCTTTCCGCATCCGGTAGAGCCTATAATACCGACCGTCTGACCTGCTTTTATGGAAATATTAATATTATTTAGCACAGGTTCTTCACTGTTTTTATAGTAACGGAAAGATACGTTTTTAAACTCGATATCACCGTTTTTAACAACGGCATCAAGGCATTTTGCTTTTTCATCAGAGATGTCAACCTCTTCGTTCAAAACCTCTTTTATACGTCTTGCCGATGCAAATGCACGAGCCGAGGTCATAAGCAACATGGTTATCATCATAAGTGACGACAAAATCTGAGTAACGTAGGTTAAAAACGCCGAAAGGTCGCCCACTTCCATTTCGCGTCCCACAACAAGTCCGCTTCCAAACCAGAGTACGGCAAGCGTTGTGAAATTCATAAAAATAGTAGTTACGGGTTGCATGAAAATCATAAGACTCATTGCCGACATTCCCGATGCTTTTAAATCGGCATTGGCTGATTTGAATTTTTTATTTTCAAGGTCTTCTCTTACAAAGGATTTTACAACCCTTACATTAGTGACGCTTTCCTGAACGGTGGAATTAAGTTTATCAATTTTGGTCTGCATTTTAACAAACCTTTTAAAACCTAAAAGTATAATGCCTGAAACCGTTACAAGCATAAGAGGCATTGTAACTGCAAGAACAACCGACAACGACGGCTTTAAGGCAATTGCCATAATGAGCGCGCCAATCATCATACCGGGAGCACGCAAAGCCATACGAAGCAACATATTGACAAAGTTTTGCAACTGTGTAACATCATTCGTAAGCCTTGTCACAAGCGAGCCTGTAGAAAACTTATCAATATTATTAAAAGAAAAGCCTTGCACCTTTTTATAAACGTCGGCTCTAAGGTCTGCGGCGAAATTAACCGATGCTTTGGCGCCAAAATATGCACCGCCAACACCGCCTGCCATCATAATTATCGCAACAACAACCATAAGCACCGCAGTAATCACACTTTTTTCGGGAGTAAGTGTGTTATCCGCACCAGAGTTTATAACAACCGACAAAAGTTTCGGCATTAAAACTTCACCGATAACCTCAACTATCATGCACAAAGGCCCTATTATAAAATAAGGCAGATACGGTTTTATATATTTAAACCAATTTTTCACAACTGCACCTCACAACCGGTATTTACACCAACATAAAATATGTAAAGTATTATAAATCATATAAAGCAAATGTCAAGTTGCCCGAAATTTCTAAGGTAACATTTTACAATTAGTTTACATTTATTTGAAATTTATCACCTAAAAAGATTCCATGGCAGTATGTCGGGCAGAGGTAATTCAAATTCATTATACTCGTCAGTTTCGGGACAAATAAACCCAATTTTTCTAAGAAAAAGCCCAAATCCGCCACCTGTTTTAGCACCGTACTTACGGTCGCCGAAAACAGGATGCTTTCTGAACGAAAACTGAACTCTTATCTGATGTGTTCTGCCGGTTTCAAGATGTATTTTAACGAGCGACAAAGTATTACCTTCATACGTTGTATAACTTATTCTTTCAAATGTTAAAACCGCTTTTTTAACACCTTTTCGTTCACGATTGACAACATAAGATTTATTCTTTGAAGAATCCTTAAACAAAAGGTCTTCTAACAAACCTGATTCAGGCACTAAGCCCTCTAAAATAGCATAATATTCTTTAAAAAAACTTTTATTGGCAACCTGTGAAGACAGCTTTGCGGCTGCATTTGCAGTTTTTGCATAAACCATTACACCACCCACCTCTTTATCAAGGCGGTGCACCGTCAATAACGGCTTATCGATACTTAGTAATGACGGTAATCCTAACTGTTTGCCGTCTTCCGATGTTACGCCCGATGGCTTTTCACACACCACATAACCGTTAGTTACAAATAATTTATTGATTTTTTGCATAATTATCACCCCACGACATACCAATAAAATCTTCAATTAATTTTACCATATTTCAAAATACTTGCAAGCATTTTTGTTTCGTGTTAAAATATAACAAAGGCGGTGATGTTTTGGAATTGCTTACCATGAAGACAAACGAATTAACCAAGCAGGATATTTTAACGTGGCAAAATACGTTTGACAGTGAACGCAAAGCACATGTCAATTCTAAAACTAAAGCCAACCGAATTCTTAGCATTTGCGGTGACCTGCTTATTTTAAAGGCTGCTAAAAAAATAGGTATTAACGAGAGACTCAGTATAAAACGCACCGCTTACGGTAAACCTTATTTTGAGAATTCGCCGTATCATTTCAGCGTATCTCATAAACTTGATATGGCTGTTTGCGCAATCAGTTCGCACCCTATAGGCGTTGATATTGAAAATATCAAGCCCTTTAAATCTGCCACCGCAAAACGCATCTGCACCGAGCAAGAACTTATTTATATAAACGGGGACTGTGAGCGTTTTGCCACTGTCTGGACAATAAAAGAAGCCTATTCTAAACTTGACTCAAGAGGAATTTCTTTAGGTCTTTCCAATATAATAACCGACATGGCCGCAGGGACAGTAAACGGTGTGCCTTTTAGCACTTTACGTTTAGGCGACTATATTTGTACCATAGTTTCGGAGGAATAATATGCAACACGTCCGAAATTTCATAATCAAAATCGTTAGACCCAACATAATAATAAAGTCAATTCTTTTTATCTTGTCGGGTATATCGCTTGTTTGTTCTGCTGTTTTTGGGACAAATTTTATTGCCGTGCCTTTTTTGTCGTTTATGCTGACTGCATACACCTTAGCAGTAATTATAGCAGGACTTCCCATCGCCTTTAGAAAAGGGAAAAACGCGCTATACGAAAATCCTTACACCTCTATACTTATTAACGACTTGAAATTAAGAACACAACTAAGACTCACTTTTGGACTGTTTTTTAACTTTTTTTATGCGATTTTCAAATTATTTGCAGGTTTGTTTTTTAGGTCAGAATGGCTTATTTCCATAGGTGCTTACTACCTTATAATCTGCACTTCAAAATTTATGCTATTAAGAAGTGCAAAGCAAGAACATATTGACTCGATTAACCAAAGACGAAGCGAACTTAAATACTGCCGATATGTTGGACTGTTGCTGTTTGTTTTAAGTTCGGTAATCTCGGGTATTGCAGCCAAAATGATATATGACAACGAAACCATAAAGTATCCCGAATACTTTTTTGGTCTGATTGCAATATACACATTATACCGACTTATTTCGGCAGTTTATAGTTTAATAAAATACCGCAAGGTTGATAACCCGTTTTATTCTACCACAAAATCCTTAGACCTTGCTTCAGCGCTCATGGCACTTTTAACCCTGCAAACTGCACTGCTTGCAAGATACGGCTCAAATCCTACCGCAGTTCGCGCACTTAATACAATAACCTCTGCTGTGGTACTGTTATTGGTACTTGGCATATCTTTAAACATCATTATTAAAAGCACAAAAAAACTAAAGAACCTTGTATAAAAGCACTAAATTTATAAAACTATAAAAAAACACTTGCATTTTGATATAAGTTATGGTATTATACCAAAGTGCTTGGGGGCGTAGCTCAGCTGGGAGAGCGTCTGAATGGCATTCAGAAGGTCATCGGTTCGATCCCGACCGTCTCCACCACAAAAAAGCCGTTGCTTTATTTAGCAACGGCTTTTTCTTTTATGTAATTATTATTCTTCTTTTTGTGCATTGTTTGCGGGAGGAATTTGCTGGCGCAATGCTGCGCGAGTCTTCTTAATCTCACCCAAATTTGCGGTAAGTTGCTCGTCGGCTCTTGCCATTAAATCATCAACAAAGTCCTGTGCGGCACGACGCATTTCACGGCTCTTCTTCTGAGCTGCTGCAAGAACTTCGCCTGCCTTAGCACGTGCGAGTTTTGTGATTTCTTCCTGAGCTACTAAAGCAGCCGCCCTTTCCTCTGCGGTGCGGACAATACCGTCAGCCTCACGCTTGGCATTGTTGATAATATCGGCGCGGTCAGCAACGATACCCTTTGCCTGTTTGATTTCGGTAGGCATAGTCATACGCATATCATCGACTATTGCGCGTACCTTTTCGACGTCAACTACTACACGTTTACCGGGCATTTTAAAGCCGCTGTCAAGCACTTCGTCGAGCTGTTCAATAAGATCGTCCATATTCATAAATCATACTTCCTTTCGCTTTCTAGTCTTTTGACAATGCTGTCATGTATGACATCGGGAACAAAGTCCCGTATATCCCCACCCATTCGGGCTATTTCCTTAACCATGCTCGAACTCAAATACATATTTTCGGCACTTGTAGTAAGGAAAACCGTTTCAAAATCGGGATTGAGTTTTTTATTGGTGAGTGCCATCTGGAACTCATACTCAAAATCCGACATAGCTCTAAGGCCTTTAACAACGGCACCTGCACCGCGAATTGCGGCATACTCGGCAAGCAAACCGTCATATTGGTCAACCGTTACATTACTAAGGTCACTCGTTGCCTCTGATATCATCTGCATTCTTTCTTCGGCTGTAAAACTCGGATTTTTTGCGCCGTTGGTCATAACAACCACAATAACATTATCAAACATAGCGGCTGCACGTCGGATAATATCAAGATGTCCCACTGTAACAGGGTCAAAACTACCGGGACAAACCGCAGTCATATTATTCATTATTTTCAACCTTCCGTCTTCTTTTTATAAATAGTGACGTTAACAAGTTTCCCGTACTTATACTGGCGGTAAATCTCAAATTCACCCGCAGTTTCAGGCACTGATACGTCTTGTGCGTGCTCACAAACTATTATACCGTAGTCACTCATTATAGGGGCCACCTTTAAAACGGCATCTGCCAGCACGCCTTTTGCATACGGCGGGTCAATAAACGCAATATCAAAAGTTTCTTTAGTGAACTGCAACAGTTGTGAATAATCACTCTTGCTGACAACCGCCTGCTTTTCAAAGCCTGCCTTTTTAACGTTGCGCTTGATAATTTCGACCGCCAAAGGATTGATATCGGTGAACACCGCTTTTTCTGCGCCTCGGCTTAAGGCCTCAATTCCAAGTTGACCCGAACCTGCAAACAGGTCAAGCACCCGTCTGCCCTCGATATCAAACTGTATTGCGCTGAATATTGCTTCTTTGACCTTTTCGGTTGTCGGCCTTACGTCAGACCCCTCCAAGGTTTCCAATTTCATTCCTCTTGCGCTTCCGGTAATTACTCTCATTTAACAATCCTTCTCAAAGCGGAAAACCACTACCTATATACCTATATTATCACACTAAACCATACATTTTGTCAATACTAATTTATGGCATTTTTCATTAAATTTCAAGTTCTTCTTCCAAAATAACCGTAATTCCTAAATCTTTGGCTTTTTGCAACTTACTTCCTGCGTTTTCACCACAAAGTACAAAATCGGTCTTTTTAGACACCGAACCCACAACTTTTGCACCTAATAGTTGCATTTTTTCAGTAAGTTCATCGCGGGTGTAATCCTTAAAAGTACCTGTAATAACCACCGTTTTGCCAAAATACATACCATTTTCGTCAGCCGTTGTTTCTTGCTCTTTTTCGAGTTCCAAATGTGATAAAACACCTAAAAACTCAGATAAATTATCGTTGACTTTAAACCATTTTAAAATTTCATTGCTCATTATTTCGCCAAAGCCTTCAATGGCGGTAAAATCAAAATTATTTTTAACAGCATCAAGCAACTTCGTCGCGTCACCTAAAAACAGTTTTGAAATATCTGCTGCTGCAGACTTACCCACAAGCGGAATGTTCATAGCAACCAAAAGGTTTGAAAGTTTGCATTTCTTTGAATTTTCAATTGCATCAACGAGATTTTTAGAAGATTTTTCGCCAAAACCGTCCATTGAGGAAATTTCTAATGCATAATCTTCAAGCGAATAAATATCTTTAAGTGTTTTAAGCCAACCTTTTTGGATGAATTTTTGTAGCGTTGCTTCTGAAAGACCGTCAATATTCATGGCTTGTTTGCTGACAAAATGGGTAAACTTCTTAATTTGTTTACCGGCACAAAGCCCGTTTACACAGTACAGAACTTTGATATTTCTTCCATCAGTCTCGGTAGTTTTAATAACCGTATTCTCACCGCAAATAGGACAAACTTGCGGAAAATCTACAACATATTCTCCCCTATTTTCCTCATCAGCACTCAAATTTTTCTCAACATGAGGGATTATCATATTGCGCTTAGAAACCATAATGCGGTCACCCGGCATTAATTTAAGGTTTTCTATAAAAGTAACATTATGAAGCGATGCACGTTCAACATTTGTATTGTCAATTTCAACCGTTTTGAAATTTGCAATAGGCGTCAGTTGACCGGTTCTTGATATATTCCATTCAATATTGTTCAATGTTGTTTCAAAACTCGGGTCACCAAACTTAAACGCAATACCATCACGGAAGTGATGAGAAGTTTTGCCTAATGATTTTGCAAAAGCAACATCATCATACGAAAAAACGATACCGTCTATCGGGTATCCGTTAGCTTCGGCAATGTGCTTTAAGTCCATAATTTTTTCTAAAATGCTATCGGCGTTATCAAACACGCTCAGTTCCTCATGAGCATTAGAAGAAAAGCCCATTTTAACAAGTTCTTGAAGTCGTAGGCTCTTAAGCGGGATGTGGTCAAATCCTTTAAGCACATTGAACGGGAAAAATTTCACACCGCGTTCTTTACAAATTTTAGAATCAAGTTGCCTTACCGAGCCCGAAGCCAAATTCCTCGGTGTGGAATACTTATCCTCATCGTTATCTATCTCGGAATTAATACTATCAAAGGTAGGAATATCAATAAAAGCCTCGCCTGTTACGGTCAAACTTTCCTTGTAAGGTATAGCAAGAGGTATATTAGTAAACACCTTTGCGTTATGGGTAATAACCTCACCAACAGTGCCGTCACCACGGGTTGATGCCTCAACCAATACGCCGTTTTCATAATCAAGTTGAACAGTAAGACCGTCGATTTTTAGGCTTAAATAACCCACACCTGCACTAAGCATATCAACGATGTCATTAACGTCTTTGGTTTTGGCAAGACTAAGCAGTTGCACAGGATGAGTCACCTTTTGCAATTCGCTTATTGCCTCATATCCTGCACGGTTTGTAGGCGAGTCGGCAAGGCGAATACCTGTTTCGTTTTCAAGTGCGGCAAGTTCATCAAAAAGTGCGTCATACTCAGCATCAGACAAGGATGGTGAGTTGCCGTTATAATACTCGTCACAGCATTTATTAAGGAACGATACCAAATATTTAATTCTTTCCATAGACGCATTTTCCATATCTACACCGCCTTACAATAATCATATTTATTATATACTATTTTGCCTTTAAAGTCAAAGAAAAACCGACAAATTAAAAACTTAAAAAAATAACCCCAACAGATTGCAGTCTGTTGGGGGTTACATTAATCTTTAAAAAATTCCTTAACCTTATCAAAAAAGCTTTTTCGTGTTTTATAGCAATTATCGTCGGTTGAATCCTCAAACTGTTTAAGCATCTCTTTTTGCTTATTATTAAGGTTTTTGGGCACCTCGACCACAATGCGAACATATTGGTCACCGCGTCCCGAATAGCGAAGACGCTGAATTCCCTTACCTTTGAGTTTGAATTCGTCACCGGGTTGTGTGCCTTCGTGAATGGTAAATTTAACCTTACCGTCAAGAGTGGGAACTATAATGTCAGCACCCAAAGCCGCTTGGGTAAAGGTTACGGGAATCTCGCAGAAAACATCAAATCCGTCACGTTCAAAAATAGGATGCGGACGAACTGAAATGTTTACATTAAGGTCACCTGCAGGACCGCCGTTTACACCCATATCACCTGCACCGCCTACACGGATATACTGTCCGTCGTCAACACCTGCGGGGATATTAATTTCACGTTCGGTTGTATGCCTTATTCTGCCCTTACCATTGCAAGTTTTACACGGTTTTTCAATGTGTTTTCCCGTTCCGTGACAGGCATCACAAGCGCGTTGAGTCTGCATTTGACCAAAAGGTGTGCGTTGAACAACATTTATGCGACCTGTTCCTCTGCAAGTCGAACAAGTAGCAGGTTTTGTGCCTTTTTCAGCACCACTGCCATTACATTCGGTACAGTTTTCGATACGGGTAACCTTTATTTTCTTGGCACAGCCCTTGGCTGCTTCTTCAAAACTTAAAACAACCGAGGCCGATGTATCGTTACCTCTCCTTGGAGCGTTAGGGTCGGCTCTGCGTCCGCCTCCGAAACCTCCACCGAAGAAACTGCCGAAAATATCACCCAAATCACCAAAATCGGCACCGCCAAAGCCACCAAATCCGCCGCCTTGTCCTGCTCCGAAATTGGGGTCAACACCCGCATGACCAAACTGGTCATAACGTGCTTTTTTATCGTTATCCGACAACACCTCATAGGCTTCATTCACTTCTTTAAAGTTCTTTTCAGCCTCTGCATCACCCGGATGCAGGTCGGGGTGGTATTTTTTTGCCATCTTACGATAGGCTTTTTTTATCTCGTCTTCACCGGCACTGCGGTCAACACCAAGCACTTCATAATAATCTTTCTTATCTGCCAAGTGTTTATCCTCCTAAAAGTATGTATACCGAGACGGGTACCTTTACGATACCCGTCAAAATTTTACTGTTTTGTATCGTCAACGTCGGTGAAATCTGCGTCGTAAACGTTATCCTGTCCTGCATCGGGATTAGCACCCATATCGGGAGCCGCGCCTCCTGCAGCATTTGCTGCTTCCTGTGCTGCCTTATACACCTTTTCGGACACTGCATAAACCTTCTTTTGAAGTTCGTCGGTCTTTTGCTTAATAGCCTCTACATCGGTGCCTTTAAGAGCCTCTTTAAGAGCATCGGCAGCAGTCACGATATCGGTCTTTTCGCCTTCGTCAAGTTTATCGCCAAAATCTGCAACGGTCTTTTCGGTAGTATAAACAAGCTGGTCAGCATTATTGCGAAGGTCAGCCTCCTCACGACGCTTTTTGTCTTCAGCGGCGTACTGCTCAGCCTCTTTTACTGCCTTATCTATATCGTCTTTTGACATATTCGTACTTGAAGTAATAGTAATAGACTGCTCTTTACCGGTACCCAAATCTTTAGCCGATACGTTTACAATACCGTTAGCGTCAATATCGAAAGAAACCTCAATCTGAGGAATACCGCGTGGTGCGGGAGCAATTCCGTCAAGGTGGAATACACCGAGAGTTTTATTATCCTGAGCAAACTCTCTTTCACCCTGCAAAACGTGTACCTCAACCGAAGTCTGACCGTCGGCAGCGGTAGAGAAAATCTGGCTCTTTTTAGTAGGAATTGTAGTATTACGCTCGATAACCTTGGTGCAAACATGGCCCATGGTTTCAATACCAAGTGACAACGGAGTGACATCAAGAAGGAGAAGGCCCTTAACGTCTCCACCGAGAACACCGCCCTGTAATGCAGCACCTAAAGCTACACATTCATCAGGGTTAATGCCCTTAAAGGGTTCGTGACCGATAAGTTTTTTAACAGCCTCTTGAACTGCGGGGATACGGCTTGAACCACCAACCATAAGAACCTTATTAATGTCGGAAGTGGAAAGACCCGAATCAGAAAGTGCCTGACGAACAGGTCCCATTGTTGCTTCTACAAGGTCTGCGGTAAGTTCGTTAAACTTTGCTCTTGTAAGAGTGCCTTCATAATGTTTAGGTCCGGTTGCATCAACCGTAATAAAAGGAAGATTAATATCGGTAGTGGTCATGCCCGAAAGGTCAATCTTTGCCTTTTCGGCAGCCTCTTTAACACGCTGCATAGCCATCTTATCGCCCGACAAATCAATGCCGTTTTGTGCTTTAAAATCGGCAACTATCCAGTCCATAACGCGCTTATCAAAGTCGTCACCGCCAAGACGGTTGTTACCTGCGGTAGCAAGAACTTCCTGAACGCCGTCGCCCATCTCGATAATCGAAACGTCGAATGTACCGCCACCCAAGTCATATACCATAACCTTTTGGTCATCTTCCTTATCAACACCGAAAGCGAGTGCTGCTGCGGTAGGCTCGTTTATAATTCGCTTTACGTCAAGACCTGCAATTTTACCTGCGTCTTTGGTTGCTTGACGCTGAGCATCGGTAAAGTAAGCAGGAACTGTAATAACAGCCTCGGTAACCGTAGTGCCGAGGTAAGCCTCAGCATCGGCTTTTAATTTCTGTAAAATAACTGCCGAAATCTCCTGAGGGGTGTACTTTTTACCGTCGATATCAACGGTGTAAGAAGTACCCATTTCACGTTTAATCGAAATAACGGTGCGGTCGGGGTTGGTAATAGCCTGACGCTTTGCAACCTGACCTACCATTCTTTCGCCTGCTTTGCTGAAAGCAACAACCGAAGGTGTAGTTCTACCACCCTCTGCGTTGGGGATAACAACGGCTTCGCCGCCTTCCATAACAGCAACGCAAGAGTTGGTTGTACCTAAGTCAATTCCTATAATTTTTCCCATAATAATTTCCTCCGAAATTCTAATTAATTTATTTGTTAATTGGCGACCTGTACCATCGCAGGACGGATAACGGTATCGCCTATTTTATAACCTTTTTGAAGCACTTGACTAATTACGTTTTCACCAAGGTTTTCATCCTCAATGTGCATAACAGCCTCGTGTAAATTGGGGTCAAAATTATCCCCCACCTTGCCTATTTCAACCATACCAAGTTCAGTGACTGCTTCCATAAGAAGTTTAACCGTCAGTTCGACCCCTTTAGCATAATCGGGGCTTTCTTTATCGACTGCATTTGCACGGTCTACGTTATCAAACACAGGCAAAAGTTTTTTTAACATCTGTGCTTTTGTGTACTCAGCGGCAGTAACACTATGTTCTTGCGTACGGCGCTTATAATTATCAAATTCTGCCGCCGTTCTTAAAAGCAAATCTTTTTGCTCAGCAAGTTGTGTTTTTAATTTTTCAATCTCTGCCGATTTAGCATCGCTCTTCTTTTTAGATTTCTTTTCGGGAGTTGCGGTGCCGGCCTCTGATTCGGTCGTGTTCACCTTTACATCCTTTTCTTCCAACTCTCGTCAATCCTTTCATTATTTATTATATCATTCCTCAAGGTCATTTATAGCCTGAGTCATTACCGAACCAAGTTTTTGAGCGAAATACTCTACACTCGGTATAATTTGTTCATAAGCCATACGAGTAGGGCCTAAAACACCTATTCTGCCAACATCCTCCCCGCCAAGGCTGTATTTTGCAACAACTATATTTGACGGTTTAAGTTCTTCAATACCTGTTTTATCACCATACACTATTTCTATGCTGTCATTGGTGCTTGCAAGTAATGAAAAAATCATTTCCTGCTCGGCTAAAAGCCCTAAAAGTGCCCTTGCCTCATAATCGTTACGGTAACACTTCATAAGATTTGACTCACCCTTAACGCTGATGGTCTTAGCCTGAAGGTCCTCAACCATCTCGAAAACGCTGGATAAAAGCGGAGTCATAAAAAGTGATAAACCTCCGTTTTTTGCAACCAACGATTGCAAATATGCAGGTGTAAACCGAGATAATTCGGTGCCTATTACATCGGCAGCACAAAGGCGGTCAAAATAACTAAGAACCTCCGGAGCAAGATTAAATGCACTACGGCAGATACGGCTCCTCGCTAACCCGTCGGAAGTAATGAGCAAAATAAGAACCGTCCTTCTGCCCATGGGTAAAATGTCGACACGTCTTATATATGTTTCATCCCTTGTGACTGTTGCCATAATAGCAGGATAACCCGTTAGGTCGGATAAAACTTCGCCGGCAAGAGAAGCCAGATTTTCAGGGTCTTTAGCGGCATCGTTCAACATCTTATCGATAATAACCTTAAGGTCGGGTGTAATTTCGCGTCGGTTCATAAGACGGGCAAAATAAAAATCATACCCTGCGCTTGTAGGCCTTCTGCCAGCCGAAGTATGCGGTTGCTCTAAAAAGCCCAGGTCACAAAGTTCGCTCATTTCATTACGAAGCGTTGCAGACGAAACATTAAGTCCCGAAAGTTCTATCAATGTTTTAGAGCCTATCGGTTCGCCGGTTTTTATATAATTTTTTATAACCGTTCCAAGTATTATCTTTTTTCTTTCGCTTAGTTCCACCTACTCACCACCCTTTTAGCACTCTGCTCTTGCGAGTGCTAACATCATTATATTACCATATTTTTCTGCTTTGTCAATAGTTTTTCCTAAATTTTTTTAAAATATTTTTTGACTTTCTTTGACCTTTTCTGCAAAAATAAACTGTGCACCTTTTGAGTGCACAGTTTTCTAATGTTTTTTCTTCTTAAGCAAAACAACAGTCGCAACCGTTCCTGCAACAATAATAACAAGTGCTATTATACTGACAATGAAAATTAATTTATTTTTATTGTTGTTTTCTTGTTGAGGTTGTCCTTTGCCTACAGTTCCGGTACTGTTATTAGCGTCATCGACGATAACATAGTTCCATTCGGCGTTATTTATTGTATCGTTACCTGCAAACATACTAATAGAATTTCTATTATCAGCAAAACTGCCGTAGTCTACAATCGAAAGTTTAAGGCAATCATGAAAAGCATTAACCTCAATCGACTTTAATTGCCCTGATACAGTCACCTTTTCAAGCGATTTACATCCATAAAAAGCACACCTTGGAATATCCTTAACATCCAAATTGATTTCTTTGAGTTTTTCACAACCGTGGAACGCACTTATTCCAACGCTCTTTAAAACACCGTTAACCTTAACAAGACTTGAACAACCAAAAAACGCAAGATTTCCTATTTCTTCGCACATATCCGGAATTGTAACTTCAACCAATTGTTTACAATTCATAAAAGCATACTTATCTATGTATTGAACGTTTTTAGGAATATTAATTTCTTTCAACTTAAAACAATTAGTAAAAGCCTCGGCGGCTATTCTTGTAATGCCATCCGGCAAAACAACCTTTTCCAAAGATTCGCAGCCAAAAAAGGCTGCACCTCTGATTGTAGTCACGCTTTCAGGAACGGTAACTGATACCAACTTTTTACAGTTTCGAAAAGCACCAACTCCAATATCAGTGACTCCATCTACGATTATAACCTCTGTTATATTTCTACCCCAAGGCAACTCTTCATTAAAATAGTTACCCATAACACCGATACCTTTAATAGTGAGGACAGTACCTTTAAGAGACCAAACACAGTTTACTGATGACCCTTCAGCGGCACTTACTTGTAACGATGGAGTAATCACTAAACACAATAAAACGGCTAAACATAAAAAGAAAACAGATATTTTCTTCATAAAAATTCCCCTTTTTATATTTATATACTCTACCTTACAAATGCAAGCGGAATTACATTATTGTGTTATTCCTCCAATTGTTTTTCATAAATACGCAAGGTCGTATCGTCGGCTTTTCCGTTAACAATATTTACAGTGGTCATCTTATTACCTTCAAGGGTAAACTTCTTTTGTCCGTCAAGACCTTCTCCTCTGAAAGTTATGGTGCCTGAAGATTTTGGGTCTCCCCTGACTGTAAACGTACCTGTGAATTTAGTATTCATATTCTTAGTTACGTTTTCTTTTTTATACTTGGTTTTAAAATTGGCTATTCTGTAATTTATAGCAGTAACGTCGTTATAAAGTGAACGGACATGTTTCGTATACGTTTTTAAGATGGCGTCGTAATAAACTTTACCAGCGTTTATGGTTTCAACACATTTTTTGTTATCATAAAGTTCCAAAACGCGGTCAACCAAAACAGGTTCAACTACAACAACCGATTCGGGGAATTCTCTTGCCATAAACTTTTCAACCAAAACTGTTATATCGATTTTATTTACCCATATTCCGTAAATCGACTGCTCAACAACCTCAGACTGAGTATCCGATGACTGAGGTTCGCTTTGGTCGGAAACAACCGGCTCCGACACATTGGAACTATTATCCACACTGCTTGTATCAACAGCGTCTTCCCCTTTGCAAGCCGAAAGAGTGCCGATAAAAATCAATATACACAAAATAAATGCAATCGTTCTTCTCAACATAACAATCTCCAACACACAATAATGAAGTAATTATACTACCTGTCACTCAAATTGTCAACGAATTAACGCTCGTTTTTTTAAAAAACTTATTATCAATCTTTACCAAATTACAACACTTCGTTTTAATGACAAGTAACGTTTAATATCTTCTTTTTCTGCGTTTTGGCATATTCAACAGAATACAAGTTATAACAAAAATAAGTACTCCGGCAACTATAATGCCAACAATTATATAGAACGCTGTAGAATGAACTACCGCATTAAATCCCTGCTCAACATTACGCATAAAATGCATCATTTTACTACGCTCAATATCCTGCGACGCAATAAGTTTGACCGTACCTAAAACTTCACCTGCAAAAATTACGTCGCATTCTCCTACTTCGTCACCTTTTTTTATGGGTGCATCGTACACATCGTTATACCATCGAATTGAAGTGCTTACGGTTGAAGAATCGGCAACTTTAGGGACAATCGCCGAAAAACTTTGCTTAGGCGCTACCGAAACAAAATCAATATCCCACGCAAGGTCTACTGGGGCTTCACCGATTATTTCACCGCCCTGAAGCAGAGTTTTATACTCGAACTCGTTAAAAGCCCATTCGTAAAGCGCTTTGGTATCCCCAAACTCTATTCTAATCTTGTTTCTTTTATTTTGGGCATCCTCATAAACAGGACTGTTCATCAAAATACACACATAGGTCATACCGTTTTTAGTTGCTGTTGAAATAAGACAACGTCCTGCGGCATCGGTATATCCCGTTTTTATGCCATTTGCATATTTATAGTAATAAGATTGGTTTTTATACTTTTCGGCAGTACACTTCTGACCATTATTGAGCAACAAAAAATTAGTGGTTGTGTATGTACGGGCACCCGAAATGTTAGTAGCCGGCATTTGATATTTTACGGAATATGCCACCTCTTTTAACACCGGCACCGACAAAAACTTTTTAGTCAGTATATACATATCATTAACGGTCGTATAATGTTCGGTGTTATGTAAACCATGTGCATTCACATAATGAGTATTTGACATACCCAACTGAGACGCTCTTTGATTCATCAAAGCAACAAAAGCATCGATTGTACCTCCGACATGCTCAGCGATAACATTGGCACCGTCATTTGCCGACGACAGCAACAATATATAAAGCATCTGTCGGGCTGTAACCTGCTCGCCGACTTTAAGTCCGCCTATTGAAGAATCTGTGCCCTGCAAGAGTTTCAATGCTTTTTCAGAAACGGTCAAAATTTCATCATCAAGGTCGCTTGTGTTCTCATAAAGCAACAAAGCCGTCATCAACTTTGTGAGCGATGCGGGATAAAGTTTTTTATCGGCATTTTTTGAATATATAACATCGTCAGTGTCGGGATTAACAAGCAATGCACCCTCGGCATCAACGTCAAAATTAGTCGGTGTGTATGCAACGGCAGGCAAAGCAACACACGACAGCAAAATTACAACACAAAAAAGTACACAAAAAATCTTGGTTTTCATTGTTTCTCCTTGCAATATCAAAAGAAAAATAGTATTATAATTAAGTATAGCAAACATTTATAAAAAAGAAAAGAGCATTTTGAATTTTTTTCGAAAAAGGTGGTGCCGATATGATATATGTTACAGGTGATATGCATGGAGACGAATCGCGACTTTATGACGCACAGTGGCGAAAGTTAAAAAAAGGAGATATCCTTATTATATGCGGTGATTTCGGCTACCTTTGGAACGGTGGAAAAACCGAAAAAAGCGTGCTTGACTATTTAGGCAGCCGAAAGTTTACGGTCTGTTTTGTCGACGGCACACACGAAAATTTCAGTAAAATCAACAAATGCCATGAAACTATTTGGAAAGGCGGTCACGTACACCGCATAAGCGGAAATCTGTTCCACCTTATGCGAGGTCAGATTTTTAATATCGACGGCACTAAAATATTCACCTTCGGTGGCGGCGAGAGTGACGACCGCGAAGTGCGAAACACCGAAGAACACGGTATCTGGTTTAGAGAGGAACTTCCCTCACCCGAACAACTTGCAGTCGGAGCGCACAACCTTGACGAAGCAGGATTAAAGGTTGATTACATCATCACCCACGAACCACCTTTGAGGGTTAAAAGCGCCATGTTATTACGCAAAGGACAACCTGAACAAGTTAACAAACTCAACGGATATTTTGAAGAACTTGCAAGGTCGGTAAAATTTAAGCACTGGTACTTCGGCAGTCTGCACGAAGACCGACTTGTAACTGCCGACTACACCTGTCTTTTTGAAAAAATTATTCCGTTAGGCAGTAAAGAACAGCCCAAATAAAAAACGAGGTTTTTACCTCGTTTTTTTATAAGTATTTCATTAAAATATCGGTTACTAACACGGCAACACAGGAAGATACAGCAACCGTAACAAGTCCCTTTTCAAACAACGCCAGCAGTAAAGCGACCGCTACTCCAACCGTCGCCGAAACAACGTTTCCCGTTGAGAAAAACACAGCAGGAAATGTCATGGCGGCAAGTACTGCATACGGCATATAATAAAGAAACGATTTTATAAAGCGGTTTTTTATTTTGTTTCTGAATATTACCATCGGCAACATTCTTACCAAATACGTAACAACCGCCATAACCGCAATATGACTTATTATTTCAAGCATTACGCCACCTCCGATTGGTCGTCAACGGGTTTTAAAACAGCACCAACAAACGCCGCAACGCAGGCACATATTATTATAACAAAACCCGACGATACCGAATTTAAAACCGGCAAATACTCAAAGCAACAACTGAGTAATGAAGCCAGAGCAACAACCACCGCAACGGTTGAACATTTTTTTAACGGAGGAATAAAAATTGCAATAAACATACCGTAAATGGCAATTCCCAAAGCACTTAACACAAACGCAGGAAGAATTGAACCTGCCAGAGCACCGAGCAAAGTACCCGACGCCCAGCCAAAATACGGTAAAGTTATAAGTCCGTACATATATTTGGTGCCTACCTCTTGCCTACCGCCCGATACAACCGCAAAAATCTCATCGGTAACACCAAACGAAACGGCAAAACGCTCAGGTAAAGTCACAGACTTATGCAGTTTTTGCGAAACCGAAACCGACATGAGCGAATAACGTAAATTTATGATAAACTGAGTCAACGCTGCCTCAACCAACGACGCCTGACTGATAATTAATGATAACCCTGCCAACTGACCCGCCGAAGTAAGGTTGGTCATTGAAATAAGCACAGCCAATAAAACAGGTATATTACCCTTTACCGCCATTACGCCAAAGGCGAATGAAACAGCTATGTAACCAAGTGCTATGGGTATACCGTCGCTAAGACCTTTTTTAAAACTGTTGTTGAAAGTTTGCACATACATCGCCTTGTTTCTATAATAATACGGCGGTATTTTACCATAAACCTCAAAAAATTTCAATATATTGCATTAATTTCAAAATTTTTCTTGTTATATTGTGGATTATGTGTTACAATGAATCAAACAATATTGTTAGGAGCGTCTTAATATGAAGTGTCCGTTCTGTTCTTATGAAGAAAGCAAGGTAATCGATTCGAGACCTACCGACGAAGGCGAACGCATCCGCCGTCGCAGAGAGTGTCTTAAATGCCAGAAGCGTTTTACTACTTATGAAATAATTGAGAGTTTGCCCGTTATTGTTATTAAGAAGGATAAATCACGCGAAGTATTTAACCGAGACAAACTTATTAACGGTATGCTCAAAGCATGTGAAAAGCGTCCCGTTTCTATTAACAATATTGAACACGCAGTTGACGATATTGAAGCAGTACTTCAAAACTCACTCGACCGCGAGGTTACAAGCGAACGAATCGGTGAACTTGTAATGGAAAAACTTAAGACATTAGACGAAGTCGCATACGTAAGATTTGCCAGTGTTTACCGTCAGTTTAAAGATATTAGCACCTTTATGGACGAGCTTAACAAATTACTTGTCGACAAAAAATAATAAAATGTTTTAATTTTTAAAAATTAGTCTTGACAACGGTATTAAGATGATGTAAAATACATACCGTTGTCAATATGCTGTTATGGCTCAGGTGGTAGAGCACATCCTTGGTAAGGATGAGGTCGGCAGTTCGAGTCTGCCTAACAGCTCCAAAAAATCCTCGTTCTTCGGAACGAGGATTTTTTTATTCAAGCCGACAGGCTTGGTATATCATCACACGAAGTGTATATAACTGTCGGCTTTATGATATACAATGCTCCGCATTGATTTTCTACCGCTTTTATAATATGCTTGCGCTACAATAGGATTATTTTTTATTATAAATAGTTGTAAAAACTCCAAATGTGTGATATACTAATTAAGCCAAACAAATCAAATAATCAAAAAATGGTGTAGTCCTTTTTTATGGGGTATATTATACCCGTTTTTCTGCATCCTAATTTTTGAATTTGGTAAAAATGCAAATTCCACAAATTAGGATGACGAAACTACTTCCATTCTGATTTTGATTTGTTTGGCGACAATCGGGGTTTGCATTTTTCAGTGCGATAACTTCGTTTGTCGCACTTTTTTTATTTTGGAGGAAAGAAAAATGTCAAAGAAATTAATTTCACTATTGCTTGCTGTTTGTATGCTTTTCTGTTTGTCGGCGTGTGAGACAACAGGAACAAGTAGCAATCCTACACCCAACGACAACTCAAGCCCAGAAACATCTATAATTGATTTGGGAATATGTTCTCACGAAATCACAAATATAACTGCCAATGCAAGAAATCCTTGGGATATCTCAATAATTAATGATGAACTTTATGTTGCTAATGGCGACTTTGATTACAACTCGGGCGAAACATCCATTTTTAAGTATTCTAACAAAACATTACAATGGATAAATTCCGGAACATTTGCACAAGAGGCTATTATTCGTTTTTTAAATTTAAACGGCGAAAATATTGCGATTGGTGCCGACCCGATAGGACGTCCTGAATATGCAGAAAATTATGTTTTAAAAGAAGGTAAATGGCAAACATTTTCAAAAATAAAGGATGCTTTACATACCTTTGACGCAGCATATTACAAAAACGCCTTTTACTTTGGTGTTGGATATGAAACTAATGATTACCCTGTTGTAAAATTTGTTCCTGAAACTAATGAATACACCAATATTCCTCTATATAAAAAAGGCACAAATGTTATTGACGCTCTAAAAAACACACCAAACGTTAAATATAAAAGAGTTACTGATTTATTTAACATAAACGATAAATTATACTGTGCTTTAACAATTACTTATTACGATGGTAAAACCACTCTTGAGTTTTTCCAATTAAAAAACAACGTGTTTGAATTCTGCCAAGCTTTTAAGGCCAGCGGAATGAAAATGAATAAACCGATTAAAAACCAATTATTATTTAATGCTGATGCTGTTATTAATAATAGTTGTTATTTATCAATGGGCAATCTTTACAAAACCGATGATTTTATAAATTTCAAAAAAATCAATATACCTAACAATGCTTGCGTCACTGATTTAATGGTTGATAAAGGCAACGGTGAAACCCTCTACGTTTTGGCAGTTATTAAAAATAACAACGATTTTAATAACACAATCTATGCCTTAAACGGAGAAAATTTAACGGAAGTTTATTCGTTCAATCATAGTTGCAGTGCTTTAAGTTTTGAAAAAAATGGCAACGATTTTTATGTTGGTCTTGGTGGAGATGGAATATCTTCAAACGATATTGGTAAAGTATTGAAAATTGAATTAAATTAAAATGCGGGGCGAAAATATTGGACACAAGTAAAAAACTTTTTCTCAACAATGCGTTTTCTGTTTTCGTTAACTATTTTTGTTCGCTTTGGATAGGTTTGTTGGTTGAAATCCTTTTGTTATATCCAATCGAAATTATTTTTGAATTATCAGTTTTTTCAGAAAAAATAGTTAGGTCTGGTCTTGAAACTATTGGAATGTCGGTTGGTTTAGCTATTTTGTTTTTCAAAACAGGCTATAAGGAAAAAAAGCATAATATCGTTCTATCTTTCTTCACTCTAATTATTCTTTTTTTATTACAACACATCATTTGCTATAGCATCAATTTTTATGGTCCACACTTTGCTTCTTCAGCACAAGATATTGCACAAGCAATTTTTGCACCGCATATACCATCTCCAAAAATACCTCAAGGCAAAATACATCTGTGCCTTGTAGCAATACAATTTATCTTATATTTGCCAATAAGTTGCTTGTCACAATACTTTGGACAAAAAAGACGAAATCGAGAAATAAATGAACTGTATAACAAAATCTAATTCAACAAAAACCCCGTTCTTGGAACGGGGTTTTTGTTTTACAAAGGTCTTTGTATTTTGCATTTGAACTTTGAAATTACTGACAAATTTTTCAACAAGTAATCATTATTTGTTGAAAACTGCGTTTCGATATTGTATAATGCTCGTATTGTTTTTGGAGGTGGCGGATTAATGAAAGCAAAATTGCGTCTTGGTGAAATATCAATTATTATTTCGGCTTTACTTTGGGGTACCATTGGTATATTTACAAGAAATTTAAGCGATTTAGGGTTTAAATCAGTTCAAATCGTGGCTGTTCGTGCCTTTATCACTGTTGTTGTGTTGGGGATTATTATACTTTTAAAAGACCGTTCTCTTTTTAAAATACATTTGCGTGACTTGTGGATGTTCTTCGGCACAGGTATATGCAGTTTTTTATTTTTTAACATCTGCTACATATCCTCGACCATTGAAAACTCTTTATCGGTTGCCTGCATTTTAATGTATACCTCACCTTTTTGGGTAACCATGCTGTCCGCTCCCCTCTTTAAAGAAAAAATTACCTCTCTTAAATGCATTTGCCTTTTAATATGTTTTATCGGTTGTATTTTTATGTGTTTATCAGGCTCTTTGCGATGCACTAAACTGGGTTTTATTTACGGCCTGCTGTCAGGATTCGGATATGCACTCTACAGTATTTTCGGCAAATATGCCGCTAAAAAATACAATGCTTTGACCATTACTTTTTACACGTTTTTATTTGCATTAATCGGTTCTCTGCCTATTTGTCACCTTGAAACATTAATCCCACTTATAACTACAGTAAGAGGCAGTATCAACTGCGTTGCCGTTTCAATTTTGTGCACAATATTACCTTATATTCTTTATACATACGGTCTTTCAAAAACCGAGGCGGGAAAAGCATCGGTTTTGTCGATAATCGAGCCTTGTATGACCACAGTTGTCGGAATGATTGCGTTTTCCGAAATGCCAGGTATCAGCGGGTTTGCGGGCATTATGCTTGTTATTGCCGGATTGATTGCTCTGCAAAGAGCAAAAACGATTGAAAAAAGATAGGCATTATGATATAATATTAAAAATATATACTAAAAAAGAGGAGGCCGAAAATGCGTATACTTTGCGTTGGTGATGTTTGCGGCAGTATAGGTTGCGATTATTTAAAACGCGTACTGCCAAAAATTAAAGTTGACGAAAAAATTGACTGTTGCATTGTAAACGGCGAAAATTCCGCCGACGGCAACGGAATTACCCCTGTTTCTGCCGAATCTTTATATATTGCGGGTGCTGACATTATAACCGGCGGTAACCACTCTTTAACAAGACGCGAGATTTTCGAAAGTCTTGACAGTGACCCTTATTTATTAAGACCTCACAACATGATTACTACAGGTCCCGGCAAAGGTTATACTGTTCTTGATTTAGGCCATACACGTGTTGCTGTAATAAACCTTATAGGCAGGGTTTATCTGCCTGAGGCTAACGACCCGTTTTTAACGGCAGACCAACTTATAGAAACGGCAAAAATAGACGGAACAAATATAATTTTAGTCGATTTTCATGCCGAAGCAACCTCGGAAAAAAGGGCACTTGCCTATTATCTCGACGGCCGAGTATCAGCCGTTTTTGGAACACACACCCACGTACTGACCGCCGACGAACAGATTTTAAAAAACGGTTGCGGTTTTATTACAGATATTGGTATGACCGGCCCTACCGACTCGGTTTTGGGTGTAAAAAATGAATTGTCACTCGCCCGAATTAAAGACGGTACCCCTGTAAAATTCCTGCTTGCCGACGGAGAATGCCAGCTTAATGGTTGCATTTTTGAAATAGACCGTAAAACCGGCAAAACAACCGATATCAAAAGAATAAAAATATAAAGAAAAGGAGCAGAAAACATGAAAAAAGTAATCAGTTTATTTCTTATTATGTGTCTTGTTTTACTCTGCTCATGCTCGGCTAAAAACAACCCCTCGCAAAATGAAGAGCCTCAGCCGTCAACCTCTGATAACCGCACTCAAAAACAGTTTGGACTGCTTTACTGCAACGGAGATTCCATAAATCCTTACCTTGCCAAAACCATGGTCAACCGTCAGTTGTCGTCACTTATTTTTGACCCTCTGGTAAGAATTAACAACCAATATAAACCTGAATATGTTTTGGCGAAAAGCATTGAACGAAACGAAAAGGTGTGCACCGTAACGCTTAAAAATGCTCTGTTTTCAGACGGCTCCCGCGTTACCGCTGACGATGTGGAATACTCATATTTACTTGCTAAAGAATCAGACACTTATTATGCATCTGCACTAAACAGTATCGCGTTGATTACGGTAGAGTCTTCGGATACAATTAGCATCACCTTGAAAAAGGCGGACCCTTATTTTGAAAACCTACTTGATTTTCCAATTATAAAAAAAGGTTCTGACAAACTGACCGACGAAAACAAAATTGCTCTGCCGCCTATCGGTTCGGGACGATATGTGCCCGATTTTGCAAATTTAAAACTTTACCGCAATCAGTCGCACATTTTGGGAACACCTAACATTGCTGAAATTAACCTTGTAAACGCTCCCGATAACGATGTTGCAAAATACAACCTTGAGTCGGGCAATGTAAGCATATACAGCACCGACCTCTCTGACGGAGTTATTCCTCCTATGTCGGGCAACTTAAGTACAATTTCTTTAAACAGATTAATTTTTTTGGGACTCAACCACAACAAAGCTCTCTTTAAAAATGAACAGTTCAGGTATGCTCTTTCTGCCTGTGTTGACCGTGCAAACCTTTGCCAAAACTCATACTTCACCTATGCTACACCTGCCACCGGTATTTTTAACCCCGTTTTTGAGGACGCAAAGGGTGTTCAAAATATATCTTCATCGAGCGACACAGAAATAATGGTTGCTTATTTAAAGAGTATCGGTTATAATAATAAAGATGAAGAGGGATACTTTGTCAATTCTAAAGGAAAAAGGTTGGAATTTGGTTTAGTCTACTATAACGGTAATTCGCGCCGTGCTGAATTAGCAAAGCAGTTGGCAAACCAGTTTAAAACTATTGGAATTTCAATTGTAGAAAAACCTATGGAATGGAAGGAATATACCTCTTCACTTAGAAACGGTTGGTTTGACCTTTATATTGCTGAGGCAAGAGTTCCCGCTAATATGGACATAACCGAACTCGTAACCCCAGGTGGCAGTTTGGCTTACGGGTTATTAGAACCGGAGTCTAATACAACGGAAGACGAAACCCAGCAAGACGAAACCCAGCAAGACGAAACAAACCAAGAAACACTAAACCACTTAAATACCGCTAAAGCGGTTAAAGGCTTTTATAATGGCGAATATTCGCTGACCGATATTATCAACGCTTTTAACGCCGAGATGCCGCTTATTCCTATTTGCTACACATTAGGTGTTACGGTTTGCGATACTTCACTTACAATCGAAAATGTATCGTCGGCATCCGACGCATACTTCGGAATATCAAACACAAAGTAGTTTTGACTATACTAAAAACGGAGGTACAATAAATGATAGCTTACGAAACAAAAATAGGAACAGTTACCGTATCAAACGAATATTTTGCAAAACTTATCGGTAATGCCGCTTCATCCTGTTTCGGAGTTGCCGGTATGGCTCCTCACGGAAAACAGAAGTTTAAAAATTTGTTTTCTAAAAAAGATTATACCGATAAAGGTATTCGTATTTCGGGCGATTTTGATATGATTAATGTTGACCTTCATATTATTGTTGCTTACGGTATGAACATAAACGCTATTGCTAAAAGCATTACCCACAAAGTAAAATACGTTGTTAAAGAAGCAACGGGTATTACCGTTAACAACGTTACCGTTCGTGTTGACGGAATTAAAGAATAACAAGAAATAAGCTTTTTGTCAGCAACGGTTTTGGCCGTTGCAGTTAGGAGTGTTAGTTTTGATTAACGGAAATATTTTGCGCGACGCATTGATTTCGGGCGCAAACAACATTATTAACTGCAAACAAGCAGTAGACGAACTTAATGTTTTCCCGGTACCCGATGGTGATACCGGCACCAATATGTCGATGACCATCAGCAACGCTGCACGCGAACTTGCTCTGCTCAAGGACGAAACAGCAAGCAAGGTTGCCGATGTTAATGCTTCTGCACTTTTAAGAGGTGCAAGAGGTAACTCGGGTGTTATCCTTTCCCTGCTTTTCAGAGGATTTTCAAAAGGTCTTAAAGGCAAAGAGGTTATGGATTCGGTGGCCCTTCGCGACGCTATGAAACTTGGTGTCGAAGCAGCATACAATGCCGTTATGAAACCCACGGAAGGTACCATTCTTACCGTTGCAAGAGTAGCCAGTGAATATGCCGAAAAAGCAACCAAAGCCGGTAAAGACGTTCTTGAAGTATTTGAGGCTTTGCTCGAAGGTGCAAATAAGGCACTTGCCGAAACCCCCGAAATATTACCTGTTCTAAAAAAAGCCGGTGTTGTTGACGCAGGCGGTAAAGGCTTCGTTGTTATATTGGAAGGTATGCTTTCGGTATTTAAAGACGGTGTGATTATTGAGGCAAACGATACTTCTGCCACAAGTTCTCCTGCCGCCACTCAGCGCAATGCCGCTGCTGAATCAGAGGCTGATATTACTTTCACCTACTGTACCGAATTCATCGTTAAACGTGACGATTTAAATAAAGACCCTAAAACACTTCGTGCCTATCTTGAAACCATTGGCGACTGTGTTGTTGTAGTAGACGATGAAGAAATTATAAAGGTTCACGTTCATACCGACCATCCCGGTAACGCTTTTGAAAAAGGTCTTACATTTGGTCAACTTGTCAATATGAAGGTTGAAAATATGCGTGACCAACACGAAAGAGCCAAACACGACTCAAAGGGTGACGCTCCTAAAAGTGCTGCTCCCGCAAGCGAAAAGACAAGTGCTGAACCTGTAGAAATTGAAAAAGAAGTCGGTTTTGTTGCGGTTGCCGCAGGTGACGGTATCCACGAACTTTTTAACGATTTAGGTGTTGACAAAATTGTTAGTGGCGGTCAGACAATGAACCCCAGTACTGACGATATTCTTAACGCTATTGAGCAGACCCCCGCATCAACCGTTTTTGTTCTTCCCAATAACAAAAACATTATCATGGCCGCCGAACAGGCAATTCCGTTAAGCACCCGCAAAGTAATAGTTTTGCCTACACGTACTATTCCTCAGGGCGTTTCTGCAATGCTTAATTTCGACCCTGATTCTGACGATGATACCAATACAATTGCTATGCAAAAAGGTTATGAAAACGTACAGACCGGTCAGGTTACCTTTGCCGCACGCGATTCGGATTACGACGGCAAAAAGATTAACAAAGGCGACCTTTTAGCACTTGCTAACGGCAAGGTTGCGTTTACCGAAACCGACCTTGAAAAGTGCGTTATGAAACTTATTAAAAACTTGAGCAACCGCGACACCTCGTTTGTAACCCTTATGTTCGGCGAGGATGTCACCGAAAACGAAGCACAAAAGATTTCTTCTGCAGTATCTGCAAAATTAGGCTCAGATGTTGAAGTTACTTTAATTAACGGCGGTCAGCCCGTATACTACTTTATTATTTCGGTTGAGTGATATGAAATCGGAAGATAACATTAGATTTTTAAAAGGTGTCGGCGAAAAGCGCGCCGAGTTGTTTAAGCAACTCGGCGTTACTGACGTCGGCACTCTTTTACGTTTATACCCAAGAGATTACCGTGACCGTTCGAAGCCTTTGATGTTGCACGAGGCCTATTTTGACCGACCGTGTTGCATAAAAGCAACCGTGCAAAGTGAGGTTGAAGAGGTTTACATACGCAAAGGCATGATGCTTTACCGTTTTGTAATCTCTGACAAAGTAGAGACCTGCACGGTAACACTTTTTAACCAAAAATACTTGGCATCAAAAATTAAAATAGGCGAAACATATCTTTTTTACGGCAAATTAGAGCGCAACTTTTACAAATGTGAAATGTCAGCACCAGATATTTACGCTGAAACCGAAAATAACATAATGCCTATCTACCCTGCCACAGCCGGTCTTACTTCATCGGTCATTTTAAAAGCAGTTGGCAATGCATTAGAGCAGTTTACGCCCAATGACCCTTTGCCGAGCGAGATAAGGCAACAATTTGACTTGTGTGACCTTGAAACCGCATTAAAAAACATACATTTTCCAAAAAATATGCGTGATATTGAGGTTGCTCGCAAGCGGTTGGTTTTTGAAGAACTGTTTTTCCTTCAAATAGGTATACTATATCAAAAACAAGGACGTAAAAAACATACCGATGTTATTATAAACGGCACTGCCTGCCGAGAGTTTGCAGATTTACTTCCCTTTTCGCTAACCGATGCACAAAAAAATGCCATTAATGACTGCGTTAAGGACATGCGTTCAGGACGTCCCATGAGCCGACTTATTCAAGGCGACGTTGGTTCGGGCAAAACCATGGTGGCTGCGGCTTTGAGTTTTACTGCCGCAAAGGAAGGCTACCAATCGGTTATTATGGCACCGACTGAGGTTTTGGCAAACCAACATTTTAATAATTTAAGCCGAGTTTTTGAGCCTCAAGGCATTAATATAGCCGTTCTTACCGGTTCTATTAACAAATCCAAAAAACTTAAAATTAAAGAGGCTCTGAAAAACGGTGAAATTGACGTACTGATTGGTACTCATGCAGTTTTGGAAGATGATGTTGAATTTTTTAATTTAGGTCTTGTGGTGACCGACGAACAACACCGATTTGGAGTTGAACAACGAACAACTCTTTCCTCTAAAGGCAACCACCCTCATATGCTTGTTATGTCAGCGACACCTATTCCCCGCACCATGTCACTCATTTTCTACGGTGACCTTGACATCAGCATTATTGACACCCTTCCCTCAGGCAGAAAACCGATTGAAACATTTTTAGTAGACCCCGGCAAACGCAACCGAGCATATAACTACATTAAGGAACATTTAAACCGTGGTCGCCAAGGATATATTATCTGCCCAATGGTCGAAGAAAACGAAAATATTGACCTTGCCTCAGCAATTGAGTACTACGAAAAATTAAAAACGGGTGATTTTGCTTCATACAAAGTTGGTCTTTTACACGGAAAAATGAAGCCCAAAGAAAAAACAGCCGTTATGACCGCCTTTGCCTTAGGCGAAATTCAACTGCTTATTGCAACCACTGTCGTGGAGGTTGGCGTTGATGTGCCCAATGCCGTCATTATGCTTATAGAAAACGCTGAGCGTTTCGGTCTTTCGCAATTACACCAATTAAGAGGACGAATCGGGCGAGGCAAACATCAGTCAACCTGCATTTTTCTTTCATCGTACACAGGCGGTGAAACAGGCAAACGATTAAAATTTATGTGTAGCACCACTGACGGTTTTAAAATTGCCGACGAAGATTTAAAAGTAAGAGGTCCTGGAGATTTTATTGGAAAACGTCAACATGGGCTTCCTGAGCTCAAAATTGCCGATTTATCAGAGGATATGGAACTGTTTCGTGCTGCAGGTCTTGCCGCAAAGCAACTTTATAACAGCGACCCTACTCTCTCTAATCCTCAAAATGCCTGCTTAAAATCCGAAATTACCAAACTTTTTAAGCAAGTAAAAACATACGGATATAACTAAAAAGTTCCCGTCATATTAGACGGGAACTTTTTTGCTTTAACAAATATAGATTTTTAATCAAATCCTTCGGTTTCACACTTTTTAAAGAACTTAATTACCGTTTTTTCATAAGTTTCAGGTTCGGTCACATAACTCATGCCGTGACCCGCCTCAGGAACAATAAGCAATTCCTTTGGTGCTTTACATGCCATATAATTGCGAAAGGTCATCTCAGGCGGTACAAATCCGTCAGCCGAGCCGTGAATGAAAAGTACCGGCCGGTCGTTATTCGCCAACGCCTCAATGGTGGAATACTCTTCCCCGTCAAATTTAGCCTCGCGTTTACATATGGCATTGGCTATTGGATAGGTTATTTTAGAATTTATATGCAAATTCTTATCAAGCACGTGTTCCCAAATATCATGAGGAGACGTAAACCCGCAATCGGCTATAATACCTCTCACGTTTTCAGGCAAAGTAAAACCCGAAGTCATAAGAACGGTTGTAGCGCCCATGGAAACACCGCACAGATAAATCGGTATTTGCTCACCAAACTGCTCGACGGCAAAATTAATCCAAGCAAGACAATCGTGCCTTTCTAAAACACCAAAACCGATACGGTCACCACCGCTACCATTCTGACCTCTTTGGTCAGGATAAATTACGGTACAATCGTTAGTGTGATAAAAATTAGAAGTAAGTCCATAATCTATCTGCCAACTCGAACGCCATCCGTGCATGGCAACAATAATTCTTTTTGTATTTTCGGCGTGATATATGCGACCGGTAAGCGGTGTACCGTCAAAACCTTCAATGTCAACCTTCGTTGTAGGGAGCAGGTCGGCATTTTTGCTTGCGTTTAGCACTTTTTGGGCATTAGGGTCGCTAATAAGCCCTCCGGTTAACCTATCCTGCATTTTATTGGGGAAGTTGACAATTTGCCTCTTTGTAGCAACCGACACTAAAATCTTACTTGCAACATAGGTTGAAACACCCGCCGCAAGAATGGTTACCCCGCCTAAAATCAAAGCTGTTTTTACGCTTTTTTTCACAACTGTTCCTCCACATAAAACTGACTTATTTTATAAAGTTCACAGCCTTATGTAAATTTTTAATAATAACCTTGTCTACGCTCTCACCATGCTCGCCATCTAAAGTCCAGTCAAGTTTACCTTGCGATTCGACCGTCACTTCAGACGCCTTATAGAACTCAATGCCCCCATTTTCAAACTTTGAGGTTGTAAGTGCTGTAATTATTCTGTTTAATTCGGCTATTGTTTTCGGTTTTTTAATAAGTCCCACTTCAAACTGGCCGTCACTCATATCAACAAGACTCTCATCAAGTTTCACTATTCCCGCAACCGATGTTGAATTTGCAACCGCACCAAACATATAGTCGTCTTCTATCACCTTATCGCCCATAGTGATTTTTACATGATGACTTTTAATATTTCCGATTTCTTTAACGCCACCGAGAATATATGCCAAATGGCCAAAAATGTTTTTCATGTCCTGCGTAACACTATATGAAGCAGCGGTAAAAACGCCAAACGCCGCTACATATGTAAAGTAGCGTTGCTCGTCAAAAATACCTATATCAATAGGCTTTACTGTGCCGTTTGCAATAAGTTCTGCACTTTTTTTAGGTACCGACGGCAACTTCATACTCGTGGCAAAATCATTAGTACTTCCTGCAGGAATATAGCCGAGCGGCAGTTTACTTTGCGACTGCATAAGTCCGTTTATGGTCTCGTTTAAAGTACCATCACCGCCAAAGCAAACAACCTTTTTGAAGCCATTTTTTTCGGCTAATGCTGCTTCTTTTACGGCGTCACCACGACTTTGTGTTATAAAAACCGTTACCGATTCACCGCTTTTTTGCAAAGCGGTTACAACATCAAGCAAGGTCGTTTTAGCCTTCATCTTGCCTGCAACGGGATTAACGATAAGCAAAACTTTTTCCATTTACATTACTCCTTCGTCAAGCGGTTTCTTTTAGAATAATATGAAGAAATTACACGTTTTACTATAATGCTTGCCAAAGTTGCGAACAATATGCCGAGAACCGCACCGCAAAGCACATCGGTCGGATAATGAACATATAAATAAAGGCGTGAAAATGCCACAAGAAAAGCAGAAACCAACGCTAAAATTCCCCATTTTTTATTGGCAATAAAAATCACCGTAGCCGCTTCAAAGCAAGCAAGCGTGTGCCCCGAAGGGAATGATTTATCGCTTAATCTTTCTACAAGCAGTTGTACTTCCACTCCCGGCATGTCGTATGGTCTGACCCTTGCTATTAAAGGCTTAAGCGTAAGATTACCTACAATAAAACCTAACAGCAAGGCAACACCCATCATGGCACCTACTTTACGCGTTTTTTTGAATATCAGCAAAACTGCCGCTGTAACTATCCAAAAAATTCCGTGTTCACCCAAAAGGGTGACGACAGGCATTAAAAAATCGAGAAAACCGCACTTTATATTATCCTGAATAAAATCAAGAATTTTTAGTTCAAATTCGTTCATAGATTCACCCGTTTGTTACTGCGTTATAAAGCAAGTTCTTTCCGTTTACATTTCGAAAACAAAGTACAAGGTCAACATTTATTATTTCGGTATTCTTCTTTGTGTAAAGTTCTTGAACCAACGTCACACGGCAAGAAAATACGTCTTCTGAATGGCAAATGAACTGCGACGCTTGGGTGTTTCTTATTTTGTATCCGTCATGTGGCCAGAACCAGGTGTCAACCGTTCTGAGTTTTTTATAAAAAGCCGAACTTTTATCAACATACTGATATAATTCGCCTTTTTCGGCATCTTTACTCATAACCTCAGTATAAATAGTCGCGACTTTAATTGCATACTGCGAAAACTTGTTTTGCAACTGCTCATCATTCAAAACTTGTGCGCTTAAAACCTTTGTTTCACGGTTTTCGGTAAGTTCAACTGCATTTCCATCGGGTGTTGTAACCTTAATATCAGGTTCGTTACAAAAGCCTGACACGGTATACTCATTCAAATACAAGCCTTCCTCACCGCTTGGCAAATATTCATTTGTATGGTGGGCAATTTTTTTATTGGTTATGTATTGTTCGTCCACCGCCATCGAGTTAATGGTCAAAACATAACCCTCGGGCACCAATATTTTTTTGTTTATATTGTTTGGGGCAAACAGTTCTATAAATTCAAGCGAAAAGCCGTAAAAACCAAACAAATTCTTATGTTCCTTTTTACTTAAAGTAAAATAAGCCACTCTTACACCGTCAGCTGTTACAGCATATTTTTGGCTTGTTTCGTCTTTAGAAACCGAGAAATATTGCAGTTGTTTATTATTAAGTTGCTCTCTTAAAACCTGCTCTTTTATTTGTTGTGATTCAAAATTATTTCCCATAGTGCCGATGCTTAAAAGCGCATCGGTATCTTTAGATAAAAAATACTCTTCAAAAACCTCTTGGGCGGTGTGCTTCGGTCTTGTATTTTCATATGCCGACAGCACCGACCAAAGAAATCCCGACACCGCCACAAGAAGCACCATAAAACACGCAACTACAGAAATATAAACCTTTGTAAACAAAGACATTTTTCTTTTCATGGCGGTCACCTTTTAACACAAAAATAAGTGGGGATTTTTCTGGGCGGAACAAGTGCCTTATATTTATTGGTCATACCTTGAAGTTGGTATTTATCAAGCGTATCTTTATCAACGTCATACTTATTAAAATAATCTTCATAATACATCATAGCCGATGAGCCGCCGTCGAGCATACCCGCAACAACTGCACCGTAAGATACCAGGATATCTATAACTTCATTGTAGGTTGCGCCTATACTGTTAACACTTCTGCCGTCGGTAACAACAAGGATAAATGTACCGTCCTCACGTTGCCCGATTGCAGTACGTTGAGCAGCACCGGTGTTATTTTCTTTATAATAAATATGCACACCGCTACTGTCGGACTTAATAAGCGTATTAGAACGTTGGAACGATACACCGTCCCTTATGTTAAGCTCGTCTGCCTCGCTTTTAGTGAGCCCCTCGCGCACTACCAACCTATCGTTTTTATCAATGCCTATAAAGGTTCGTTTTGCGCCGTCATTCCAAACACATTCACCGTTAGAATATGTAAGTCCAACAGGTTGGGCACCTTTACCGTTACCACCGGGGTCGGAAAATTCACCGCCGTTTATCATGGCGATACAGTCTTCCTTTTCGGCCATATCAAAAAGTATTTTGCCTTCTGTAGCCGAAGCATAATTATCCGAAGAGGCTCCCACATATACCCTCTTGGGGTCGGCAACAAGCAGAATATAAGCCTTAAAATTAGGATAATTGCGGGCAATATATTTCATACCGTCAACCGACTGCTCAACCTCAGCATTATCTCCCCCTTCAATGTCGGTAAAACCGTCGGGAGATATTATAAGTTCGCTTTCATCATGGCTTGAATTAACAATAGCCTCTACCTCTTCGTCGCTTAAAAACAAACCGGGAACCCACTTTGTAGCACTCGCCTGCATTGCCGAAAGCACAAGCATATCGCGTACTGTAGTACTAGGTCCATAAGCAATAACGCCCACAAGTGAAAAAACTGCAATTACTAAGGCCAAAACAAACGATAAAACCGAAATCCCCACTCGTGCAAAAATCTTGCCTAAGGTTAACTTGGGTTTGTTTTCACGAGGTTCCTTTTTCTGCTTCTTTTTGCCGGCAAATACCCAGTTTTGCTGTATACGAAAACTTACAAAAAACAATACAGCATCAACAAACGCCTTTATAAGTGTAATTGCAAGTTCACTTTCTACACTAAAAATAAACGCAATTAATTTTACAGCATTACCCGATAAAAGCACCAACGGTATTGCTAAGGCTATATACCTTACAATTGTGTCTGACATCTTTGCCTTGCTTTTAAAAACGGCATTTCGGTTAACCGTAAAATTAACAACCGATGAACAAACCCTTGCTAAAACAGTCGACAATAAAATACCGCCGTCAAACAAAAATCTGAGCAAAACATAAAACAGCACTATTTCAACCATAGTGCTTATGAGTGAACTGAATACAAACGAGAGTATAAACCTATACACCCGCAAAGAATCTCTAATCGGTCTAAAATGTGTGCCTTTGTTTTCGTCAATATATACCGTATTTATAGGCACTTCGCAAAACGGTATTGATTGCTTTTTAAACTCTATGAGCATATTGGTTTCATACTCGTAGCGGTCACCTTTAACCTCTAAAAGAGTTGAAAGATATTCATAAGGAATTGCTCTTAAGCCTGTTTGTGTATCACTCAAACTGACACCGCAAAGCAAACGCATTATCGTCTTGGTCAACATGTTGCCAAACCGACTTTTAGGAGGAACATTTTTATTTGAAAAATCACGGCAGCCTAAAACAACTTTAGTTTTGCTGACCATTTTTTGAGCACAACGCAAAACGTCATCAGCCAAATGCTGACCGTCAGCATCAACCGTAACAACACCGCTTGTGTTACGGTATTTTAAAATATATTTAAACGCTGTTTTTAGCGCGGCACCTTTGCCCTTATTTCTTCTGTGGCGAATAATAGTGCATGAACTATGTAACGCAAGGTCTGGAAAATTGCCTAAATACTGCTTATCACTTCCATCGTCAACGATGACTATATCGTCAAAACCGACTCTTTCAAGTTCTAAAACAGTACTCTCAAGTTTTTGGTCGGGATTAAGCGACGGTATTATGACTGTAACATTACATTTATTCACAAAACGCACCACCTTTCGACAAATTCTTCCCTTTTATTCTACCACTAACAGATCTCTTTTACAAGCAAAAATTTAATTTAGCAACTAAGCAAAATATGTATTTTAATATTGAAAAAATTTTACTGTTATGTTATATTTTAATAAAAAGTTCTAAGGACGTGTTTTTATGTTCACTTATTCAATTATGCCCCTCTTCACCGACCATGTTGAAGAGGTTTGTGAAGACATAAAAAGGCAAACAATTGACGGCATTGCCGACCTTGCATTGTTTTATATAAGACTTGTGCCAGAAGGCAACCCGCCTATTCCCAAAGCCGAGATGGCGGCTGAACAGTATAAACTTTTCCGTGACCGCTTGGCAAAAGACGGTATTGATTGCGGTATTTTAGCGCAGGCAACAATAGGTCACGGCTATAAACTTGACAATCCTTTTAGTTTTCAGAATTACATCGGTCTTACAAACGGACTTCCCGACAACGTATGTTGCCCTTATGACGAAGGGTTTAGAGATTATATTAAAGGTGCTATGTCAGCCCTTGCAAAAGCACAACCAAAGGTAATTATGGTTGATGACGATTTTAGACTTATGGCACGCACACAAAAGGGTTGTTGCTGTCCGTTGCACGTAAAGGCTTTTAACGAAAAATCGGGCAAAAACTTTACAATGGACGAATTAAGAGAATATGTTTTAAGCCACCCTAAAAACGACCCGTTAACCGATATTTTTATTGAGACTCAAGGCGAGTCACTCATTGGTGCCGCAAAAGCTATGCGTGAAGGCATTGATGCGGTCGACCCCACCATTCAAGGTGTTTACTGTTGCTGTGGTAACAATGCCGAGTTTGCCGACGAAATTGCCAACATTTTGGCAGGCAAAGGCAACGAATCTGCTGTCAGAATTAACAACGGCAACTATACCCCTGCAGGTGCCCGTTACTTTACCCGTCCCATGATAAGAGCCGCTACACAAATTGCTCGACTCAAAGGTAAGGTCGACCATGTTCTTGCCGAGACCGATACTTGCCCGCAGTTGCGTTACAGTACAGGTGCTTACAGTTTACATTCACATTATGTCGGCACAATTTTAGAAGGTGCCACCGGTGCTAAGCATTGGATTACCCGTTTGATTGATTACGAGCCTAAATCAGGCGAAGTTTACCGCAAAGTTTTGGGTAAATACAGTGGTTTCTATCGAACTTTGATGGAAATTGCACCTACGATTAAGCCTATCGGTTGCCGTATTCCGCTTTCACATGAACGCGATTATCGTTTTGACACAAATTCAATATATGTTGGTTGGGCAAACTGTGTACTTGAAAGGTTTGGCGTACCGCTATTCTTCTCAAGCGAAAATTCAGGTGCTACTTTCCTTGAATCCGATTGCGACGCTAATTTTAGCGATGAAGAAATCAAAGAAATGTTTAAAGGCACCGTTGTTATGGACGGTATTAGCGCCAAAAGATTGCAAGACCGCGGATTTGACTATTTGACCGGTGTTAAGGTCAACACTTGGACCGGCAAAAACTTGAGTGGCGAAATTATATATGCAAATCAACATTTAACCAAGGCTCAATGTGAATCGCGCGAACTTGTGCCTATCAACGACCAAGTTAAGGCCGACTCTATGATTTACCACGTGCCCGACGGCAAGACAAAAGAAAACCTCTTCCCCGGTACTACAATTTACAAAAACGAATTGGGCGGAACTTCGATTGTATTTGCAGGTAATCCCCTTACTCAATTCAACTACACTACTGCTTTCTCGTTCCTTAACGAATCAAGAAAAGCACAGTTTGTAAACTTCTTAAAAGAAACCGGAAATCTTCCCGTTTACTACCCCGACGATGCCGAGGTTTACATGCGTGCAGGTTATTTACCCGACGGTAAGTTGTTTGTTGCGGTATTTAATATAGGTCTTGACCCGTTAGATGACCTTCCTCTCAAAGTCGAGAGCAAAGTCAACAATATTAAAATGCTCTTACCTAACGGCAATTTTGAGAATGTTGATTTTACAAACTCCAACGGTAATATCACTGTCAACACCCCTGTAAACACACTTGCTCCTGTTATTTTGGTTATAGAATAATAAATAAACTCTTGGTTTTGCATAAAAGCCAAGAGTTTTTTATATTATTTTAAATACAGGTATTGACAATTTTATCACAAAGTTGTATAATAATCCTCGTCAAAGAGCAAGAATATTGTTAATTTTTTAACAACTTCGCTTAACAATAACTTTCTGAAAGGAAATGATTAAATGTACGATCGTATTTACAACTTCTCTGCAGGTCCTTCTATGCTCCCTGTAGCCGTTCTTGAAAAGTCAAGAGACGAGCTTATGAACTATCAAGGTTCAGGCATGAGCGTTATGGAAATGAGCCATCGTTCAAAGGTTTATGATGTTATTATCAAGGAAGCTGAAGCACTTCTTCGTGAAGTTATGAACATTCCTGATAATTATAAGGTTCTTTTCTTGCAAGGTGGCGCATCAATGCAGTTTGCATCGGTTCCTATGAACCTTCTTAAAACCGGTGTTGCCGATTACATAGTAACCGGTCAGTTCTCGGGCAAGGCTTATAAGGAAGCACAAAAATACAGCGATAAAATCAATCTCGCTGCTACTACCAAGGAAGAAAACTTTACCCGTATTCCCCGTCAGGAAGAACTTAAACTCACACCTAACGCTGACTACGTTCACATTTGCTTTAACAATACCATTTTCGGTACTAAGTGGGACTACATTCCCGATACCGGTAACGTTCCCCTCGTAGCAGATATGAGTTCTTGCATTTTAAGTGAGCCTGTTGACGTTTCGAAATTCGGTCTTATCTATGCAGGCGCTCAGAAGAACGTTGCTCCTGCAGGTCTTACCATCGTAATCGTTCGTGAAGACCTTATGCGTGACGACCTTCCCGCATATGTTCCTACCGTTGCAAGTTACAAGGTTATGGCAGAAAACGAGTCTATGTATAATACTCCTCCCTGCTGGCCCATTTACATTTGCAAACTCGTACTCGAGTGGATTAAGGAAATCGGCGGTCTTACCGCAATGAAAGAACTCAATGAAAAGAAAGCAAAAATGCTTTACGATTGCCTTGATAACAGCAAACTTTTCAAAAACCCCGTTCAGCCTAACTGCCGTTCTATGATGAACGCTACCTTCCGTGCAGAAGACGACGAAATTAACGCTAAATTCGTTAAAGAAGCAACCGCAAACGGCATGTCTAACCTTAAAGGTCACCGTTCAGTAGGCGGTATGCGTGCTTCTATTTACAACGCTATGCCTTACGAAGGCGTTGAAAAACTTGTTGAGTTCATTAAAAAGTTTGAGGCAGAAAACCTTTAATAAAATTAAAAGACCATGTGGCGAAGCCACATGGTCTTTTTTTTAGTTATATTTTAAATAATCAGGGTCTATTATTTCCAATTCTGCTACCGAATCAATTTCAACAATCTGGTCTGCATTAACAGGATTTACGAATAATTCGATATTTTTCAGTTCCCTGTCAACTATCTCATCCCAATAAAGTTGCTCATGGCCTTCATGATTATACGCTTCTAAAATACAGTCGGCAATATGCTTGGCATCGTCTTTTAGCAAATACGAAACACCTACCATATTATAAGCATCTTCCCCGTATTTTCCAATCCTTACAGCCCTACCGTTATTATCGGTATCGACCACCCAATCGTCCGAGTGACCTTTTACCATTTTTGCAAAATAGCAACTTTTAGAAAGGTCGGTATTAAAAATAGACGGGTCGGATACGTAAAGGTCTGCCTCGCAAACGAAACAATTAGACTGTCCCATATATTTTGCCGCAGCATGAATTGACGAAATATTGTTTTTAAATGTATATTCCTCATTCTCTATAAGGGTAATATTATTATGCTTTTGACACAAAAACTGAAATTGCTCTTTGAGATAGCCAACCACAACATAAATATGGTCAACCCCTCGCATTTGCAAGCCATCAATTATTGTTTCTACCATAGACTTGCCGTGCACCTTAACAAGCGGTTTGGGTACTTTTTGTGTAAGCGGTGCCATTCTCGAACCCAAGCCTGCAGCTATAAGTACAGCTATTTCATTCTTCATTTTTTTCGCCTCTTTATCTTAAACATTGTTTGATTATACTCAAAAACAAAAGTAAAGTCAACATTTTTAGCAACCGAACGACTCAAAATCAAAATACTCTCCCTTTAATCTTCCATGAAAGTCTTTTGTGTTATTTCGGTTTACTACCAGTACCTTTTGCTTAGAATAAAGCAATGCTATCTCGTCTGTGCCCGATTTATACTTTGATTTTACCGTTTTATAAAACGGGTCGTGCATCTTTAGTTGCTCAGGTATATGCGTGTGACAACCGCTGATTATCAAATCTTCAACAATTTCATCTCGGAGTCTGTTTGCATCACAACTATCCTTAAAATGCAAATAGAGTTCCTGCGAATAGGTTTTAAGGCTTAAATTATCACCGGTTACCGCATTACCAAAACTGCAAAATACATCAAACGGGTCGAATTTACTTTCGTCAATAAGATAATTTAATGTATTAAGGAATCGTCCGCTGTTGTAAAGTCGGTCAACTGCATCCTCTGCTCTTTTAATAATATTAATTTCGTCAACCGACAGCCAAGGCGTAGAAACAACTTCATAAGGCGGCGCTTTTGAAAACTCGCAAGGATATTTTTCGCTTTGTTCACGCATATCAGCCCCGTGCAAAAGTTTCAGAAAACCGAGTTGTAACATATGTGCTTTTAATCGGTACCCAATATTAAAACTTTGCTTAAAACTCTCAAAATCCTCATATGTAAGTCCTGCAATAAGGTCGATATGTATATGCATATTACCCATTTTAAGCAATCTTTCAATATTGGATATAAGTTTTTTAGTATCGGTTTTTCGGTTAATTGCTTTAAGTGTTTGCTCGTTAAACGACTGCATACCGATTTCAAGTTGTACTGTACCGCAAGGCATATAGGACAATATGTCCATTGTGCTCTCGCTCAAAATGTCGCCTGCTATTTCAAAGTGAAAACAAACATCTTTAGGGATTTTTGTTCCAACATTGTCCTTGATAAAGGTCAAAATCTCATTGGCCCTTTTTGCATTAGCGTTAAATGTACGGTCGACAAATTTTACTGTTTTGGTACCGCTATTTGCCAACCTCAAAAGGTCGGTCTTCACTCTATCTATATCAAAAAAGCGCAAACTACCGCATCTTCCCGAAAGACAAAAAGCACACCGATAAGGACATCCCCTGCTACTTTCAAAATAACTTATTCTGCCGTTCAACGATTCAAAGAATTCATCAGTGTACGGAGACACAGGCGTACCCTCACTTGGGTTTTCAAGGTTAGATATAACAACCCCGTTATTCCAAAAACTTAGCCCCGGCACCCCTGATAAATCGCCGTTTTGAGCCAAAGTATCAAGCAACAAAGGAAAACTCTCTTCCCCCTCACCCGACAATACAAAATCAACAAACTCATAATTTTGAAGTACGTCTTTCGGTCTGAATGCTACTTCGGGTCCTCCTAAAATAATGGTGCAATCAAGTGCCTGTTTTACAAGACGGCACACCTTTAAAGTTTTGGTTATATTCCAGATATAACACGAAAAGGACACCGTTTGGGGTCCTTTTTCGATAATATTATCTGCAATTTCATATGCGTCGGCATTAATGGTGCTTTCAAAAACCTCAGCCGTAACAACAGTCGTACCAAATTCCTTAACTCCCGCCAATAAGCACCACGGTGCCAATGATGCGTGAACATATTTTGAGTTAAGACAACAAATTAACGTTTTCAACTGTTTTCCTCCGACAAATCTACACTTTAGAGCCTATTTTTGCAAACCATTTAAACGTCATAGGCCAAACAGTACCTGCAAAACCCGCAACAAGGAAGTAACGGATTCCGTCAGCAAAGAACATTCCGCCGCAAAGGTCGTAAAGAGGTTGTTTTAAGAGTGCTTTTATGGCAAGCACCGGTAACAATCCCAAACACAATTTTAAGACCTGCACTAAAAATGAACCGCTTGTGCTAAAATGAGTATAAGACTCGTCAACCTCGTATGAAAGCCACATTGCCAAAATACAACCCAGCATTTTATAACCGTTTTGCACACCGCTTTCGAAATTGTGAACATCAATATCAGCGGGGAAATTATAAAGTTCAACAAACAGAATATATCCAACTATAAAGGCTGTCAAAACACTTAAGAAAACTCTCATATTAAGTTTTTTACTCATAGCCCAACCTATAACAGGATAAAGCAAAAGCACCAACACAGTGGCTATAACAAACGATACAAGCACGTCAGCAGGTGTGTGAACACCCAAATACATTCTTGAAATCGGCACTAAAACGCAAAGAATAATACAAATTATTCTAAGCCATTTTTCGCCCCTTACCCTTGCCACCGCACCAAAATTGCCAACTGCCATCTGCGTGTGTCCGCTTGGAAAAGAATAACCTGTTGCCTCTGCTCTTGCCGACTCGACAATTGTAAAAGTTTCGTCTTTAACCCAAGGGCGCGGGATTCTAAACCATAGTTTTAAGAACTGGTTTACAACTGTACCCAAAAAGCCAATAAACAAAATATAGTAACCTTGTTTTTTATTAATACACCAGAAGAACAATAGCCCTAAAAGAATAAAAAGAGTTTCTTCACCGAATTTAGTTACAACTGAAAAAAATGCATCTAAAAATGGATTGCGTATGCCTTCAAAAAAACGCAAAATTGCCATAATCTCGCTCCCTTATTGTAATTATAAAAGAAAACAATCAGCTTAATCAATAATAACACTTTTTTGTCGATTAATCAAGTGTATTGAACACAACTAATTAACTCAAGCGTTCTATAAAAATACATATACGACAAAACAAAAAAGCACTTTATATTTTGTTTTGTATTACAAGAAAATTTATTTCAGGTATTGAATTTAGTATTTTAAAATGATATATTTTTTTGAGAGGTGAATTTATGACAACCGATTTTTCGAAAGGCTCACCTACAAAGCTCATACTCAGCTTTGCAGTGCCGTATCTTATTGGCAATCTCTTTCAGCTGTTTTATAATATTGCAGACACCGTAATCGTAGGACAAATTCTTGGCGTAAGGGCACTTGCGGCGGTTGGCGCAACAAGCAGTCTGGTTTTTTTTGCACACGGCATACTTCAATCGCTTACAACCGGCTTTTCGGCGGTGGTCGCACAAAAATTTGGTGCAAAAGACGAAGCCGCTGTAAAACGCGCGTTCGCAAACAGCATTGTGCTGGGCACTGCCATATCTCTGATTTTAACCACGTTTTGCTGTGTTTTTGCGATGCCGATTTTAAAGCTTATGAACACTCCTGCCGACATAATAGATATGTCGTACAACTATATTATATGGATATTTGCAGGTCTTTTTGCAACGATGCTTTTTAACCTTTTATCTAATATGATAAGGGCTCTGGGCGACTCAAAAACACCGCTGTGTTTTTTGACTATCGCGTGTATTATCAATATAATTCTTGATTTTTGCTTTATTATCCTTGGCAATATGGGTACCAAAGGCGCAGGTATTGCAACGGTTATTGCACAGTTTATATCTGCCACTTGCTGTATAGTATATATCGTTAAACGCCAACCGCTTTTACACTTTAAAAAATGTGATTTAAGACTTGAAAAAGGCGTTTCAACAGAGCTTTTGAAAACAGGTATACCAATGGCATTTTTAAATATGGTGATTTCAATTAGCGGTGTTATTACAACGTTTGTTTACAACGGGCTTAACACCCTTGCCGTTGCAGCGTATACTGCCGCGGGCAAGATTGAGCAGTTTGTTATCCAACCGCTTTTGTCAATAGGCTCTGCTACTGCGGTATTCGTTGCACAAAACCATGGCGCAAAGGAATACGGCAGAATTATAAAAGGCATCAGACGCGCGATAATTATGTCGCTTATATGGGTAGGTATTGCTTCGGTGCTGATGATATTTGCAGGCAAGTTTGCTCTAAATCTTGTTGTAAAGTCCGAAGGCATAAGCAAGGCGGAATTTGATACAATTATAAACAACGGATATATTTACATTGTTGTAAACACTATTCTTTCGGTAATTCTTACTCCGCTAATTGTAATAAAAAACTCTCTGCAGGCACTGTCACGTGCAACAATGCCTATTATTTCAGGCTTTACCGAGATAATAGGTCGTGCGAGCACGGCACTTACGTTTGCACCAATATTTGGTTTTACGGGCGTTGCGTTTTCAAACCCAGTCGCGTGGCTTATGGGACTGATACCGATTGCGATAGATTATTTTATGATGAAGCACAAATTAAAAAAACTATCGGTTAAAAAATCTCAGTAAAGAATGTTCCTCTTTGTCGCAAGATAAAAGTAACTTTTTCTCTTGCGGTCGTGTTCTACGCCTGAACAATCAGGGGACGGTTCTATGATTGACAAATCCTTTACGTTATCGCGGGTATGTTTACGATATTGAGACTGGTCTCTATTATGTATCCAGCCGTTATTACGATCCTGAGATCGGTCGGTGGATTAATGCAGATGGTTATGTTTCTACAGGGCAAGACGTAACAGGTTATAATAAGACAATCAGGGGACGGTTCTGTGATTGTCCCCTTTTCCACCACAGGCGCCGGTCGTGTTCAATCAATCATAGAACCGTCCCCTGATTGCCTTTGTTTCACAAAGTGGATTAATACAAATTATGCCATAGGAGGAATGAAGATGGGTAACTATTTTGTTATGAGCATGAGATTTAATAAATGCAACGCTTCTGATTTTGGGTTTATATTAAAAGATAAGAATACGGCAATTAATCCAAATGACAATTCAATTTGGATAAAAGCATCTTTATACGACTTTGGCTGGGGAAAAGAAAATGGATTTTATAAAGATCCTCTTCCAAGTTTCGATTCTCTATTTGAAATTGCGCTGTATAGCACGAATAGTGACGATATGTATGGTGCTGCAGCTGTTATTCTTGAGAGATTTGCGGATGACTTGTTGTGTAAATGTGAGATATTTATGAATGATCGCTTCCGAAAAAACGAGTTCAGAAAGATGGTGGACTTGTTTAATTTGAAATTATCATTGAACAGGTGTTCTATCTCTGGAAAAACATATGAGCAAATTCAAAGTGATTATACAAGATGGAATACAGTATCTGAAATGGCAATGAAATTATAAGGTATTATAGAACAATCAGGGGACGGTTCTGTGATTGTCCCCTTTTCCACCACAGGCGCCGGTCGTGTTCAACGCCTGCACCGACCGGCGCAAGAGTTCTAAAACATTTAAAACTAAAACAAAAAAGCACCCTTTTGGGTGCTTTCTTGTTTTGGCGGAGTAGAAGAGACTTGAACTCTTGCGCCGGTTACCCGACCTACGCCCTTAGCAGGGGCGCCTCTTCACCAACTTGAGTACTACTCCATGTTGCCTTAATTTTTACTTTATTTAAACAGCAAAGCTGTAAATAACAATGGCGGAGAGGAAGGGATTCGAACCCTTGTGGGGTTGCCCCCAAACGGTTTTCAAGACCGCCTCGTTATGACCACTTCGATACCTCTCCATTTTTGGCAGAAGCCGTATGTTATACTTCGCTCAGCCTTCACAGTTCATTGAGCGCCCTAAAATATTAACACAATTACAAGCAGTTGTCAACACCTTTTTAAAAATATTTACCTTATCATGCGTCAGAAAAGTCACTTGCCTTTTCTGATACAAAAAGGAGTGTAACTTTTATAAAAATTACACCCCCTTTAATTTAAAAATGGTTTTTATCGGTAGGATTATTCACAATGCCAAACGCCACAAGCAACGGCAAGAGCACATTGAGAAAACCGTCGACCGAATCTTTGATATCAACACCTGCAAATTCCTTAGCACAAAACACTACAAGCGCGCCTATTGACATCCATACCGCCCACGACTTGAATCGGCTTAAAAGTTTTTTCATCACTTTACCCCTAAAATCCTTTTCCATGTTTTAAGACCTACGATACCATCCGGTTCGAGTCCTTTTAAACTCTGCCATTTTTGCACTGCGCACTTTGTCTCTTTACCAAATTTTCCGTCTACAGCGTCACCTTTAATACCTACTGCCATCTGCACAGTTTTAGTGAGGTTTTTGTACTTATAGATGCCTATTCTTCTTTTGCACACCGCTTTTTTTGCTACAATTTCGCATTTGTCATCCCAATTATCACTTACAGAATTGCCAAATGAAAACCCGTCTTTTTCGGCAGCATTTTTCCACTCGTGTACCGAAACAACCCCCTCGTTTTCTATAAAGGTTGCAACTTTAATCTGCTTGTCCGACTCCCAAAAACCTTTTTTTGTTCTTGTATCAATATGGCAACCCCAACCGTAAAGACCGATACCTTTAATACCTATACTTTCACAAAATTGTGCTACCTCAATGGGTTTTATTCCTTTAACGGTGATATCGGCTGCCATGCCATCAAGATGTTTGGATTTAGACGCCCCGCCCACCGACTTATTGTGTTTTTTACAACGGTATCCTGAATTTATAACTACCGCAGCACCAAAGTGGTCACGGATTTTTTGTAGATTTGTCACCAAACTTTCATCAATTAAGGTTACATCGCAACAATTTTTGCCGTGGCAATCGAACTCTTTGGAATTAAAATTGGTTGAAACAGACTTTGCTTTTCCTTTTTCATACTGTTTTATCATTAATTTCCCCCTTACTGTCGGTGGTACATTTCAAGTGTTTGTATGCGATTGTTTGCCGCTTTGATATCTTCCCTTAAAAAGGATACCTGCTCCTTTATGGCAGGTATCCTTAAAGCAAAATCGTTGTGGGCTCTTACCTCTCTTGTGAGTTCCTCAAGTTTTGTATCGGTTACAGCCTGTGCTGTTTCAAGTTTATGAGCAACCTTTTGATGGGACTGTTTATTGGTAATAACTACGCCTATTAGAGAAAGAATTCCCACAACAACAGACGATGCGGCGGATATTAACGCCACCGACATACTATGCCTCCGTAACTTCTATATCTGCGGTTTTTGTATTGTCAATAGCGGTCTCAATATCCCTGAGGTCACCTTCGGTAAGCACTCCCTTTTCAAACCAACCCACCGAATTAAGAATAACCTGATAATCTGCCATTTTACCAACAGCATCTAAAAGACCTTTTTTAACAAACTGTGCGAGAACAAACATTATACATTACCTCCCAATGAAATTATTGCGTTTGTAAGATTTCCTATAACCTTACTTAAATCTCGATTGTACTCCGCTGTTATAACGACATCTTCTTTGTCGGTATAAAGTTTGGTTGCAGGATATAAACTCGGAACTGTAAAACTGCCGTCTGAATTAGGATTAATTGCAATGGGTTCTATATACTTTTGATGTTCAGTAGCAGTATCCTCTTCAAGTTGGATACGAACAATATAATTCTTAAACTCAACGCCTGCTCCAATATAAAACCAAACTCGATTAAGAACGTGGTCGGTTATGGTTGCACTCGCAGTTTTAGTTGAATTTCTTAACGACAGATTAATTAGATTTTTTAAACTGTTATTCTTTTCATTACCGAACATGCAATACGAATTCTTACCTGTAGGAACATATACAGAACCCCCTAAAACCTCAGCAGTAGCAAAATACGTTTTACCTGATTTGTAGGGTATATTAATCTCATATCTTGTATAATCCTCACCGGTTGAAATACCGTTTATCACAAAGCAATCGGATTTTGGAATATAATCTACCTTGATTCCTTTATTGTTATAATTTTTCACTACCGAAGCATCAAACAAATTTTTACCGCTTTGATAAAGCGTAGCAGTGTCACAACCATCACCCGACAAAGTAACCTTAATATCATGCTCGGTCTCGGCAATATCGGTAAGCAGCACGTTATTACCCGACGCAACGCCTTTGAGCACAAGTTCTTCTAACACCTTATTCGTCTTACGATGATAGTAAGCCTCAATATTCACACCATTTATCTTAACATGTAACCTTGTTGTAGGACAAAGGCTCGGCACCTCAATATTACCATTTTCATCCGGTTGAAAACTTTGTGGCACAACATAAGGCTCATAAGCAGTAGGGTTAAAGCCTCGCTCAATCATGGGATATATCGTCACATTATCAAAATAAGTTTGATTGTTTCTCTCAACACCCAAATACAACGATTTAAAAATAGTATCATCCACAAGCGCTTTGCAATTCGAGAAATTAATGTTAACATCCGACTCTGTTACCGCACCTATCGCAACACCTGAAATCGATGGCTTTATCGAGCCGATATAAACACCTCTGTCAAGTGAAGTGACAATATTTGTACTACCGCTCTTAAAAAAGTAGAACATGCTTGCGCCTTCACCATTGTTTTGTCCGTTAAGAGTAACTGAACCGTCAGTATTTGCAGTGAAAGATATACCGTTTGATGTGTAATTCACCTGAGTATATGGATAAATAAGCAGATTTTTACCGGTTTTGTAAACAGTTGCAAGCAATCTGTTTTCACCTGACAACTTGACCTTTATATTATGAGGTATAGGTGAAATGTCATCAATAATTATGTCTTGACCGGATTTTCTTGCAAAAACACAATCGGCAACATCCCCTAACGACTCTGCTGTTTGCCTTGCATCAAGCGAATAACTCAAAGACTCTGTAGCAGAAGTTTCCGCTTTAGTTGCCCAACCCTTAGCCTCGTTAGCAGAAGCCTTTGCAGACACACTGTATTGACGTGCATTTGCCACATTCGATTCTACCGAATGAGCTACATTTATCACCTGCTCGGTCCTTTGTGATACAAATTCAGCATCAAATGCGGTCTTTTCGGCAGCATTACTACATAAGGCTATTGCATTTTCTAAAACATCGTTATCCTGCCCGATTTTCGATTTTGGTGTCTCAGAAAAATCAACCAAAAGTTCAACAACCGAACTTTTGGCAATAAGCGACAGAGAGCCTGCCTCCTCAATATAACCTATAAGTTGGCAGTTTACCGAGGGTGAATTCATTACCGACTGAGGCACTGTATAACTAACTTCGCCATCTTGTAAATACAGTTTTTCACTGTAATTTCCGTCAATCGACACTCGATAATATTCGGCACCGCAAAAGTGTAGAAATGCTTCGTCTTTAAAAGAAAAAACTATCTGAACAGCATTATGTTCGCCAGAAAACCCCAGTTTTTGCTTTTGATCAGCCCAAGCATCACCATGTTGGCCAACAGTAACTGTGATTCTTCTCATAATTACCTCCTTATCAAAATAAACGCAGCTTCCAATTAACCCTCTGACCTAATACAACGTTGGTGCAACTTTAAGTAAATTACAAAAAAATTTGTCAAGTATAAACACATATACAAATTGTATTTTTGGTTTAAATAATATACAATTTCCAAAATTATGTAAACTAAATAACCTTAAAAGTTATTAAGGTTTTCCACAAATATATAAACAGCAATCGCAAAATTCGACCTTTATTTCGCATAAAACCTTGCCTTTGTTGGGGATAACCTTGTTGATAACGTGGATTACTAAACGTATATTAATAATACATATAAAAAATTATGTTAATCTCTCACGATAAGCAAAAAATTAACAAATTTTCACAATTCATTAAAGCAAACCGAACATTTGACAAAAATTAAAATGTATTGTATAATATTGAAGCAGTAATTTACATAGGAGATTATTTATGAATAAAGTTATAATTTTACTTCTTTCAATATTGTTGGTTTTCGGCCTGTTTGTTGGTTGCAACGCCGACAACACCGACAGCAATTCAACTGTTGAATCGACCGAAAGCACAACATCCGACAATTCATCATCAGGCACTACAACAGAAGGTACTGATTCTGATACAACATCAAATACCTCTTCTGACACTCCATCATCTGAATCTTCAAAAGATGGTTCTTCCGGTTCTTCAACCGAAAGCAGTTCTTCAGAACTTACAATCAGTGATATTTTAGAACTGTGGGGCACCGTTTCAATTGAAGTTGAAACAAAACCCGAATAATAAAACAAAAAACGCCTTGTTCGTACGAACAACGCGTTTTTTTTACATTAAATTTTCATTATATACTGCTCTGCAACCACCTATAAACTTAGGTCTTACCCTGGCGGCCGAAAGAATAGCCTCACCGACCGTTTTTTGTACAAGCCTTACAGGAACGGCAACCGACTTTAAATGCATACCTATAAGCGTTTGACCGATGTCAATGCCTGCATCTGCCTTTATTGTTTCAACTGCCACCGCATTTTCAAATAATTTATACGCCGCAGTTGCAAACGAGCCGCCTGCCTTAGGTTGCGGAACTACATTAACTATGTCCCACCCTTTAGCCTTTGCAAGTTCTTCTTCTACTATAAGTGCACGGTTAAGGTGTTCACAGCACTGTGCCGCAAGGTATATCCCCTTTTGTGAAAGAATGTCGTTTATGGCACCGCACACAGTTTCGGCAACTTCCGGCACTGAGTTTGTACCGATTTTACTGCCGACAATTTCACTTGTTGAACAACCTACTACCAATACATCACCCTTCTTGAGATTCGCGACCTCTAAAAGTTCGGTTACGGCACATTTTATTTCATTGATATATTTTTCCAAAACCATCACTACTTAAAATTTATATTTTCCTTCATCACAAAATGCTTTTACTGCATTTACAACATTATCAAGGTCTTCCTTATATGTTACACCGTACCACTTATCCTCAGCAACCAGCACTTTTGCTTTTTTGGTGCCGTTTTTGATAAGTTTGTCAACGACCTCCGGCAACAAAAATTCGGCTTTAGGAACTTCACGCTTTTCGTTAAGAAATATAACAAATTCTGACGCAAGATACTCAAAAAGGTCAGGTTTAAAGCCCCACATATTCATTGAAACGACCGTATCAGGTGCAAGGTCACCCTCATTATCATCAGCAAAATAGTGGCAGTTGCCGTCAATTTTTGTGTATTCGGTAACATTCTGTAAATTACCGTCATCATCAACCGAACAAACACCGCGCGAAACGGTACCGTTTTCAGTTACAGTATTGCAAAGTTTAAATCCAACCATGCAATATCCGTCACCCTTAAGACCTTCTGCAATTTTTGTAAAAGCCGAAGTTCCGTAAAAATCGTCAGCGTTGATAACGGCAAACGGTGTTTTTACAACATCTTTACAGCAAAGAATTGCCTGGCCTGTACCCCAAGGCTTTTCTCTTCCTTCGGGTACGGTAAATCCATGTGGGAGGTCATCAAGTTCTTGGAAAACATACTCAACAGGGAGAATTTTTTCTACTCGTTTTCCAACAGTACTTTTAAATTCTTGTTCGATACTGTGTTTAATAACAAACACAACCTTACTAAATCCGGCTCTTTTCGCATCATAAACCGAAAAGTCAAGTATAGCCTCACCGTTAGGGCCAACCGCAGCAACCTGCTTAAGCCCACCAAAACGGCTACCCATGCCTGCAGCCATAACTACAAGTGTCATATCCATAAAAATACCTCCTAAAGGTTTATTGGTCTTTATTTTTCGCTTTAAGGCGACTGTCGGCTTCCGAAAAGCCTTCGGTACTCTCTCTTACAAATAAAATTTTAACCGTCATAGCAATAAGCCTAATGTCTTCAAGCAACGAATAATGCTCAATATAATGCAGGTCCATATTAAGTTTATTCTGAGGAGTTGTATTATATTTGCCGTATATTTGAGCGTATCCCGTAAGACCTGCCTTTACCCTGTGACGCAATCTAAAATCGGGGAAAAGTTTTGAATAATCTTCAACAAGTTCCACCATTTCAGGTCTCGGACCCACGACCGACATATCGCCAAACAAAATGTTAAATAACTGTGGCATTTCATCAATTCTAAGCGGTCGAATAATCTTGCCAACCCTCGTCACGCGGTCATCGTCAACGGTAGTTTTTTTAACCTCATCAGTCTTACTTTCCTTCATTGAACGGAATTTGTATATATTAAATATCCTCTGATTTCTGGTTACTCTTTTCTGTTTAAAAATCACCGGACCGCCATCGTCAATTTTAATAGCAAGTGCCGTCAAAAGCATAATAGGGCTTAAAATTATTATTCCGATAGACGAAAGCAAAACATCAACAGCACGTTTTATCATTCTCTGTTCCATAGAAAAGCCGCCGTTATGCAAAAACAAGACCGGTGTATCAAATATCTGCACAGGATAACTACCGTTTAAAACTGTATCGGTCGATGACGGTAAAAAGTAAATTCGCTTATTGTTTGCGTAGCAATATTTAAGCAACTCAGCCTTTAACGATGGGTCAAAATCGCAGATTAACACAGTATCAAATTTATCTATCTCAGCCTTGATTTCATCAATAGACCGGTCTATTGTAATACCCTTATCAAGAATAAACCTATCGCGTATAAGTTGCATTTTCTTAATGATGTCATTACGGTTTTCGACGGCAAAAACCGCTAAAACCCTTCTTGCCTTATACAGTGCATAATACACATGACTCAAAGTATAAGTCAACACAACTATCATTGCAACCTGAACAACCATAAGAACCATCATAGCCCATGGGGCTAAAATTTTACCCGCAATAAGGCTTAAAACTATGTAAATAATGAAATTGGAAAACAAAAGTGCTAAAGACAGACTGTACGACATCTCGTGCACTCTGACTATACCGACCTTAAAGCCGTCATATATCGAACCGAATATTAAAAATATTACAACATAAACGAAAACAACAGCATAATTTCCAAGTCCGGCACGAACTTCACTGTAATAATTCTTCCACACACCCAAAAAGCCTGCCGTAAGCGTAAAGACCATAAGTGCCTTTAAAAAGAACATTAAAGTATTTCTAAACTTAACAAGCAACTGCACAGGTCACACCGCCTTTCGAAAGGATTAATCCACTCATCTTTACACATCAATAAATGTAAATAACCGAATTTATTATATAACATTATATTTGAAAAGTCAAACTCGACAAACACATAAAGAGATTTTATGTCTAAAATTAGCCGATATTTCTTGACAAAACCTAAAAAAGTTATATACTTATTCTATATGATTTTTGCGTTAATATGGAGGTTTGGATATGTTAAATCAAGACAAAAACATGGAAACTGTTGTTAATCTTGCCAAAAACCGTGGATTTGTTTATGCCGGTTCAGAAATTTACGGAGGTCTTTCCAACAGTTGGGACTACGGCCCTTTAGGTGTTGAACTCAAAAACAATGTAAAAAAAGCATGGTTTAAAAAGTTTGTTCAGGAGTCACCCTATAACGTAGGTCTTGATTCGGCTATTATCATGAATCCCGAAACCTGGGTGACCAGCGGTCACGTTGGCGGTTTTTCTGACCCTCTTATGGACTGTAAGGATTGCCGTGCACGTCACAGAGCCGACAAACTTATTGAAGACGCCGGCGGTCATGCCGAAGGTATGGACTTTGAACAGATGGAAGAATACATTAAGGAAAACGGTATTGCCTGCCCCGATTGCGGAAGCAAAAACTTTACCAATATCCGTAAATTCAATCTTATGTTTAAAACCTTTATAGGTGTAACCGAGGACGTTAAAAACGAAGTTTACCTCCGTCCCGAAACTGCTCAGGGTATTTTTGTTAACTTTGCAAACATTCAGCGTACCACCCGTAAAAAATTGCCCTTTGGTGTTTGTCAGATAGGCAAATCGTTCAGAAATGAAATCACTCCCGGTAACTTTATTTTCCGTACCCGCGAGTTTGAACAGATGGAATGTGAGTTCTTCTGCAAACCCAATACAGACCTTGAGTGGTTCTATTACTGGAAAGATTATTGCAAAAATTGGCTCTTGAACCTTGGCATAAAGGAAGAAAATATCCGTATGCGCGACCATGAAAAGGAAGAACTTTCTTTCTATTCTAAGGCTACTACCGATATCGAGTTCCTTTTCCCGTTTGGATGGGGCGAGCTTTGGGGTATTGCTGACCGTACTAATTACGACCTTGGCCGTCATCAGGAAGCCAGCGGTAAAACTTTAGAATACTTCGACCCCGAAACCAACGAGAAATATATTCCTTACGTTGTTGAGCCGTCTTTGGGTTGTGACCGCGTATTGCTTGCTTTCCTTTGCGACGCTTATGACGAAGAGGTTGTCGACGCCGAAAGGAACGACGTACGTGTAGTACTTCACTTGCATCCCGCATTAGCACCTTTCAAGGCTGCTGTTCTTCCCCTTTCGAAGAAACTTTCCGAGCAAGCAAGCAAGGTTCGCGATATGCTCTGCAAAGATTATATGATTGATTTTGACGACGCAGGTTCTATTGGCAAGCGTTACCGCCGTCAGGACGAAATCGGCACGCCGTTCTGCATTACTTATGACTTTGAGTCGGAAACCGATGGATGCGTTACCATTCGTGACCGCGATACGATGCAACAAGAACGTGTTAAAATAGAAGAACTTGGTGCTTTTATCAAGTCGAAACTTGATTTTTAATTTTTAAAACTAAAAATCCTCGAACGTTTTGCCCACGCCCTATGGGGCGTGAGCGTTAGTTCGAGGATTTTTTTATTTTGCCTTTTTTAACCTGAATTTTACCAACGCTATCACTGCATGAAGGGTAAGGTTTATTACCAATATCAGCAACGACACAACACCAACATTACCAAATTTACCCAAATCGTTAAACTGGTTTATCATAAGCGAAATGGGTTTGGTTGCAGCGGTTGAGAGGAACGATACTGCAGATATGGTCATCATACTGTTTACGAAAAAGTACAAAAACATTTCAGCCAAGGTTGAAATACTTTGCGGCAGTAAAACATCTTTTACCATTCTAAATCTGCCAATGCCCAAAGTTTGACCGACCTCTTCAAGATTTTCATTTATCTTGGCAAACGAATTATACATCATAAGGTACGGCGAGGCTATAAAGTGAACAATGTTTACCATAATTAAAATAATCACTGTGCCGTAAACAAAACTTCCTTTATAAAAAATAACATACGAAAGTCCCAACACTATACCGGGTACAGCCATGGCCGTTATTGATATCAGGTGCAAGGCTTTAGATAACCCGCCTTTTGCTCTTGCGGTAAAATATGCCGTTATGAAAGCAATTGTAACACCTATTAAAGCCACCGCAAGTGCAATTAGCACTGAATTGAGCAGATATTCATCACCTTTTGACTTAAAAACGTTTTTAAAATTATCAAACGAAAAACTTTTATCGTTAGGATATCTTTTAGAAAATCCCAACACTAAAAACGACACAATAGGCAAAAGAATAAACACACTTACAACGCTGCAAAGACCGTATGCGGCAGCCTTTGCCACAATGCTTTTAGACGGTGTGACCTTGGTTGTAACATAACCCATATTGCCTTTGTCTTTATTTAAAAAGTCAATAACAAATGCCAATATTGCGGGCACAAGCAACATTACACCATAAACGGTGCCCTTGCCGAAATTACTTTGTCCGATAACGTCCTGATACATAACCGACGCAATAGTTTTATACTTTCCGCCAACCGTTACAGGCACGCCATAATCGGTAACAACCAAAGTGAAAACCGAAAAAACCACCGAAATTAAGGGCTTTCTCAAAAACGGAAGCGTTATTCCGGTAAACCTACGCCATTTGGGTATGCCTAAAATTGTAGCAGCCTCGTACGGTGACCCGTTTTCATAACGCATAATATCTCGAAGCATTATAAAAGCAACCGGACAAGAATAGAGAAATGAACCTGCAACTATTCCCCAAAAACCGTATATATTGGAAGAAAGTCCGAATGTTTTGGTTATTATACCGCTGTTTCCAAACAACATTACAAGCCCCGTACCGTGCGAAATTGACGGAACAAGCATCGGTAACAACATTATAACACCAAAAACAGCCTTGCCTTTTATGGTTGTTCGTTCAACGCTGACTGCAAGAAAATATGCAACAACAACCGTTATTGCCGTCGCCGTAAGCGATACTAAAAGCGAATTGCCGATAATTTTTCCGATATCGTGCGAGGTGAAAACTTTAACGAAATCTTCCCCCGTCATGCCTAAAATCATACTGCCAATAGGCAACAAAAGGCAAACGGAAAAAACGCACATCATTATTAACTTATAGACCTCGACACCGCGTTTTCTTACCGGTTTTAAACTACTTTTCATCAGAGGTCACCCACATAGTTTTTAATTGAATCATATTTTGCCTGCAAATTATCAACAACAAAGGTTTTTACATAATCGTTTGCAGGGTTTTTAACGATGTTCTGCGGAGTATCCAGCTGAATAAGTCGAGCATTATCCATAACCATAATACGGTCAGAGAGAGCAAAAGCCTCCTCTTGGTCGTGGGTTATGTATATCATTGTTGTACCATACTTCTTCTGAATCTCTTTAAGTTCGCGCCTTAATGCAATTCTTGTATCAACGTCCAGCGCACTCATCGGCTCATCAAACAAAATGATATCGGGATTAAGCACTAAAGTCCTTGCAATCGCGACACGCTGCTGCTGTCCGCCTGACAAAGACGACGGCTTTTTGTTCATATGCTCTGAAAGCCCCATTGTTTGGAGCATGGCTTTTGCCGTTTCAATTGCGTTTGCTTTGGTTTTCTTATTGATTTTAAGGGCATAAGCAACGTTTTTCAATACCGTCATATTTTCAAACAATGCAAAATTTTGGAACACAATGCCCATTCCACGTTCGTTTGGTGCCGCTTTGGTTATATCTTTTCCGTCAGCAAAAACTGACCCGCTTGTAGGTTCAAGAAGTCCTACGAGTATGCGGAGAATTGTTGTTTTTCCACAGCCCGATGGACCTAATATAGACAGAAACTCACCGTCATAAACATCAAAACTAACGTTATCAAGCGTTACGTTTTCACCGTAACGCTTGTAAAGATTTCTTATTTCAAGTTTTTTACTTTTGCTTAATATTTCCACTTTGCAAGTAACCTCTCTTTTTCTTCGGGGGTGGAATTACTCATATCGGCATACTTAATATTTTCGGGATAATTAGGTGCCGAGAACGTCTTTTCCTCAAAGATGCGCTCAGGGAAATATTTAGAACATAAAATATCAGGATATTCTTCAGCCAAATACTTAAATACTTCTTTTACACATTCCCTCTCTTGCTTGCCTTCTATTATCCCCTGTCCGTACATAGAGTAAGGTGAGCCTTCTTCAAAGAAAACAATTTTAAAAGGTGCCTGTGCATCGGTAATTTTATTTGCAGCAGCACTGGTCATACCAAGACCAATTACAGCCTCACCTTGTAAAAGTGCGTTAATAGGGCCGGAACCCGAAGCAGTAAACTGATAAACATTTTCACTCAAAGCATCAAAATAATTAAACGCTGCGTCCTCGCCCCAAGCATTTACAAGCGAATGTAAGAACATATAACCTGTGCCCGACGATTTGGGACTTGGCATACAAATAAGTCCGCGATACTGAGGATTCAACAAATCTTGATAACTTTTAGGCTCACTAAGACCTTTTTCGGCAAGCAATTCAGTATTGATGATAATCGCACCGCCGTTACGAAGTTGAGGAATATAAGTATCACTCTCAAGCAACTCTTTTGCGTACGCATTTACATCGATGATTTCAGTAATATTTGCTAAAAATCCCTTTTCATCCAACTTCTGCATATAAGGATACTCAAGGTCATAAGTGATATCGCAGTCGGTCTCCTTACCCTCTGCAAGAAGTTTTGCAGCATGGTCACCGGTCGACATATACTCAATAACTATATCGTAATCGGGAAATTTTTCCTCAAGTCTTACTTTTAAATCTTCAATAACATAATCCTCTTGACTTGTGTAAATCAACACTGTTTCTTTTCCTTTACCGCATCCGGCAAAACACACAAGGCTTAACACTACGCAAATAACTAATGATAAAACTCTCTTGATGTTCATTTTTATACCCCTTCTTGCTAAAAATTACATAAATTTGACTGTTTACGTGTAACAAATGTTCATTTTTTGATATTTAAAAATTTGTTTGAACACTTTGAATATATTATACCATTTTATCGAATTTTGTCAATAACAAATTCTCCCTGCAAGGCATGATAAACATCCTAACAGGGAGAATTTTTAAAACAATATTTTAGCCGCAACAAAGAAATAAACGGCAAGAGATAAAGCATCAACTATTGTAGTTATAAACGGACTTGCCATAACAGCGGGGTCGAGTTTTAAGGCTTTTGCAAGTATAGGCAACGTGCAACCTATAATTTTTGCGGCAAAAACTGTGATTATCAGCGTTATGCTTACAACCATAGTTTCACCCATCGTCACACCTTCGTGCAACAAAAGATTATCTACCAGTATAATTTTTAAAAGATTTGCTACAGCCAAAGTGACACCGCAAAGCAGTGCAACGCAAAATTCTTTTCTCAGTACCTTAAATATATCTTTAAGTCCTATTTCTCCTACCGCAATTCCGCGTATTACGGTTACCGACGACTGTCCGCCTGCATTACCTCCGGTACCCATAAGCATAGGAATAAATGCAACCAATATAGGAAATGCCGTCAATGCATCTTCAAACGAACTGATAATACTGCCGGTAAGCGTTGCCGAAAGCATAAGCAACAAAAGCCATGGTATACGGCTCTTCCAAATACAAAAAGCACTCGTCTTGATATAAGGACGGTCGGTCGAGGTAATAGCCGCCATTTTTTCAATGTCTTCGGTTACCTCTGCTTCTAAAACGTCAATGGCATCGTCAACCGTGATTATACCTACTATCCTCTGCTCGTTGTCGACAACGGGCAACGCCAAAACGTCATATTTTGAGAAGGTTTTTACAACCTCTTCTTTATCCTCATAAGCATCAACATATATTACGTTGGTCTCCATTACATCGGATACCAATTGTTCCTCTTTAGCCAAAAGCAAGTCTTTTACCGATACCGTACCTATAAGTTTACGGTTTTCGGTAACATAGCAGGTATAAACCGTTTCTTTATTGATACTTTCTCTGCGTATCTTTTTAAACGCCTCGGCAATGGTACTATCCTTATGCAACGATACATATTCAACCGTCATAACACTACCCGCACTGTCTTCGGGGTATTTTAACAGTTCGTTGATTTGACGCCTTAACGCGGGGTCGGCTGCCTGTAAAATTCGTGCTACGACCTTAGCCGGCATTTCTTCAATGATATCAACCGTATCATCAAGAAAAAGGTCGGCAATAACCTCTTTAAGTTCGTGGTCGTTAAAACTTTTAATGAGTAATTCCTGCTTGTCATTATCAAGATAAGCAAAAACCTCATTCGCCAGTTCCTTTGGCAAAATGCGAAACAAAAGCGGAACTTCTTTTGCCTCCGTATACTCGAATAAAGCCGCTATATCAGCGGGATTGAGGTCCTGCAACAACGCCCTGAGATTTACAAAACTGCGTTCTTGCAAAAGTTTTTTAACCTCTAAAACAAAAACTTCTATTTCCTCCATAACACCTACTCCTTATTTGTTGAAATTTTAGGCAAATAAGAAGATGAGAAACCGCCAAACACGACTTCCCATCCGGTATTAAGGCAAGGTGATTTTTAAATCAAGAGAAAAACAGACGCATGCCGTTTTCCAAAAAAATCCCTCGCGGCTCAATACCAATACTACTGCCTGCGTCCATTAAACTCTCACCTCTTAAAATTAATTTTTCCCAAGTTCAAGGTTTATTCATTATATAATCTGTTTTTTTCTTTGTCAACCCTATCTCACATTTAATATAACGCCGGAATTTGCAATAATCCTCATACCCTGTTCGGATAAAATCCATTCATAAAACAACTTTGCAGTGGAGCCGTTATTCTGGTTTGTTGCTACCACAATATCGGTTAACAACGGATATGTACCGGATTGAACCGTCGAACCGTCGGGCAAAACGCCGTCAACCGACAACAATTTGTGTTTTCCGTTTTTATCGGCCGATTGGGTCAACATATCATAATAAAGTGCGTAACCTATTGAAAACTCTCCGTTATCAAATTCAAGCGGAATCGAAAATGTGCCTTCTTTGGTTGTTATACTCTTAAAAAATTTTGCAAGACTGCTTGTGTCAACATTCAAGCAACCGTTAAAAGCATCGGCGGCTGCTGAATTTTCGCCTTGCATGAATGGTTTTATAGTGCCTTGGTTACCCGAAACAGAAGACCAATCGGTAACCTCTCCACTATATATGCCTTTAATTTGCTCAATAGTAAGATTTGAAACAGGATTTTGAGCACTAACCGTAAAAACCAACGCGTCGTTTGCAATCACGCTGCTTTGCAAGATCACCTGCTCTTGTGCTAAAAATTCAAGTGTTTTGCCCGACGGCTCATGTGCTATAACTATTTCACTTTCCCCGGTCGCCAATTTTCTGTAACACTCGTCGGGAGTTTTGCAAACAAAAACAAGACTCTCGGCATCCTTCACATCACACCCAAGCACAGCCGAAACAAGATTTACGGCAATGTTAAGGTTGGCTTCGGTTACCGCAATTTTTGGCAAATTATCTGCAGTAATAATTATACTGCCCTCTGAGAACCTTTCGTTTTCAACTTTATTTTTGCATGAGCACAAGGCAAAAATAAAAACCCCACTCAAAATAACTGCTATAATTTTTTTCATCGACTTGCCACCTCCGTTTTGTAACGGTAACGCATTAAAATGCTCATATCCGACATAAACAATGTGACAAATCCGCCATCAGTAACACTCAAATATGAATTATCAAAAGTTTCAAAAGTAGTTATAAAATCGGCTGTTTGGGTTTCAAACTCATTTAAAAGCCCGTTATAAAGCATATAATTTTGCTCGGATTTTAGCACAACATATTTACCGTTAAAAACCTGTCCTGAAAAAGATGCATCAATCCAATCCGATTTTTCACCGCTTTTTATATTAAGAACGGCAGTCTTAGACCCGTTTTTGCTGACAATTACCGCAATGTCTCCCCAAACACCTGCAATCCTGCCGAAATCATTAAACTGTGCAACAGAGTTTCCATCACTTTTAAATATATCGGTAACTCCGCTGTATGTACAAGAAAACAAACCGTTTTTACCGCTATCAGGGTCAGGAAACTGACCTGTTTCGGTACAAACAAAAGCACCTCCCGTAACACACGAGAAAAACTCGGTCTTTCCTGTGTATTTGAGCGTCTTTTTATATATCAACTTTTCAGTACCTATTACCTCTATATCGGCATTTTCGCACGGGATTTTAGAAACAGTAATGCCGTTTGCATCAAGAATAAGAAAATAACTGTCCAAACCGCAAGCGAAGTACCCCTCGGTTGTATTACGGTTAATAATATTATACTGTGGCTTAATTAAGTACTTGCCGTTAGACTTAATAACACCGTAAAGACCTTCTTTATTGCACACTACGGCAAGTCCGTTATAAAACGCTTCAACCTTTAAAAACTCTTCGTTTTTAAAAACCTGTTTGCCTTTTTTGTTTATAAAATACCCTTTGGTTTCAACCTCTTTTTTAACGACGTTCTTACCGTCCGGCCCTTTTTCGGTAGTTTCGGTTGTAACCGCAACGTTTACCGGTGCAAACGAATCGTCAAACTCACCTATCGTAAAAGAAGTGTTTTCAGCGAAAGTAAGTTTTTTATCAAAGGTAAACAAAAACTTTGATTCATACGAATAAAAATCGTAATATACAAGTTTTTCCTTTTTCTTGTTACGTCTTACCGTCCTTGTGCGTTCTAATATATAAAAATCCTCGCTACTTAACTTTGAAACCGAATTATTAGCCGACAACTCGGTTACCCAACGGCCATCTGACGGAATAAGCAAACGCTTCTGCGCCAATGATGCATCGTCTGAGCCTATCAGCAGTTCATATAGCACCCCGCCCTTTAATGTATGCGTAATAACGCCGTCATAAACGGGGTCCACTACTATTGCACCGTCAACCGTACACAAACCGTATGCCGGTAACGAAATCGTCATGTCAGACGATTGCTCATCGCTTTTATACTGATAAAACTCACCTACAAAGGGAACAAGTGTGCCATAATCATCCGACGGCACAAAGGTATCGGTAAACTCATCATTATATCGTTTTACAACCTCACTGGTCGGGGTAACGGTGACATAAGGCGTTTCTGACAGTTGCAAAAAAGTCGGTTGTTTTTTACCTTTGCAAGAAACTGTTAAAAACAAGCAAACGCCGACAAGCAATAAACTTATTAATCTCAATGCGTTTTTCACCGTATCACTCCCTTTTTAGTTTTAATAATTATACACCTCTTAAAACCCGCTGTCAATCAAACAAACTGTGAACAATAAAACTTGACTTATAAAAAATTAATGTTATAATGTGCTTGGATAAACTAATAATTTTAGGAGAGTTAAAAATGCAAAAATTTATTGTAATGCACGATATTGACATTGCCGATTTTATGCAAACTTTGGACAAATGCGAAGGCGACGTTTTCCTTGAAACCAATGAAGGCGACGTTTTAAATCTAAAATCCAAACTTTGCCAAATGATGGGTATTGCCAACATCTTAAAAGGCGCTGTTATTCATGAGGCAACGTTGCGTTGTTCTAAGCCCGAAGACGAGAGTCTTTTGTTCCGTTTTAACCTTTATAAAGAGGTTCCCAGTCAGACGGACGAAGATGACGAAGACGAATAAACCCACCTACACCCTGAGTTTAAAACTCAGGGTGTTTTTTTATGTTAGTAACATATTTTTGCTTAAAATTTTAAAGATTTAATTGTCAGCACTTCATTTCGCACAGTGCTTTGAGTTAATTTTATTAACTTTGAGTACTATTTTTACATTACAAACCGCAAAAAATTATGTCACTTGTTAACAAATTAACAAAAACATTGTATTTTGACGAATTATATTAGTTTTTGTATAACGGTTGTTGACTTAACCGATATAAGTGGTATAATTTGCAACATAAATAATCTGAGGTATCAAAAACCTTTTTACTAAACCTTTTGGAGGTTGAAAAAATGAAAATCACCGAAATTTTCGGAAGTGAGGTTTTTAGCGAGGCAGTCATGAAAGAAAGATTGCCCAGCGAAGCATACAAGGCTCTTAAAAAAACCATTCATGAAGGCAAACCTTTAGACAAAACCGTTGCTAACACAATAGCCACGGTTATGAAGGAATGGGCCATTGAAAAAGGTGCAACACACTACACTCATTGGTTCCAGCCTATGACCAATATTACTGCCGAAAAGCACGACAGTTTTATTGCCCCCGGCGAAGACGGACATATTATAATGGAGTTTTCGGGCAAGGAATTAATTAAGGGCGAGTCTGATGCTTCCTCTTTCCCTTCAGGCGGACTTCGCGACACCTGCGAAGCCAGAGGATACACCGCATGGGACCCGACTTCGTGCGCATTCGTTAAAGAAGGCACTCTTTGTATTCCAACTGCTTTTTGCTCATATACCGGCGACGCTTTGGATAAAAAGACTCCTTTACTTCGTTCGATGTCGGCACTCGAAACTCAGGCTTTAAGAATTTTACGTCTCTTTGGCAACACTACTGCCAACCGCGTAATAACAACGGCAGGTCCCGAGCAGGAATATTTTCTTGTAGATAAAAAATACTATGACGGCAGAAAAGACCTTATGTACTGTGGCCGCACACTTTTTGGAGCACCTGCTCCCAAAGGACAGGAACTTGATGACCACTATTTCGGTGCGTTAAAACCCAGGATTTCTGCCTTTATGCAAGACCTTGATAAAGAGTTGTGGAAACTTGGTGTAATGGCCAAAACCAAACACAATGAGGCAGCCCCCGCACAGCACGAATTGGCACCGATTTTTGGCACCGCCAATGTAGCGGTTGACCACAACCAGTTAACCATGGAGATGCTCAAAAAGGTCGCTTTAAAGCACGGTCTTGTTTGCCTTTTACATGAAAAACCCTTTAAAGGTGTAAACGGCAGCGGAAAACACAATAACTGGTCTTTGTCAACCGACACAGAACTTAATCTTCTCGACCCCGGCAAAACACCGTCTGAAAATGCACAGTTTTTGCTTTTCCTTGCCGCTGTTATTAAGGCAGTTGACGAATATCAGGGCATGATGAGAGTCTCGGTAGCAACGGCTGCTAATGACCACCGTTTGGGCGGAGGCGAAGCACCGCCTGCTATTGTATCTATTTTCTTAGGCGACGAATTACAGGCAATATTAGAGTCTATTGAAAGCGGCTCTGACTACACCGATGCAAAAGCAGTTAAAATGAAACTCGGTGTTGACGTTCTGCCAACCTTCCCAAAAGACAACACCGACCGCAACCGCACATCACCCTTCGCCTTTACCGGTAACAAGTTTGAGTTTAGAATGTTGGGCTCATCAGACTCGGTTGCCGAACCCAATGTAGTACTTAACACCATAGTCGCTGAGGCTTTGTGCGAGTTTGCCGATGTGTTGGAAAACGCAGAAGACTTTACAAAAGCAGTCCACGAACTTGTACGCGACACCGTTAAAAAACACAAGCGCATTATTTTTAACGGAAACGGTTATTCAGATGAATGGAAAGCCGAAGCCGCCAAGAGAGGTCTTCTGAGCCTTGCTTCAACCGTAGAGGCACTCCCTCAAATGATTGAGCCAAAAAACATTGATGTTTTTGTAAAGCACAAGGTTTTCAGCGAGACCGAAATTCGCTCACGTTATGAAATACAACTTGAAAGTTACTCCAAAACCATTAACATTGAGGCCATGACGGCTATTGATATGATTCGTAAGGATTATATTCCCGCCATTGTAAGATATACAACCAAATTCGCTACTGCTATTGAAGCAAAAAACAAATTTGGTAATGCTTGCAAGGCTGAAATCTCAATTTTAGGTAAACTTTCAACTATAAATGATTTTATTTACGATAAATCGAACGAACTTGAAGAAAAAACACTTTTTGCAGCGAAACTTTGCGGAAAAGAGCAAGCTGATATGTTCCATGACGAAATCATCCCGATTATGGACGAACTTCGTACAGCAGTTGACAATGCCGAAAAAATTACTGCCAAGGAATACTGGCCTGTTCCCTCTTATGGCGATTTAATTTTCAGAGTATAAGCAAAAACCTTCACGACATTTATTGTTCGTGAAGGTTTTTTATTACTGTAAATTTATAAACTTCTGTTTGGCTTTTTGAATTTTTTGAGTCTCGGCTTGTTCGGGAGCATACCAACCGCGGGTACTCATAAAATCAAAAATTTCCGACTGCAATTTATGCTGGTCGTTCATAAGGTTCATTACGTCATTACGAATACCGGCTGTAGCGCACTCATTCGCAAACATCGAATAATTAAGTGCTGCATGCTTTTCAGCGGTCAAAATATCGTCCATAATGTCTTTGTCCTGCATTTTTTTCTCCTGCATATTTTCACCTCAGTTCAAATGTTCCATAAGTTTGTTAAAATGCTGTTTATGACGTTCGGTTGCATTCTTTATTCGCATACGAACCGTTTCGTCGGTTGCCATACTTTCAAGCGACTCATACTTTTTAACCATGAGTTGCTCAAGGTTCATCTGGTCTTCAATCCATGAAAGTTCTTTTGATGTGAGTGCCATAAATATCCTCCTTTGTTGTAGTGATATTATTATTGGCAAAAAATATTTTTATATACAAAAAACGGAAGTGAAAAATCACTTCCGTTTTAAAAATTAACCTTCGTAGTTGTAACCAATTTCGATGGCTTTAAGGTTAACGTCAAGTAGTTCTGCGCGCTTGGCTGAAACTACCTTTTTAAGAGCATCGGTAAGTCCCTCATGCGAAACAATGCCTGCTTCTTTTATAATTTTGCCAACCATAATCATATTGGCAAGTGTGGGGAAACCTGCTTCTTTTGCAAGTCTGGTTGCAGGAATATAAAAAGCCTTAACATCAGAACGGACTACCTTTCGGTCGATAAGCGTTGAATCTACAAAAATGTATCCGTCCGAAACAACGGTATCTTCATACTTATCAAGCGACGGGAGGTTCATTGCCATAAGCACATCGGGTTTTGAGACGATGGGTGAGCCTACGGGGATATCACTTAAAATAACGCTGCAGTTAGCAGTACCACCACGCATCTCAGGGCCGTAAGAAGGAAGCCAAGAAAGTTCCTTACCTTCTAAAAGACCTTTGTAGGCAATAAACTTGCCTGCGAAAAGAACACCCTGTCCGCCAAAGCCGGCAATAAGCATATTAACAGTACTCATTTACTTTTCCTCCTTTGCGGCACTTCTGTCCTTATACACACCAAGAGGATAGTAAGGCAACATATTATCATCAACCCATTTAAGTGCCTTTTCAGGTGTCATACCCCAGTTGGTAGGACAGGTTGAAACAACCTCAATAAGCGAGAAGCCTTTGCCCTCAACCTGATTCTGGAATGCCTTTTTAATTGCCTTTTTAGCAGACATTACGTTTTTAACATTGTTGACTGCAACACGCTGAATAAACTCAGGGCCTTCCAAGGTTGCGAGCATTTCGGAAACACGAATGGGGTAACCCACAGTGTTAACATCGCGTCCGTAAGGAGAGGTCTGTGTTACCTGACCGGGCAAAGAAGTCGGTGCCATCTGACCACCGGTCATACCATAAATTGCATTGTTTACGAAAATAACGGTGATATTTTCATTTCTTGTTGCGGCATGAACAGTTTCAGCCATACCGATAGAAGCCAAGTCGCCATCACCCTGATAGGTGAAAATAATGTTTTCAGGCAACGCTCTTTTAAGTCCTGTTGCAACCGCGGGTGCACGTCCGTGAGCAGCCTCTACCATATCGCAAGCGAAATAGTTATATGCCATAACAGCACAGCCAACAGGAGCAACACCTATGGTCTTGCCCTCAATACCGAGTTCATCAATAGCCTCGGCAACAAGTCGATGAATAATACCGTGTGTGCAACCGGGACAGTAATGAAGCGGTGCATCGGTCAAAGACTTAGGTTTTTGGAATACAACTGCCATTACTTGTTACCTCCTGCTGCTTTTCTGATTGCTTCGAGCACCTGCTCGGGTTCGGGAATCATACCACCGGTACGGTTGCAAAGAGTTACGGGCTTTTTGCACTCAGTGGCAAGTTTAACGTCTTCAATCATCTGACCCATTGAAAGTTCAACCGAGATAAATTCTTTAACCTTGTCGGCTGCCTCTAAGAAAGGCTTTTTCGGGAACGGCCAAAGAGTAATCGGGCGAATCATACCAACCTTAATACCCTCTGCCCTTGCTGCTATAATAGCGTTTTTAGAAACACGTGCAGCAATGCCGAACGCTGCAACGCAAATCTCGGCATCCTCCATCATAAACTCTTCGTACATGGTCTCGTTCTCTTCAATCTGCTTATAACGCTCAAAACGCTCGAAGTTAGTTCTTTCGAGTTCATCAGGTTGGAGATAAAGAGAGTTTATAATATTGTGTTTACGCTCACATTTTGTACCGGTTACCGCCCAATCTTTTTCCTTTTTGTATTCGGTAGGTTCAGGAAGTTCAACCGGTTCCATCATCTGACCCATTGTACCGTCTGCCAAAATCATAGCAGGCATACGGTATTTATCGGCAAGGTCAAAACACTTTGCGGTCATATCTGCCATTTCTTGAACCGATGCAGGTGCAAGAACAAGAATATGATAGTCACCGTGTCCACCGCCACGAGTTGCCTGGAAATAGTCAGACTGTGAAGGCTGAATACCACCAAGACCGGGGCCGCCACGCTGAACATTGACGATAAGTGCAGGGAGGTCACTACCGGCAAGGTATGAAATGCCCTCGCCTTTAAGCGAAATACCGGGGCTTGACGAAGAAGTCATTACACGGTATCCGGTACCTGCAACGCCATAAACCATATTAATAGCCGAAACTTCGCTCTCGGCCTGAAGAAATACACCGCCGATTTTAGGCATTCTTTTAGCCATATAAGCCGCAATTTCGGTCTGCGGAGTAATAGGATAACCAAAGTAATGCATACAACCTGCTCTGATAGCGGCCTCTGCAATAGCCTCGTTACCTTTCATAAGTACTTTTTCTGCCATTATTTACACCTCATTTCTCAACGGTAATTACGCAATCGGGACACATGGTTGCACAGAAAGCACAACCAATGCATTTCGACTCATCGGTAATTTCCGCAGGAGAATATCCTTTTTTATTGATTTTGTCCGTAGCAAGCCTAACAATGCCCTTAGGACAGGCCGTAACACAAAGTCCACAGCCTTTGCAAATGTCGGTATCAAACGTTACCTTTGCCATATTCTTTTCCCCTTTTTAAAAAAGTTTTTTCTGTAAATTAAGTGCAAAAACATTTTGCATTTTTAATTGTAATTCATCGGCTATTCTTTTTTCTGCCGTTGTCATAATTACGGGCAGCCTTGACAGTTCACTTAAAGCCTTTGCTTTTTCGTTAGTTTGCAAAACGTCATTTGCGGTCGTTAATTCTCCAATATTGGAGTTATTAACAATAGCCGTAAACTTGATTTTTCCTGCCTGCTCTATCTCACGCATAACCTCTAATGCCTCTTGGGGCGTTCTTGTGAGAGGTCTTGAAAAGTTGGCAACAAAAACCATTTCATAATCGTTTTCTTCCAAAATAGCAGGTGCATAACGACCTAAAGCATACGCCCCTCGGTCGTCACCGCCTATATCAAGCACGGCAAATTTTTGCTTGTTTTGAATTATCTTATAGGTCTCAGCAGGAAGCGCAGGTAGGTCAACGTTGGAATTTGCAAACTGCGGCGAAATAAGTTCGACATTCGCGTCCGCCAACTCCTTAGCGCTGTCCTTAGTGCGAAAATACGGATTGACAATATCAAGGTCAGCAATCATAACATCCTTACCCTGACTTTTAAGCCACAACGCGTAATTTACCGCAATATTGGTCTTGCCACTTCCATAATGACCTGCAAAAAGTGTTACTCTTTTCATAATCTTTAAAGTTTATTACGTTGAATCTTTCCGCTAACTGTTTTGGGTAATTCGTCACGGAAGACAACTATTCTCGGATATTTATACGGTGCTGTTCTGTTTTTGACATAATTCTGAATTTCTTTTTTGAGTTCTTCAGTGGCCTCTGTGCCTTTAGTAAGTACAATACTTGCCTTAACAACCTGACCTCTTACTTCGTCAGGTGCAGCAGAAACGCCACATTCCAAAACATACGGCAATTCCATAATAACGTTTTCTATCTCAAACGGTCCTATGCGATAACCAGATGACTTGATAACGTCGTCAACACGTCCGACATACCAGAAATATCCATCTTCGTCTTTCCATGCTGTATCGCCGGTATGATAGAATCCGTCATGCCAAACTTCATCGGTTTTTTCTTTATCGTTAAAATAACCGCAGAACAAACCGCACGGCACTTTTTCAGAAATGTTGATACATATTTCACCTACATCGCCAACGCTTACCTCTTTACCGTCGGCATCAAGCAATTTAATATCATAAAGCGGTACTGGTTTACCCATTGAGCCAACCTTTGTTCTTGTTCCGACAAGGTTTGCGAGCGCACAGGTTGTTTCGGTCTGACCGAAACCTTCCATAATCTGAAGTCCCGTTGCCTTTTCAAACTGACGGAACACCTCAGGATTTAGTGCCTCACCTGCTGTAGTCATATGCTCAACCGAAGACAAATCATACTTTGAAATATCCTCTTTAACAAGCATACGAAGCATTGTAGGCGGCGCACAGAATGTAGTAATGCTATATTTTGCAAACATTGGCAACAAATCTGCAGCATCAAATCTATCAAAATCGTAAACAAACAATGCGGTTTCGCAAAGCCACTGACCATAAATTTTACCCCAAGCAGCCTTTGCCCAACCTGTATCTGAAATGGTAAAGTGAATTCCGTCAGGGTTTACGCAATGCCAGTATTTTGCAGTTATAAAATGTCCTAACGGGTATTTATAGTTATGTACTGCGATTTTAGGATTGCCTGTTGTACCCGAAGTGAAATACATAAGCATAGTATCGTTGCCTTTTGGCGAATCATCGGTACGTTCAAACTTACCGGTATAGAGGCTATACTCCTCATCGAAGTTTCTCCAGCCATCCTTTTTACCGCCAACCATAATCTTGTGCTCTAAGCACTCACAGTGTTTGGCAGCAATATCAACCTCGTTGGACACTTCGCCGTCGGCAGTACAAATAACCGCTTTTACGCCTGCGGCATTGATACGATAAGTAATATCGTGCTCTTTAAGTTGATTGGTTGCAGGAATAGCAACTGCGCCGAGTTTATGTAAAGCCAAAATTGAGAACCAGAACTGATAATGACGCTTTAAGATAAGCATAACTTTATCGCCCTTGCCAATACCCAAAGATTTGAAGTAGTTAGCAGTCTGCGACGAAGCACGTTTTATATCAGCGAAAGTGAACTTGCGTTCATTACGTTCGCGGTCAAGATGAACCATTGCCAATTTGTCAGGCTTTTCACGACCTAATCGGTCGATAACATCAAAAGCAAAGTTGAAGTTATCTTCATTCTTAAAGTCAATTTTAGTAATTGTTCCATTCTCGTTTTCGGTAGGAATTACAAAGTCCTCCCAAACGCGGTCCTCCACAGCCATCTCATGAGCAACTGAAGGACGCTTTGAAGCCAATGTAAACTCTTTAACACCACCGTGAACCATATGGTCAATAGGTTCACCCTGAGGGTTAAGAACAATAGCATAAAAGGTACATTCGTTACCTTCAACCGCAATCATTCCGTGAGGAACCGAACTGTCATAATATATGCTGTCACCTTCGTGAAGTATCTCAACATGGTCGCCAATCTGAACTTTTAGAGCACCTTTTATGATTATATCGCACTCCTGTCCCTGGTGGGCAGTGAGTTCGATATCGGCATTCTGTGCTTCCTCGTTATATTCGGTAACAACATACAAAGGCTCAGCAATACGATTTTTAAACGATGCGGCAAGATTGTAGTATCTAAGCCCATGAGCCTCCTCAATTCGCTGACCTTCTCCCCTTCTTGTCACCGTATAGCCTGCAAGACGGGGACTGCTACCCTCAATAATATCGGTAACGTCAACCTTTAACGCTAAAGCACAGCGGTAAAGGAAAGCAAAGTTAAGGTCGCGCTCGCCTGCCTCGCAAGCAAGATACTCCTCTTCGCTAACACCGGTGTGAAGTGCCATTTCGGCTGTGGTAAGGCCGACAATCTCTCTAAGGTCGGCAATACGCTTAGCCATTTCTTTAATTTTAAATTCGAGACCGGTTGTCTTCATAAAGTACCTCCAAAAATAGAAGTTGTCTTTCGAGGCGAAACCATAGGTTTTACAATAAAAGCCCGCCTCAAAGCATTTCCTTTGAGACGAGCTATAAAAACTTTATATCCCGCGGTACCACTCAAATTGCGCAAACACTATATTCGCACCACTCAGGCTCACTAAGCCCTATGCACTAACGTAGCCGTAACGGAAAGGTTCTACTAAGCAAAACGCTGTTCTTCCTTTCAGCTCAGAAGTTACAAGCAAAGAAAACGTGATGCCGGACTCACACCCAACGCCGACTCTCTGAAAACACTAAAAATCCTGCCCTCTTCGTCAAAGCCTTTATTTTGGAATTATACCAAATATGTCGCTATTTGTCAAGTATCAAAGTTTATTTCTTTGAATCTTACCGCTTATAGTTTTAGGTAATTCGTCACGGAAAACAACAACCCTCGGATACTTATACGGTGCCGTATGCTCTTTAACATAAGCTTGAATTTCTTTTTTAAGTTCCTCGGTAGGTTCGGTACCCTTTGTAAGCACAATACTTGCCTTTACAACCTGACCTCTAACCTCGTCAGGTGCCGCCGAAACACCACATTCTAAAACATACGGCAATTCCATAATTACGCTTTCGATTTCGAAAGGTCCAATACGGTAGCCCGAAGACTTAATAACGTCATCTATACGGCTTACGTACCAGAAATAACCGTCCTCGTCACGCCATGCGGTATCGCCTGTATGATACATACCGTCATAAATTGCCTCGTTTGTCTTTTCGTCATCAAGATAATATTCCTTAAACAGTCCGCAAGGAGTATTACCGTCAAGGCGGATAACAATCTCACCCGTTTCACCCGTTGGTACCGAGTTGCCGTCAGGGTCGACTATATCAATATTGTACTGAGGTGATGCTTTACCCATAGAACCGAGTTTTGGAGTAGTACCTACAAGGTTTGCTATAGTAAGTGTTGTTTCGGTCTGACCGAAGCCTTCCATTATCTGCAAGCCTGTAGCAGCCTCAAACTGGCGGAATACTTCAGGGTTTAACGCCTCGCCTGCAGTGGTCATATGGTGGATAGAAGAAAGGTCGTACTTAGACAAATCTTCCTTAATTAACATACGGAGCATTGTAGGAGGTGCACAGAAGGTAGTGATATTGTATTTTGCAAACATTGGTAAAATATCGGCAGCATTAAAGCGGTCGAAGTCATATACAAAGACTGCCCCCTCGCACAACCACTGACCGTAAAGTTTACCCCAAAGAGATTTACCCCAACCTGTATCGGAAATGGTTAAGTGTAATCCCTCACGTTCGCAACAATGCCAATATTTAGCGGTAACAAAATGACCTAACGCATAGGTATGCTTATGGCAAGCCATTTTAGGATTACCGGTAGTGCCCGAAGTAAAGAACATCAAAGCAGCTTCGTCACCGCACGATGAATCTTCAGTACGATTAAACTTACCCGAAAACCTACCGTATTCAGCATCAAAATCGTGCCAACCTTCAGCGCTACCACCAACCAAAATTTTGGTTTTAAGAGTGGGAGATTTTGCTTGCGCTACATCTACAATTTTATAAACATCGTCATCCGAGGTACAAACAATCGCCGAAACACCTGCTGCATTAAAGCGATACTCAAAGTCGTGGTCTTTAAGCTGATGTGTAGCAGGAATTGCTATTGCACCTAATTTATGCAATGCTACCATAGAAAACCAGAACTGATAATGTCTTTTAAGAACGAGCATTACGCGGTCGCCTTTTTTGATCCCAAGTGATGCAAAATAGTTAGCAACCTGCGAAGACGCTCTCTTTATATCAGCAAACGTAAATTTACGCTCGGTCATATTTTTGTCAACATGAATCATCGCTAATTTTTCGGGATATTTTTCAGCGATACCGTCTACTATATCAAAACCAAAGTTAAAAGTTTCTTTATTAGGGAATTCGATAGATTTCAAACATCCGTTTTCGTCCTCTTCTGCCTTAACAAACTTCTCACAAACGAGAGTTTGCGTTGAACGAGCCCTTGCAATACTTTTAGTAACGGTCTGCTCCTCAGTTTCCTCACCGGGAAGAACAACTGCACAAAAAACGCAGTCCTTACCGCCAACGGCAATCATACCATGGGGTGTTGAAGAATTGTAATAAATACTATCGCCCTCATTGAGAACCTCAGTATGTTCTCCAACCTGAACCTTCAAGGAGCCTTCCAAAACAAGGTCAAACTCCTGACCTGAATGGGTTGTCAAATGAATGGGGCGGTTTTGAAGCTCTGCCGAATATTCATAACGTACCATGTATGGTTCGGAGATTTTATCCTTAAATTTAGGAGCCAGATTGCGTATAACAATGCCATCCTCATCAACAGTGGTCTGTCCTTGACCCTTTCTTGTGACAGTATACGATGACAGTCTTGCTGTTTTACCTTCAAGCAACTGTGTCATCTGAATATCAAACACCTTAGCACATTTATAAATAAACGAGAACGGAAGGTCATCCTCACCACTTTCGTACATATTATAAATTTCTTCGGTCACCTCGGTCTTTTCGGCCATTTCGGCTGCCGTCCAACCCATTATCTCGCGCATCTCCTTAATTCGCGATGCAACCTCGGATAATTCAGTCATTGTGTTTTTTGTACTCATTTTGGTTTCTCCTTTCAAGAAAAATAAAAAGACTCGTCTCAAAGGTTTTCTTTGAGACGAGTCGAACAAACTATTCGTACCCGCGGTACCACTCAAATTGCGTAAAAACGCCACTTCGGATTCTGACAAATCCTATGCACTAACGTAGCAGTCACGGAAGACGCCTACTAATAAAAACGTTCAGGTCTTCGGCTCGGAAGTGATGGGATTGAACTTTTCATTCTGTCGGGTTCACACCATCCCCGACTCTCTGTGAGAACTAAAAATTCTCCGTCTTCGTCATAGCCTTTAAAGATTTTACTGTATTATACGCTCAAATTTTCAATTTGTCAAGCATTTATTTCACTTTAAATCGATAAATTGAATACTTTTTTTGCGGTTTTATAAAGAATTTGCTCATTTTCTTCCTTTGTTAACCCCAAAGCATAAAAACGTTCAAGTTCTTCTTTAGGGTTCCACATTGGATAATCGGTAGCAAACATTACCCGTTTAGCGCCGTATTTTCTTATTACATCTTTGGCTTTTTCGGGTGTTATCGCATAAAGTGCCGACGAACAATCTACATAAAAATTGTCGTACTTACTCAAAGTATCAACAGCCTTTTCCCAAATTGACCAACCGCCCAAATGAGCGCCTATTACTGTAAGATTTTTAAATCTTTTAAGTATCGGCTCTACATTTTCGGGATTAGAAAATTTATAACGGCTGTCCCCTGTATGAAAAAGTACAGGCAAGCCCTTTTTGTCGCAAATTTCATAAATTCTAACGGCACGTTCTTCGTCTATTGCGAACTTTTGAAAATCTGGATGGAATTTTACACCTTTAAGCCCTAATGAAATAAGGTGTTCAATATCACCCTCAACATCGGTGCTATCCGGGTGCAAAGTGCCGAGTCCCGTCATAAACCCGTCCGATTTTTTCACTTCTCCTGCGATAAAATTATTGATAGATTGAATCTGTGCAGGTTTAGTTGCAACCGAAAAAACAATACAATGCGTAACCCCTGCTTTTCTTTCGGCATTAATCATGTCCGAAACAGTGCCACCACAAACCATAGGAATATCGTAAAATTTTCCGATACTTTCTACGGCTTTTGAGGCAATTTTTTCGGGGTATATATGACAGTGACAATCAACTATAGGGTGCATAATACCACCCCTATCAACCATCAATGCCGAGTTTTTCGATCGACATATCACGCATTTTATACTTCAAAATTTTACCTGCGGCATTCATCGGGAACTCATTTGTAAATATAAAGTATCTCGGAACCTTATGACGAGCCATGAAACTATTACCATACTCCCTCATTTCATTCTCGTCGGAACTTTCGCCGTCTTTAAGAATTATCCAAGCACAGGCCTCTTCACCGTATCGCTTATCGGGAACACCAACAACCTGAACATCTTTAACCTTGCTGTGTCCCAAATAGAACTCCTCAATTTCTCTCGGATAAAGGTTTTCACCGCCACGGATAATCATATCTTTAAGACGACCTGTAACCTTATAATATCCGTCGGGTGTGCGGCAACAAATATCGCCCGAATGAAGCCAGCCCTCTTTATCAATAGTAGAAGCTGTTGCCTTAGGCATTTTGTAATAACCCTTCATAATGTTATATCCGCGTGCGACAAACTCGCCGTTTTCACCGTCGGGCAGTTCTTCACCTGTTTCAGGGTCGATAATCTTACATTCGACACCCGGGAATGCCGAACCAACCGTTTCAACACGGTGGTCGATATCCTCATTAACCTCACCCATTGTGCAACCGGGAGATGCTTCGGTCTGTCCGTAAACGCTGATAATTTCTTTCATATTCATTTCATCAGCGGCTCTTCTCATAAGGTCAGCAGGACAGTTCGCACCCGCCATAATACCGGTACGGATATAGGAAAAATCAGTCTTGGCAAAATCCTCATGCGCAAACATAGCAATAAACATGGTAGGAACACCGTTAAAACAGGTGATTTTTTCATTATTTATGCAAGCAAGCGAAGATTTTGGTGAAAAATACGGCATAGGACAAAGTGTACCGCCGTGTGTCATGGTAGAAGTCATAGAAAGCACCATGCCAAAACAATGGAACATCGGCACCTGAACCATCATACGGTCAGCGGTGGACAAATCCATTCTATCGCCTATTATTTTACCGTTATTTACAATGTTTCTGTGGGTGAGCATAACACCTTTTGGAAATCCGGTTGTACCCGAGGTGTACTGCATATTGCATACATCATCCGGTTTTACCTCTGCAGCCCTGCGACGAACTTCCTCTACCGGCACTCGATCAGAAAGGTCAAGCATTTGCTCCCAGGTAAGGCAGCCATCCATATTAAAGCCTACCGTTACAATATTTTTAAGGAACGGCAAGTTTTTGCAATGAAGCGGTTTGCCTGCCTCTAAAGTTTTAAGTTCGGGACAAAGTGTTTCAATGATTTCCTTATAATTTGAGTCTTTACAGTCCTCAATCATAACCAAAGTATGAGTATCTGACTGACGAAGCAGATACTCAGCCTCATGTAATTTATAAGCAGTGTTTACGGTTACAAGCACAGCACCTATTTTAACAGTTGCCCAAAACGTCAAAAACCACTGAGGCACATTGGTTGCCCAAATTGCAACATGATATCCGGGTTTAACGCCCATTGCTATAAGCGATGCCGCTACGCGGTCAACGTCACGCCTAAACTCCGAATATGTTCTCGTATAATCAAGCGTTGTGTATTTGAAAGCATATTGGTCAGGAAAATAGTCTACCATGGTATCAAGCACCTGAGAAAAGGTTTTATCGATAACCGAGTATCTTTCCCAAACAAACTCACCTGTTTTAGAACGGTTATGCTGAACTGTATGTTTGTTGCTGAAACTGTCGGTAACGCTCAACATAAAATTAACATAATGAGTGAAAACAATATCGTTATTATTAATTTCGTCATTCGGCTCGACAACTGCATATCCCTCATAATTAAGCGAACGCAATGCAAAAACAAACTCATCTACCGGCAACTCGCCGTCACCAAGCAGTACTTTTTTCCCGTCCTTCATGTCGCCGAATCTTACATTACAAATATAAGCGCCCAAAATTTTAATGGTCTGCTCTGCAGTTTCTTTGGCTACAAAAAACGTCTCGCGTATATTCCACGAAGCACCGACGTTTCCACAGGAAAACATATTTATAACATCAATTATTTTTTCGGTGTTTGCATATTTACCCACCGTTTCAAAAAGCAAGGTTACTCCCGCCTTTTCAGTAAGCGGCATCACGGGGTCTAAAACATTTTTAATACTTTCAGCATCAACATTGTCGCTAAGAGTAACAATAACATTCGGCACCGAAATAAAGCCCGCTTCTTCAATGTAGCGTGCTATTATTTTGGTATCGTCCGCATTTTCCCCCACCGTTTTGGGGACTCTAAGAGCCGACACAGCAATATGACGGTTAACAAGTTTTCTCTTGGCGCCTGCCACGGCAACCACATTGAAAATACTGTCATTACCGTTTATGCTGTCGCTGTCAATATCATATATTTCAAAACCATCGAACCCATAATCAGAAGCCATATCGCAAACTGCGGTAAAGCCTTTATTTGGAACGAAAGAGGTTGAAAAAGATAACTTCATTTTTTACTTCTCCTAAGTTTGAGGATTATTTTTTCTCGTAAACAATTTTATTGATGGCATTAATATAAGCACGAATACTTGCACCTATAATGTCGGTTGAAACACCGTTACCCGAATAAAGCACCCCGCCTGCACGAAGTTTTACAACTGCAGAACCCAATGCCTCGTGTCCTTCGGTAACCGACTGAATTTCAAAGTCATCAAGTTCATAGTGATGGCCCATTATTTGCTCAATAGCAAGAAACGCAGCGTTTATAGGACCGTCACCCATGCTGATTCCATAATATTTTTCGCCGTCTTTTGTAAGAGTAATATTAGCGGTGGCATTGATAACATTACCGCTGTTTATCACATAACTTTCAAGGTGATAGGTCGACGGCACCTGCATTGCAGCACTTGCAACAACGGCCTCAAGTTCTTTTCTGCCAACCCTTGTTTTACGGGTTGAAACACGCTTAAATTCTTCGTAAACCTTACCGTTATCCTCATCGGAGAGTTCATATCCTAAACTCTTTACCGCCTCACAAACTTCTGAAAGTGTGCTTTCTTTTGACAACGAAATTCTTTTTTCCTCGCTGTCTTTTGAATCACTGACCGTCACTTTACCAATCAGTTCATTTATATCACGGTGAACACCGGCAACATTAAGTTGACACGAAACGCCAATATCGTTACCCTTAGCACGGATAATATCGGCAAATCGGCCAATATCCAACAAATCACTTTGCATAACCGAAGCCTTAACGCCGTCCGCACCAGCCATTACTGCTGCCATTGCATTAGCAGCTGCAAGACCGATAGCATCGCTGGGATTTACAAAGATTTTAGCGTCACAAACACTCTTTACATCACGTACCAAATCTGCAAATTCCTCAGGCATCATAACTCCTGCGTCGTCACAAAGACAAATCGTACCAACACCGTTGTCAAAAACTGTTTTGCACAATTCCTTCAAAAATGTACGGTCAGCACGAGTTGCATCGGCAGCAACAAGTTCAACATCCGAACATTTTTCTAACGCAGCAGAAATAACAGGTATTACAAATGCTATCATTTTTTCGGCTTTTAAGTGACAAATATACTCCATCTGAACAGTAGAAGTAGGAATTACCACCTGCAAACGCGGATTTTTAGCACTTTTTACACTATTCCATGCAGTTTCAACGCCGTCAACCGACAAACCTACCGGTATTGCGACCGCAGTATTTTTAACAAGACCGGCAATCGTGCGGTTTACTACCTCATCTTCTTTGCCGTTCTTAATTTCGGGAAGTTCAATAACATCGGCACCAATCGAATCAATACAACGTGCTATTTCAGTCTTGTCACGAAAGGTCAATTTTTCAGCCACTCTCAATGTGATGTCTGCCACTTTAGCTCTTCTCATAATAATCTCCTTTTTTATTTAGGCTCTTAAGAAAAAATCCCGCAGAGCTTTTACTCTGCGGGATGATTAATTAAAAATTAACCACGGTACCACCCGTATTGCCGCAAAAAGCGACCACTCAGCAAGGTTCTAACAAACCTCTGGCCTATAACGGTGCCAACCGTGATTTCTTACTGATTTCAGAAACCAAGCTCAGATAGGAGACTGAATTTGTGCTTGCTTACCGTCTCGCACCAACCGACGGTTCTCTTAAAGTTTGCAACAAAAACATAATATCTTCAACGCTTTTGTAGGATTATACCACCTTAAACACCGTTTGTCAAGAGATTTTTACTCCTGCTCATCCGATGTCGCTTCTGTTTCATTTTTCATGACGCATATCTCAAGAATTCTGCGTTGTTCAACCTTTGTAACGGCAACGTCAAGATTCATATAGCCAAATGCGTCACCCTCATTGGCAATTTTGCCAAGTTGTTCGGCTACCCATCCGCCTACCGAAACCGATTCAAATTCCTCATCGACATCTATTTCAAAATATTCGAAAAACTTATCAAGTTGAACACTGCACAGTACCTTTACAGTACCGTCATCCTGAACTGAAAATTCCTCAACTACCTCATCGTATTCGTCCCAAATTTCGCCAACAAGTTCTTCCAATATATCTTCCATCGTGACTATTCCGACTGTACCGCCGTATTCGTCAGCAACAACCGCAAAATGCGTCTTTTTTTCCTGCATCAGTTTTAAAAGACCGCTTATTGACATTTGTTTTGCAACAAAAACCGGTTCTTTAATAATAGATTTTATTTTCCTTTTGCCGGGTACTACAAATTTATTAAAATCTCGAATGTGGATTACACCTTTAATACTGTCAATGCTATCCTCAAATATCGGTAACCTCGAAAAACCTGATTCGTCAAATGTTTTGGATATTTCCTTTACAGTGTCATCCATCGAAACGGCAACAACATCAACTCTTGGTGTTAAAATATCACCAACAGGACAATCGCTGAACGTAATTGCTGAACGTATAAGGTCACTTTCGACCTCATCAATACCGCCACCTGACTCAGCTTCTTCAACAATGTTTATAAGTTCATCACCGGTAATGGCATCATTACCTTTAAAGCGAAAAACTTTATTGAGCAGTTTCTTCCACATAGAGAAAAATGCTACAAACGGAGTGAATATAATCATTAAAAAGGTCAAAAATGGCTGTGCAAACATTGCAAACTTTTCAGGCGTTTCCTTTGCAATGCTTTTAGGCGATACTTCGCCAAATATCAAAACCATAACAGTCATAACAACGGTTGATAAAGTTGTTGCATAACCCGCGCCTTGCAACAACTCAATAAACATTACAGTAGCAATTGAAGTTGATGCAATATTCACAATGTTATTGCCAATAAGTACGGTTGACAGCAATTTATCATAGTTCTCAACCAATTTTAAAGTTTTATCTGCTTTTTTATTGCCTTCTTCGGCCATTGTTTTAAGCCTAATTTTATTAAGTGATGTAAATGCTGTTTCAGATGCCGAAAAAAATGCAGACAACAAAATAAGTACAATGAGTGCCACTAATTGCGCCCACAGTCCCAAAAAAATTCCTCCTAAAATATGATATTTTGATTATATTATAATTTGTTATTTTTTTCAAGCAAATTTACAGATATTATATGAAAAAACACCGTTTTGCTAAAATTTAGCAAAACGGTGTGATTCTTAAGTTACAAGCAACTAACTAAAATTAGCCGTTAATCTTGGTAACAACGCCCGAACCAACGGTACGGCCGCCTTCACGGATAGCGAAGCGGAGACCCTCTTCGATAGCGATAGGAGTGATGAGCTCAACGTCCATCTCTACGTTATCACCAGGCATGCACATCTCGGTGCCTGCGGGAAGAGATACGATACCGGTAACGTCAGTAGTTCTGAAGTAGAACTGAGGACGATAGTTGTTGAAGAAAGGAGTATGACGTCCACCCTCTTCCTTGGTAAGGATATAAACCTGACCATGGAATTTGGTATGGGGGTTGATGGAGCCGGGTTTGCAAAGAACCTGACCACGCTGTACTTCTTCACGGCCTACGCCACGGAGAAGAGCACCAACGTTATCGCCAGCCTCACAGTAATCAAGAGTCTTACGGAACATTTCCATAGAGGTAACAACAGTTTTCTTGCGTTCCTCGGTAAGACCGATGATTTCAACTTCATCACCTGCGTTGAGCTGACCACGCTCTACACGGCCGGTAACAACGGTACCACGGCCAGAGATGGTCATAACGTCTTCAACAGGCATAAGGAAAGGCATGTCAGCCTTACGCTCAGGAGTAGGAATGTAGCTGTCAACAGCATCCATAAGCTCAGCAATAGGAGCGTATACTGCGTCTGCAGGATCGTTAGAAGCAGAATCAAGAGCCTGGAAAGCAGAACCCTTAACGATAGGAGTATCGTCGCCGGGGAATTCATACTTATCAAGAGTCTCACGAATTTCCATCTCTACGAGATCGAGAAGTTCGGGGTCGTCAACGAGGTCGGTTTTGTTCATGAATACTACGATGTAGGGAACGCCAACCTGACGAGCGAGGAGAAGATGTTCCTTGGTCTGAGCCATAGGGCCATCAGTAGAAGCGATAACGAGGATAGCACCGTCCATCTGAGCAGCACCGGTGATCATGTTTTTAACATAGTCAGCATGTCCGGGGCAGTCAACGTGAGCGTAGTGACGGTTGTCAGTTTCATACTCAACGTGAGCGGTGTTAATAGTGATACCACGTTCTCTCTCTTCGGGAGCCTTATCGATGTTTGAATAGTCTTCGAAAGAAGCCTGACCTTTAAGAGAAAGATACTTTGTGATTGCAGCAGTAAGGGTGGTCTTACCATGGTCAACGTGACCGATGGTACCAATGTTTACGTGCGGCTTTGTACGTTCAAATTTTGCCTTTGCCATTTGGAATAGCCTCCTTAATTGATTATAAGTTTTAATTTTTGGTTATACCTTTGTTATTTTAACAAAAAGATTAACAAATTTCAAGTATAAATACCGATATTGCTAAAAATTATTCGCCTTTTGTTCTGGTAGCAATAATTTTTTCTGCAATGTTCTTAGGTACTTCCTTGTAACCGTCCGGTTCCATTACATACTGGCCACGTCCCTGAGTTTTGGAACGGAGGTCGGTAGCGTAACCGAACATATCGCCGAGAGGTACACGAGCATTAATCTGCTTAATGCCACCTGCTCTGTCCTCAAAGCCCTGAATTTCACCACGGCGAGAGTTAAGGTCACCGATAACATCGCCCATGTAATCTTCAGGAACGATAACAACAACCTTCATGATGGGTTCCATCAAAACGGGGTCAGCCTTCTTACATGCATCTTTAAATGCCATAGAACCGGCAATCTTAAATGCCATTTCAGAAGAGTCAACTTCGTGGTAAGAACCATCATAAAGTTCTACCTTAACGTCAACAACGTTGTAACCTGCAAGTACACCACTCTGCATTGCGCCTTTAATACCGGCATCAACAGCAGGAATGTATTCCTTAGGAATAGCGCCACCAACAACAGCGTTGATGAATTCGTATCCCTTACCGGTTTCGTTAGGCATAAGTCTGATCTTAACGTGACCATACTGACCTTTACCACCGGACTGACGTGCATATTTGCAGTCAACTTCGGAAGACTTGCGAACGGTTTCTTTGTAAGCAACCTGAGGTTTACCTACGTTTGCTTCAACCTTAAATTCGCGGAGCATACGGTCAACGATAATTTCAAGGTGAAGCTCACCCATACCTGCAATAATGGTCTGACCGGTTTCTTCATCGGTGTAGAACTTGAAGGTCGGGTCTTCTTCAGCGAGCTTGGAAAGTGAAATACCCATTTTTTCCTGTCCAGCCTTAGTCTTAGGCTCGATAGCAACACGGATAACAGGCTCGGGGAAGTTCATAGATTCAAGAATAATGGGGTTCTTTTCGTCACAAAGAGTATCACCGGTGGTGGTATTCTTGAGACCAACTGCAGCTGCAATATCGCCTGAATAACAGGTATCGATATCTTCACGGCTGTTAGCGTGCATCTGCAAAATACGGCCCATTCTTTCTCTGTTACCCTTTACAGAGTTGTAAACGGTAGCACCGGCATCAACAGTACCGGAATATACGCGGAAGAAGCAAATCTTACCAACAAACGGGTCGGTTGCAATCTTGAAAGCAAGTGCAGCAAAAGGCTCGTTATCGCCGGTATGTCTTACATCTTCTTCGTCAGTATCGGGGTTTACGCCCTTGATATCTTCGATATCGGTAGGTGCGGGCATAAAGTCAACGATAGCATCGAGCAAGGGCTGAACACCCTTGTTACGATATGAAGTACCACAGCAAACGGGGACCATTTCGTTAGCAATAGTAGCCTTGCGGATAACAACTTTCATCTGCTCAACAGTAGGCTCTTCACCTTCGAAATATTTCTCCATAAGTTCTTCGTCCATCTCAACGATAGACTCAATAAGATTTTGGCGGTACTCTGCAGCGAGGTCCTTCATGTCTTCAGGAATTTCCTCGATGCGAACATCTTTACCAAGGTCATCATAATAAACCTCAGCATTGTTGTTAATAAGGTCAACGATTCCTCTGAAAGTGTCCTCAGAGCCTATAGGCAACTGAATGGGCACAGCATTGCACTGGAATCTTTCTTTAACCATTTTCAGAACGTTGTAGAAATCTGCACCCATAATGTCCATCTTATTAACATAGATCATACGGGGTACGCGGTATTCGTCGGCCTGTCTCCAAACAGTTTCCGACTGAGGCTCAACACCACCCTTTGCACACAAAACGGTAACAGAACCGTCAAGTACGCGAAGAGAACGCTGAACTTCAACAGTGAAGTCAACGTGTCCGGGAGTGTCGATAATATTGATGCGGTGATCTTTCCAGAAACAAGTGGTAGCAGCAGAAGTAATGGTTATACCTCTCTCCTGCTCCTGAGCCATCCAGTCCATGGTAGCGTCTCCGTCATGAGTCTCACCGATTTTATGAGTTTTACCGGTGTAGAACAGAATACGCTCGGTTGTGGTGGTTTTACCCGCATCGATATGAGCCATAATACCAATATTTCTTGTCATTTCAAGAGATACTTTTCTAGGCATATAATCCTCCTAAATAGCGGTAATTACCATCTATAATGTGCGAACGCCTTGTTAGCCTCGGCAGTTCTGTGCATTTCTTCTTTCTTCTTAACAGCATTTCCCATACCGTTAGTGGCATCGAGAATTTCTGCTGCAAGACGCTCTTTCATAGTAGCCTCTGAACGATTACGGCTGAATGTGGTCAACCACCTGAGAGCAAGAGTCTGCTTTCTTTCAGGTCTTACCTCGAAAGGTACCTGATAGGTAGCACCACCCTTACGAACAGCCTTACATTCGAGCTGGGGCATAAGGTTCTCCATAGCGGCTTCAAAAACCTCAATAGGTTCTTTGCCGGTCTTTTCGGAGATGATGTCGAACGCTCCGTATACGATTTTCTGAGCGACACCCTTTTTACCGTCCAACATAATGTTGTTGATAAGACGGGTTACGATTTTGGAATTGTAAAGCGGATCGGGCAATACATCACGTTTTGCGATAAAGCCTCTTCTTGGCACTTTAACTTCCCTCCTTCACATAATGATATCATAGGTACTCGAGTGACAAATCTCGTTAGTTCCAAGCAAGGCGTAAATATATATTAACGCCGCGCTTAAATTGCGACATAAGATTCGTCTTAAATTTGGCAGATTATTTTTTAGCGCCTGCCTTGGGACGCTTTGCGCCGTATTTCGAACGACTCTGCATTCTGTTAGCAACACCTTGAGCATCAAGGGTACCTCTTACGATGTGGTAACGCACACCGGGAAGGTCCTTAACACGGCCACCACGGATAAGAACAACCGAGTGTTCCTGCAGGTTGTGTCCGATACCGGGAATGTAGGCAGAAACTTCAATTCCGTTAGAAAGACGTACTCTGGCAATTTTACGAAGAGCCGAGTTAGGTTTCTTAGGAGTCGAGGTTTTAACGGCAGTACAAACGCCTCTCTTTTGGGGAGAATCGTTGTCGGTATACTGACGCTTCATGGAGTTATAACCCTTCAAAAGCGCAGGAGCCTTAGCCTTTTTCTCGATGGTCTCACGACCCGAACGGACTAACTGGTTAAAGGTTGGCATATTACACCTCCTCAAAAATAATGTATACGACGCAGGCAGAATAAATCCTGCCTGCGTAATATATAAATCATGTGGTGCAGACGCAAGTCCACACATTAACGAATTTTAACACCAATACATCTTATTTGTCAAGTGTTTTTATCAAAAACTTGCAATTTATTCATGTATTAAAGTGTAGGAACGGTTACATCCTCTGAAATAAACGTTTCGGAGGTTGTTTCAGCAGTAATTTCCTCTGATTTAGAGTTTTCCTCGGTGTGATAACATTCGATGCCGGTACCTGCGGGAACAAGTTTTCCGATAATAACGTTTTCTTTAAGACCAAACAACGGGTCAACCTTACCTTTAATTGCAGCATCGGTAAGAACTCTTGTGGTTTCCTGGAATGATGCAGCAGAAAGGAACGATTCAGTAGCAAGAGATGCCTTGGTAATACCGAGGAGTGTGGGCTCATAGGTAATAAATGAAAGTCCCTCTTCGCCTGCATCCATACGAGCTTTAATAGCATCGTTGACCTCATAAACCTCACCGCGGTCATACATGGTGTTAGGAATAAAGTCACTGCTTCCTGCATCAACAATTCTGAATTTGCGCATCATCTGACGGATAATAACCTCGATGTGCTTATCATTAATTTCAACACCCTGTGAACGGTAAGCGTTCTGAATTTCCTTAATAATATAGGTCTCAACCGCACCGGGACCGCTGACTTCAAGAATATCAGCAGGAGCAATGGAACCTTCGGTAATCTGCTGGCCCTTTGCTATTGTGTCACCATCAGCAACACATATACGATAGCCAAACGGAATTCCGTATTTACGCTCATCAGCATTTTCGGTATCGGTTACTATAACAACACGGCTCTTCTTATCTTCGGTAACGGTAACAGTACCGGCAATCTCAGAAATAATTGAGCTGTGCTTAGGACGTCTTGCCTCAAAAAGTTCCTCAACACGGGGAAGACCCTGAGTAATATCTTCGGTTGATGCAATACCACCGGTATGGAAGGTACGCATGGTAAGCTGAGTACCGGGTTCACCGATAGACTGAGCAGCAATAATACCAACTGCCTCACCTACTGTTACAGGAAGACCTGTTGCAAGGTTCATACCGTAGCACTTCTTACATACACCGTGTTTTGAACGGCAACAAAGAATTGAACGAATATCAATATTGGTTGTACCTTTTTCCATAATAACCTTGATGTCTTCATCGGTCATCATGTGCTTGTTGTCAACCAATACTTCACCGGTATCACTATCAACAAACGGATTGAGAAGGTAACGGCCCAAGAGACGGTCTTCAAGTCTTTCAATAACCTGATTGCCTTCCATAATAGCCGAAACATTAAGTCCTTCTTCGGTTCCGCAATCGTCATCACGAATGATAACATCCTGTGAAACGTCAACCATTCGACGGGTAAGGTAACCCGAGTCAGCGGTTCTAAGAGCGGTATCGGCAAGACCTTTACGTGCACCACGAGAAGAAATAAAGTACTCAAGTACGTTAAGACCCTCACGGTAGTTAGCACGAATCGGAATTTCGATAACGGCACCAGAAGTATTAGAAATAAGACCACGCATACCTGCGAGCTGTTTAATCTGGCTCATAGAACCACGAGCGCCCGAATCAGCCATCATGAATATAGGGTTAAACTCATCAAGGTTGCCTTTAAGTGCATCAGCGATTTCGTCGGTTGCGTCATTCCAAATCTTAATAACCATTGAAAGACGCTCGGTATTGGTAAGGAAACCACGACGATACATCTTCTTAACATCGTCAATTTTGGCTTCGGCTGCTGCAATAATTTCCTTCTTTTGAGGAGGAATAATAGCGTCCGAAACAGCAACGGTGATAGCACCCTGTGTAGAGTATTTAAAGCCTGTATCCTTAATTTTATCAAGAACGGTCGAGGTTTCAGAAGTGCCGTGGTACTTAATACAACGGTCAATAATCTGACCGAGTTGCTTTTTACCAACCTTAAAGTTGTTTATATCAGCACCGCTGTTAATAGCAACAGCATTAGGGTCCTTAGGAGTAAAGCAAACTTCAAGTCTAAACTTTTCATTTTCGTCCTTGCGGTTTACATATCCAAGGTCCTGAGGAATAGATTCATTAAAGATAAGGAAACCAACAGTACACCAGGTAAGTTTCTTCTCTCCGTCACGTTCCATACGGACACGAATAGGAGCATGAAGTCCAACATAACCGCTACTGTAAGCAAGAATTGCCTCATCTTTATCACGGAATACTTTGTTTGCACCCGGTTCTTCGGGCTTTACAATGGTAAGGTAGTAAGAGCCGAGAACCATGTCCTGAGTAGGAACCGCAACCGGCTTACCGTCAGACGGCTTAAGAAGGTTATTTGCAGCAAGCATAAGGAAACGTGCTTCTGCTTGTGCTTCTGCCGAAAGCGGTACGTGAACAGCCATCTGGTCACCGTCAAAGTCGGCGTTATAAGCGGTACATACAAGAGGATGAAGTTTTAATGCTCTACCCTCAACAAGTACAGGTTCGAAAGCCTGAATACCAAGTCTGTGAAGTGTAGGAGCACGGTTGAGAAGAACGGGATGGTCTTTAATAACCATTTCGAGTGCATCCCAAACCTCGGTGCCTGCGCGGTCAACCATCTTTCTTGCGGTTTTAACGTTAGAAACAACACCGGTCTCAGCAAGACGCTTCATAATAAAGGGTTTGAAGAGTTCGATTGCCATTTCTTTAGGCAAACCGCACTGATACATTTTAAGTTCAGGGCCAACAACGATAACCGAACGTCCCGAATAGTCAACACGCTTACCAAGTAAGTTCTGACGGAAACGTCCTTGCTTACCTTTAAGCATATCAGAAAGGGATTTCAATGCTCTGTTGTTAGCGCCGGTAACCGCTTTACCGCGACGGCCGTTGTCAATAAGTGCGTCAACAGCCTCTTGGAGCATTCTCTTCTCGTTGCGAACGATAATATCGGGTGCTCCGAGTTCAAGAAGTCTCTTCAATCGGTTGTTACGGTTAATAACACGACGATAAAGGTCGTTTAAGTCGGAAGTTGCGAAACGTCCGCCGTCAAGCTGAACCATAGGACGAAGGTCGGGCGGAATTACAGGGATTACGTCCAAAATCATCCATTCGGGACGGTTGCCCGACTGACGGAATGCTTCCATAACTTCAAGTCTCTTAAGAAGTCTTACCCTCTTTTGACCGGTAGCATCCTCAAGTTCTACATTGAGTTCATTGCAAACCTGCTCTACATCTATTTCGCAAAGAAGTTTTTTAATGGCTTCTGCGCCCATTCCGGCCTCGAAGTCGTCTTCATACTTCTCACGCATATCATTATACTGCTGCTCATTAAGCAACTGCTTCTTTTGAAGCGGAGTGTTGCCGGGGTCGGTAACAATATACTGTGAGAAATACAATACCTGTTCAAGCAAACGGGGTGATACATCCAAAACAAGACCCATTCTTGAAGGAATTGTTTTGTAGTACCAAATATGTGAAACGGGTGCTGCGAGTTCGATAGAACCCATTCTCTCACGTCTTACCTTGGAGCGAGTGACCTCAACACCGCAACGGTCACATATTTTACCCTTATAGCGAATTCTTTTATACTTACCGCAATGACACTCCCAGTCTTTCTGGGGTCCGAAAATGCGTTCACAGTAAAGACCGTCGCGCTCGGGTTTTAAAGTACGGTAATTAATTGTCTCAGGCTTTTTAACCTCGCCGTGAGACCAGCTTCTTATCTGTTCAGGAGAAGCGAGACCAATTTTTATAGACTCAAAATCGATACTTTCCATCTGCTAATCTCTCCTTTATCAGTTTTCATCGTCGAAGTTCATATCATCGACGTATTCATCAGTTTGCTCTACGATTTCCTCACCGTTTTCGTCCTCGATGGTATAACCCTCGAAACTGTCGGCTACGGTAGGCTCGTTAAAATTGGGTTCCTCTGTAGCTACACGGGTGAATCCAAAATCGTCATCGTCATCAAATGACTGTTTAAGGTCGATTTCTTCGTTTTGAGCATCGAGAACCTTAACGTCAAGACCTAACGACTGTAGTTCCTTAATAAGAACCTTGAACGACTCAGGAATGCCTGCCTTAGGAACATTCTGACCCTTAACGATAGCCTCATAAGTCTTTACACGACCTACGATATCGTCAGACTTAATGGTAAGAATTTCCTGCAAGGTGTATGCAGCACCGTAAGCTTCAAGTGCCCAAACTTCCATTTCACCGAAACGCTGTCCACCAAACTGAGCCTTACCGCCAAGAGGCTGCTGAGTAACCATCGAGTAAGGACCGGTTGAACGGGCATGAATCTTATCATCAACGAGGTGATGGAGTTTGAGATAGTACATATAACCTACGGTTACACGGTTATCAAACGGCTCGCCTGTACGTCCATCGTAAAGTTGCATCTTACCGTCTTCGTTATATCCAGCCTGCTCCAAAAGTGCTCTGATATCAGACTCATGAGCGCCATCAAAAACAGGTGTGCAAACCTTCCAGCCAAGTGCCTTTGCAGCATATCCAAGATGCACTTCAAGAACCTGACCGATATTCATACGTGAAGGAACGCCGAGAGGATTAAGAACGATATCAAGCGGAGTACCGTCGGGCAAGTAAGGCATATCCTCACTTGGCAAAATTCTGGAAACAACACCCTTATTACCGTGACGTCCGGCCATTTTATCACCAACAGAAATCTTACGTTTCTGGGCGATATAGCAACGAACCACAAGGTTTACACCGGGGTTGAGTTCAGAACAGTTAGAACGGTCAAACACCTTAACGTCAACGATAGTACCATATTCACCATGAGGTACACGAAGCGATGTGTCTTTAACTTCTCTTGCTTTTTCACCGAAAATAGCTCTTAAAAGTCTTTCTTCAGCGGTGAGTTCGGTTTCACCCTTAGGTGTAACCTTACCAACAAGAATATCACCTGCTCTAACCTCTGCACCGATACGGATAATACCGCGTTCGTCAAGGTCTTTAAGAGCATCCTCGCCAACGTTAGGAATATCACGAGTGATTTCTTCAGCACCGAGTTTAGTATCACGTGCTTCAACGTCATACTCTTCAATATGAATAGAAGTATACATATCCTCGCGGACTAACTTCTGGTTAATGAGAACAGCGTCCTCGTAGTTGTAGCCTTCCCAGGTCATAAAGCCGATAAGGGCATTTTTACCGAGAGAAACTTCACCGTTAGAAGTAGCAGGACCGTCGGCAATAACCTCGCCAGCCTCGACCTGTTGACCTACCGATACGATAGGCTTTTGGTTAATACAGGTGCCATGATTGGAACGCAAGAACTTAATAAGTTCGTACTCGTCAATCTCGCCCATAGCAGCCTTAATCTTAATACGGTCTGCCGAAGCGGCAACAACAGTACCTGCACGTTTTGCGAGAACTACAACGCCGGAATCAACAGCTGCTTTATATTCCATACCGGTACCAACAATGGGATTCTCGGTTTTAAGAAGCGGAACTGCCTGCTTCTGCATGTTAGAGCCCATGAGTGCACGGTTGGTATCATCGTTTTCAAGGAACGGAATCATAGCAGTAGCTACCGATACAACCATCTTAGGCGAAACATCCATAAAGTCGATATTTTCACCCTTTGTTTCAAGGAACTGGTCACGGCAACGGGCATTAATACGGTCATTAGTGAAATAACCATCTGCATCAAGCGGTTCGTTAGCCTGTGCTACTACATATTCGTCTTCCTCGTCTGCAGTCATATAAACAACCTCGTCGAGAACCTTGCCGTTTTCAACCTTACGGAAAGGTGCCTCAATAAAGCCGTATTCATTAATCTTTGCAAAGGTTGCAAGGTAAGAAATAAGTCCGATATTAGGACCTTCAGGAGTTTCAATAGGACACATACGTCCGTAATGGCTATAGTGAACGTCACGAACCTCGAATCCTGCACGGTCACGAGAAAGACCGCCGGGGCCAAGAGCCGACAAACGACGTTTATGAGTAAGTTCTGAAAGCGGGTTGGTCTGATCCATAAACTGAGAAAGAGGAGAAGAGCCAAAGAACTCTTTAATAGCGGCAACAACGGGACGGATATTAACAAGTGTCTGAGGAGTGATAACATCCATATCCTGAGCCTGCAAGGTCATTCTTTCACGAATTACGCGCTCCATACGGGAGAAACCAATGCGGAACTGATTTTGCAAAAGTTCACCAACGCAACGGATACGACGGTTTCCAAGATGGTCGATATCGTCGATATCACCGATACCGTGAGGAAGACCGAGGAAATAGTTGACCGATGCGAAAATATCATCAACGGTAATGTGTTTGGGGCAAAGTGCTTCGAGATTATCCTCAATAGCCTGTCTTATTGCCTCTTCACCTTCGTTATTTTCAAGAATTTCTTTGAGCACCGAGAATACAACATTTTCTTTAATGTCAAACTCGGAAATATCGAAAGAAATAAAATCTTTAATGTCAACGGTGTTGTTCGAAAGAACCTTAACCTCAACGCGACCGCCCTCGTTTTCGAGAACGTCAAGGTAAACCTCGTTAACACCCTTCTTCTGAAGTTCACGTGCCTTTTCACGGCTGATAGTCTCGCCTGCTTCAGCCAAAATCTCGCCGGTCATGGGGTCGGCAACAGGTCTTGACAATACTTTGCCTTGAATACGGGCAGCAATACCCAACTTCTTATTATATTTAAAGCGACCTACTCTCGACAAGTCATAACGACGGTCGTCAAAGAAAAGTTGCTCAATATGTGTCTGAGCACCCTCAACGGTAGCAGGCTCGTCAGGACGAAGTTTTTTATAAACCTCTATAAGAGCCTGGGCAGCATCAACGGTGGTATCTTTCTCGAAGGTGGCAGTCATACGCTCATCTTCGCCTAAAAGTTCGTTAATAGCAAAGTTGGTCTCTACACCAAGTGCACGCACAAAAGTAGACAGCGGCAATTTGCGATTTTTGTCAATACGGACATAAAGCGAACTGTCGGCTGCGGTTTCATATTCAAGCCATGCACCACGGTTGGGAATAACGGTAGAACTGAAAAGTTGTTTACCTGACTTATCGTATACACGGTCAAAATAAATACCGGGAGAACGAACAAGCTGAGATACTACAACACGCTCGGCACCGTTAATAACAAAAGTACCAGACTCGGTCATTAAGGGGAAATCACCCATAAAGACCTCGTTTTCTTTTATCTCACCTGTTTCAAGGTTTTGCAGACGTGCAAGCACCTTCAAGGGCGCCGCATAAGTAGCGTCCCTCTCCTTGCACTCAGCAACCGTATATTTGGGCTTGTCATCCAAGCGGTAATCGATAAAATCGAGCACCAAATTACCGGTATAATCGGTAATGGAGGACATATCCTCAAAAACTTCCTTCAGGCCTTGATTGAGAAACCACGAATAAGAATCCTTCTGAATTTCAATGAGGTTAGGCATATCGATAACTTCATTGATTTTCGAAAAAGTCATTCTTTCGTTTTTTCCGAATTTAACGGGTTTAACACTAACCGTTTGAGCCATGGACTTTATCACTCCTTATAAAATTTACGCTTATTTACCGGCAAATACCAGTTTTAAAGCATCAGCAGAAGTTATAAAATGTAAAAATGACCGTAACTAAAAGTTACATTTGCTTTTTGCACTCTATTCTACCGCCAATTTCAGGGCATTTTAGACATATAACGTGACATAAAGTGAGTTATATGTGCATATTAGCCCATGATTAAGCAGTATAGAATTATACACCCGCTTTTTCAATATGTCAAGTGATTTTTGGAATTTTTTTATATTTTTTAAATCCATATATTTATAGGTCTTTAATTTTAAGTTTTACCATAAAAAAAGGAAAATAGCCAAAGTTAATTCTTTGGCTATTGCATAATTTTAATCACCATATTATTAATACTGCCTTTTTCGTTTATATTTGCTCTTGCACACAGTGTTTGCAGTTTATTTAAATATCGGTCGGCGACCTGTTTGGATTTCTTAATTCCATAATCTATATTATCTAAAATCCCCTCATCAGACAATTGCGGGTCTTTAAGCAAACAAAATATCGCAGGTAAGGTTATTACCCCTGATTTTAGGTCGCATAATTTTGGCTTTCCGCCAAACGAATCACCCTGCCCCGTAAAATCGCGTATGTCGTCGGCAATCTGATATATTATGCCGAATTTATGCCCGAGGCTTAATTTTGCGAACTCAACATTTGACACGGCGGCAGCCACCGCAAACAAAGCCGCTGTTTTCCCGCTAACAGTTTTTAAGTACCGTATAGGCGTCACAGTTCGGTCAAAAAGTGAGCGTTCTTGCAACATTTCACCCTTTAAAACTGCAGATATTGCTCTTAAAAACAAGTTCCTTTGTTGTGAGTTTGATTCCGACAAAAGCGAAAAGCACCTTGTCAAAATAAAATCACCCGCTATTACGGCACCATGCTTGCCAAATGCCGCCTGCACCGAAGGCAACCCCCGTCTTTCGTCGGCATCGTCAATCACATCATCGTGAATAAGCGTCGCAAGATGCAAAAGTTCTATTGCTGCCAGTCGGTCGGTCACGCTTTCGTCAACATTGTTATTTTGGTCTGCAGAACAAATAAGGCCTAATCTTGTCCTCAGATATTTGCCCTCACCCTTTAAAAGCAAGTCAGAAACATCGCTAAAACCGCTTCCGCCTTTTTTCAGTTGGCAAACAACCTTTTGTCGCGTTATTGCAAAAGCCTCGTCGGTGCTTATCATATACTACCCCCGATGAAATTATGTAGTATATTTTACCCTCTTTAAAAGATACGATGCAAGCAAACCTATAAGTAATCCGGTAGCCACGGCTGACAAGGTTAAAAACGGCAGATAATATATTACTGCCTTAGAACCAATAACAAACGATGCCGATAACAACTGTCCTACATTATGAAAAAAGGCACCCGCTATACTGACGCCAACGGGCGAAAAGCATTTCAATCTTTTTATAACCGCCATCATAATAACCGCCAAAATACCACCGCTTAATGCATAAACGAGGCTCATGGCGTTACCGAATAGTAGAAACACCAACAAAATCCTTGCGATGTTGACTGTAAAAGCAGGTAAAAACCTATTTTTATATAGGAGCCATACCGCTACTATATTAGCAAGCCCCAACTTTATACCCGGTATACCAAAATCAAACGGAATAAGCATCTCGATATAACCGCAGATTATTGCAAGCGACAGCAAAACACCGTAATAAGCACATCTTTTAGCCATATTACTAATCCCCTATCTCTACTACAAGTCGGTGCGGTAAGCAAGCAATTGTATCGCCCTTTTTAGATATTGCCACATGATTTTGACAATATTTATCCGGGCAGTCGGCGTCCATTACGGTAACCTCACCGTCCTTAATGACGACAGTATTAGTGCCATACTTATTTTCTACAACTACAGTATTATCAGCATTCAAAGGCAACTCATACACCGACTTGTTGTCAACACTTATTATAACTTTTTTGCCGTTTTCCTTCGTAAATGCTGTTACGGTGACCGCCGTAAACGACAGCACCGTAAGTAAAACAGCAAGTATTATGTCTGCTTTTTTAATCATTATATAAATACCACTTTCCGGTAAATTTGCCAGTTTTCAAACGTTGCTTGATTTTGGGTGACAAATAGTAGTCTGCACCAAGGGAAGCCCCACCGGACACCAACAGCGCAACCGAAGCAAATATAAGCCACCAAGTACTGAGATAAAGACCGGTTGTCATTAAAAACATCGCCTGTAAAACCAAAGCGTATGAGTTTATTATAAAGTTAAACAGTCCAAGTATCAAGCATATACCTATAACAAGTTCGCTGATTATAATAAAAAACTGAAAAAACATCTGTAACGATTCTCTTGGTACTATTACTTTGTTTACCAGCCAATCTGTTGGCAAAAATCCCGTTCTTAAGGCATAATCGCCGCCGCCCTTTACAAAGGTTACATCAAAAATATTTAAAATATCAAACCTTAAAAGTTGTTCAGCGCCGGTATTAGCCGATGTTGCTGCCGTAATAGTACCGTGTGAAGCGCCCGAAGCCGAATTAAAATAATCGTAAGCCCCTTTAAAAAAGTTAGCAAGATGCGCCTCTTTAAGCCAGCCTTCAGATATTTTTTCAAACGCCTCAATGAGCCAATAAACACCCGTAAACACCCGTAAAGGTACGAGCAAAAAGGTCGGTGATTTGTTGCTTAAATGACCTCCGGTAAAACTTCGACGGTTTTTTATACCAAATATTTCATGCTTCAAATAAGAGGCAACCTTATTCCAACCTGCAACCTTAGTAAAGTATAACACATTAACAAGGTGTTTGACAAGCATTGCTAAGAAAGACGGCAACACATATCTTTTTCTGCCACCTACCTCGGCGGAACCGTATCTGCCACCGCAAGAAATCATAGAACCGTGAAATTTGGGTTCGTACGGAATCTTTTCTTTAAAACCTTTTATGTCAAGCGAAATGTTTTCTGCAATTGTTTCGGCAGAATGTTCGGCGTTTTCGACCATTTGCGGTACAGTTACACCTTCTGCATCAAACCAAAGACAGTCACCGCCAACATAAATGTTTTGAAAATCATGTGTTTTGAGATATTTATCGGTCTTTATACGTCCGTTTTTTAACGGTGTTATGCTATTTATACTTGAACTGAACTCGGCACAGGTTGTTCCCGCTGCCCAAATAACCGTTTGGCAAGGGATAAATTTACCCTTTGAATCAATTTTCACGCCCTCTTGAGTTACTTCAAGCACTTTACAATCGGTCATTACCCTGACGCCCATCTTTTTTAGTCTTGACGTCAGTTTGTCTGACACCTTGCAAGACATCTGCATTAACAGACGTTCTGAAGCTTCAATCAAACGTATTGAAACATCGTTTCGATTTATAGAAAACTCATTACAAAGATGCGGGACATATTCGGCCAACTCACCTGCCATCTCAACCCCTGTTGCCGAACCGCCAACCACCGAAAAACTCAATATTTGCTTTCTTTTTAATGTGTCGGTAGTCTGAGAAGCCTTATAAAAGCAATCTCTGACACGATTATAAAGGAGCAATGCATCTTCGTATGACCAAAGTTTAAAACTATACTTTTCAGCACCCGGAATACCAAAAAAGCGAGAAGTTGCACCTGTGCAAACGACAAGATAATCATACTGAATGCTTTGGGTTTTACATTTAATTATATTGTAATTTGGGTCGGCAGAAATTATTTCGTCTTGGATAAACTCTATTTTTCGGTTTTTAAAAATCTTTTCAAACGGGATTATTATGCTCGACGGCTCTACTCTGCCTGCGGCAACCTCGTGAAGTTCGGTTAGCATAGTGTGGTAAGTGTTGCGGTCGATTACCACTATTTTAGTATCGGCTTTTTTTAATTTTCTTTCAAGTTTTTTTGCCGTCAATACTCCCGCATATCCGCCGCCTGCTATAACAATTGTCTTCTCCATTGGTTTCTCCTTGACTTAATTTGTGATATGTTGTTTAATAATAATGTACCCTGTCAATAATGCAATAAAAAAGGAAGTATTTTTAGTGAAAAAACTTTTTTCTCTTTTTATTTCGGTAGCCGTACTTTTCACCCTTAGTGCCTGCAAGGAAGAGGTGAAAGAACACTCTGCTACCAGAATAATGATGGATACAGTAATAACACTTAATATATTCTCGGCAAACAGCGACGTATTAAACGGTGCATTAGAACTTTGCGAATATTACGAGCAACTTTTCAGTCGAACGGTTGAAAACAGCGATATAAGTCGAATTAACAATTCAAAAGGTGCTGCAGTAACCGTAAACAGTGAAACTGCAAAACTTATAGAATCTGCTCTTGAAATATATAAAAAAAGCGACGGCGCATTTGATTTTACAGTTACACCATTGGTAGAACTCTGGAACGTCAACGAGGCTGTAACCCCGCCCCCATCTTATGAAATTTCTGCACTTCTTCCGTCGGTTAATGGCATTAATATAACACTTAGTGAAAATACTGTTACCGCACTGAATAATGCAAAAATTGACCTCGGAGGTATTGCTAAAGGATATATTGCCGATAGACTTAAAGAATATTTTTTAGAACAAGGTATCACCCGTGGCACCATCAACCTTGGCGGTAATGTTATGCTAATTGGCGACAACGACGGTTCCGGCTACAATGTAGGTATTCAAAAGCCATTTGCCATAACCGGTGAATCGGCTCTGACCATACGCCTTTCGGACAAAACGGCTGTCACTTCAGGAATTTACGAGCGTTATTTTGAACACGACGGTAAGATTTATCACCATATAATCGACCCTAAAACGGGTTATCCCGTCGACAACGACATAAGTTCGGTAACAATTATTGCCGATTCTTCATTGATTGCCGACGGTCTGTCAACCGCATGTCTTGTATTAGGATTTGAACAAGGCACACGTTTAGCCCAAACGTATAACGCCGAAACCGTCTTTATTTTAAAAGACGGAACAATAAAGGTATCAAACGGACTTGAAATTGACCAAACCGGCGATATCCCCTGTGTAAATTATAAATTTAATTCTTAGCCTTTTTTAAAGCATCATTAATCAATTCGACATATTCCGAAACCGATATCGTGCATCCCGTCACGACATCGGTTTTTCCGTTTGCCCCTAAGTTTAAAGTGCCAACACCATTCTCACGAACATACTGTTCAAAAAAAGCAATCTCCTCGTGCCACTCGTACTGCGCTCCGCCTTTTTTCATATTATAGGTGCCATTTTCCGAGTCGGCTTTTTTTGTGCCACCGCCTTTTTTATCGGCGTCACAATCTACCGACTCAATCTTGCCGTCTTTGACAACAACAGTAACGGTTGAACGGTATCCGCTATCATCAAAATCAGCCGACGCAGACCTATATTCTCCGTCTTTATATTCTACCGTTCCGTTATCGGTTGCAGGTGAACTATCCTTTTTACCACAACCGCAAAAGCAGAATATCATAAGTGCAGTAAGCATATAAATTGCAAAAAAATTGGCAGTTTTCATATCTTGTGTATCTCCTTAAAATATTTAACGCTTTGCGTTTAAAAATATTTTATCAAAAAGGAAAATTTTTATACACAAAATATAAAAACTGCCAAAAATATCAAATTTTATTTACATCCAGATTTGTTCATCTTCGGTTGTACCGGGACGTGACATAAGATGTCGAATAGCATCTAACGGTTTAGCACCGTTAAACAGAATGTTGTAGCACTCGGTAACAATGGGCATTTCAACATTATATCGGGTGCACAGTTCATGAGCAATTTCGGCTGCGTAATAGCCCTCAACCGTACCCACCGTTTTCATTGCGGTTTCAACGTCTACACCCTGACCGACAAGATTACCAAACCGATTATTTCGGCTATGCTCTGACATACAAGTAACTATAAGGTCGCCAAGCCCTGAAAGTCCCATAAAGGTTGTGGTTTCGGCGCCCATTTTTGTTCCGAGTTTCGCAATTTCGTTAAGGCCTCTTGTAAGCAGTGCTGCTCTTGTATTGTCACCAATCTTAAGGCCATTCTCAATACCCGCGGCGACAGCCATAACATTTTTCATGGCACCGCCGACCTCAACACCCACCACATCATGATTGGTGTAAATTCTAAAATTAGGGCCTATAAGTGCTTTTTGAACAAACAACGCTGCTTGACTGTCATTTGAAGCCGAAACGACCGTAGTAGGCACCGAACGAGCAACCTCCTCAGCATGAGAGGGACCTGACAACACTACAATTTTTTTATCCGGCAACTCTTCATGTATAACCTCAGAAAGTCTTAACAACGTGCCTTTTTCAAAACCTTTTGCGACGTTTACAATAATGCCACAGTCGGTTTTGTTTAACAGTTTTGAGGTTGAACGCACAGCAAATGACGGTACTGCCAAAATAGTAATATCAGCGTTGCTTACATCACCGATTTCGTTTGTAATTGCAATTTCTTGCGGGATTTTTACGCCTTTTAAAAGTTTCTCGTTTTCTCTGTTTAAAAGAATTGCGTCTACTTCTTCTTTAAAAGGCGACCACATTTTAACCGTATGGCCTAATGAAAAAGCGTGGATACCAAGGGCTATACCCCATCCACCGGTACCGAGGATACTGATTTTCATTTTTTCGGTTCTCCTTTGGATTTGCGTATTTTAAACCTTTTCTCCTCACCCTTTATTAATCTTGCAATGTTTGCACGGTGCATAACAATTACAATGATTGTAATTATCGCCACAAGCAGCGCTTCAACTAGTTTTGAATTTGCATACAAAGACTGTGCAAAAATAAAATTAAACACGGGCAACGAAATGCCTGCAATAATGGAACTTAAAGAAATAATTCCGCTAAGTAAAAATACGATTATAAACACTAAAAGGCCTAAAACACCCGTCTGCCACTGACAAGCCAGCATAATACCTAAAGTAGTCGCAACACCTTTACCTCCCCTGAATCCAAAAAATACAGGAAAAGCGTGCCCGATAATACATAATATCGCGCAATAATACGCACCGTATTCAGGTATCAAAAAATTGCTTGATGTAACTTCAAATATATAAGGAAAAACAAGATACTTTGCCAAAAGGCAAACACCTGCTCCCTTTGCCGCATCAAAAAGAAAGGTTAAAAACCCCGGAACAAAGCCCATAACCCTCATCATATTTGTCATGCCGGCATTACCGCTTCCATGTTCGCGGATGTCGTCATGCGCTATAAACTTTGAAATTATAACCGCCATGTTTATGCTTCCGATTAAATATGAACACAAAAGCGAAGCGGCAAATATTAGCCATATCATCTATTAAAACCTCTCAACCTTTTAACTTATGCTTTTCTGTCTCCACGCTCACGGATAATAAATTTCACCGGTGTACCTTCGAGTCCAAAAGTTGCGCGAATCTGATTTTCCAAATAACGCTGATACGAAAAATGGAACAACTCCTCCCTGTTGCAGAAGAAAACAAATGTAGGAGGTTTGGTGGATGCCTGAGTCATATAGTAAATTTTAAGTCTCTTTCCTTTATCGGTCGGCGGTTGCACGCGTGCCGTTGCGTCGGCAAGCAGTTCATTAAGCATACCCGTCGAAATACGCATGGTGTTTTGAGCATGAACAAACTTAATAAGTTCAAAAAGTCTGTCAAGTCTCTGACCTGTTTTTGCCGATATAAAAATAATGGGTGCATACGGCATAAACGCAAAATCCTGCATTAGTTGTTTACGCATAGAGTCCATCGTTTTGCCGTCTTTTTCAACGATATCCCATTTATTGACAGCAATTATCGCCGCTTTGCCCTGTTCCATGGCGAGACCTGCAACCTTTGAATCCTGCTCGGTAAAACCTTCGGTTGCGTCTATCATAATAACGCACACATCGGCTCTTTCAACAGCCATTTTTGCACGCATTACACTATATTTTTCAATATCATCGTCAACTTTACTTTTACGCCTTATTCCTGCCGTATCGGTAAAGTTATACTTTTGTCCCCCAACGGTCACCAAAGTATCTATGGCATCACGTGTAGTACCTGCGATATCCGAAACAATTGAGCGTTCTTCACGGCTTATGGCATTAACAAGCGACGACTTACCCGCATTCGGTTTGCCGATAACGGCAACATTTATAACCTCGGCGTCATCTTCCTCACCAAAATCTTCAGGCAGATACTCAAAAACTTTATCAAGTAAATCGCCCGTTCCGTGTCCATGTACCGACGAAACACTAATCGGGTCACCAAGACCTAAATTATAAAATTCATAAAATTCCATCGGCACGTCACCGGGACGGTCACACTTATTAACACAAAGTACAATAGGCTTACCGCATTTTTGAAGCATTGCTGCAACTTCACGATCAGATGCAGTAACACCGCTTTTAATATCAGTGACAAAAATAATCACATCTGCCGTATCAATAGCAAGTTCGGCCTGCGCTCTCATTTTTTTTAGTATAATATCATCGGTTTTAGGTTCAATACCACCGGTATCTACCATCATAAATTTTTTAGAACGCCACTCAGCATCACCAAAAATACGGTCACGAGTAACACCCGGTGTATCATCAACTATCGAAAGGCGTTTACCTATAAGTTTATTAAAAAGCGTTGATTTTCCAACATTAGGACGTCCAACCACAGCAATTATGGGTTTTGACATACGGTATTCCCTCCCTTAGGGCAAACCTAAAAATTATCACCTTTAAGTGCCGATAAAAGCGACCAACCGTCGTTATCGGCGATTCTGACCTTTGTATTTAAAACTTTCTCAACCTGCTCTATGGTCATACTGTCGAGAAACATATCTCTTTCGTGCCTTAACATAACCGACGGAATAATAAGTTCATCACCAATTTCGGTGTTTTTTAATTGCTCAACTATATCCGTTCCTGTTATAAGACCTGCAACGGTAATTTTACCGCCAAAAAAGTTATTTTTTACTTTTACAACTTTACAATCTAAATTATGCCATTTAACTCTTAAATTGTCAACAACATTTGATATTAAAGGATATGCTGCTTCACCCGTTACAGCGGTTATTTTCCTAGGTAAAACCGGCCCCTCTATATCTTCCATCGCCTCTTCGCACTCGGCCTTAAAACTTGCCCACATTCCTACGCCGTTTTCAATCTGCAAAAATTCGCCGTAGTGTGAAGCATCCGGCATCTCTCTTTCAGATAAAAGATAAAACTCATCGGCAGCAAACACTCTGTTTTCACCGTAAAGTTCCTTTGTTTTTCTGCAAAATTCTTCGGTTTTGTCTACAACACTTGACGCGGTTTGTTTGTCAAAAGGCTTTAAATCTTGGAGCCCTTCTCTATGACCTGTAAGTCCAACGGGCACGCAGGCTATACTCTTGACAGACGAATTTTTTATTAAATCGTTAAGACTTCTTTCGAGTTCTTTACCGTCATTCCAACCGGGGCAAAGAACAAGTTGGCAGTTAATGTCAATCCCCGCCTCGCACAATCTCCACAATACATTGAGTGCTTGACCTGCAAAGCGGTTTTTCATCATTTTAACCCTGAGTTCAGGATTAGTGGTATGAACCGACACATTAACAGGGCTGATATGCATTTTAATAATACGGTCAACCTCATGCTCGGTTATGTTGGTAAGCGTGATATAATTGCCGAACAAAAACGACATTCTCGAATCGTCATCCTTAAAATAAAGCGACTCTCTAAGCCCTTTTGGTAACTGGTCAATAAAACAAAATACACAGTTGTTACGACAGGAGCGTTGTTTGTCCATAAGGTAACTGTCAAACAAAAGTCCCAACTCATCATACTCGTCCTTGAAAACGGTGCAAACCTTTTCTTTGCCGTTTTTAACTGTTTTTACCTCAACTTTACGCTCGTTTTGGTAAAACCTATAATCGAGCACGTCCATTATCTCATGACCGTTAAGGCTTATGAGTTCATCGCCTGCTCTGACGCCTGCTTTGTAAAGGTCGCACTTTTTATCGACAACATCTATCTTGACCGACACAATATCACCCCTTTTATCCATTTTAAATCATAATTGTTAAAAAATAAAGGGAAGGAATAAAAAATCCTTCCCCTTTTGTTCAATTAAGCTTCAACCTTAATTACTTCGCGGTCGTTATAGTAACCGCAGGCCGGGCAAACACGGTGAGGTCTCTTAAACTCGCCACAGTGGTTGCACTTGACAAGTGCAGGAGCACTCATCTTCCAAACGGAAGAACGTCTTTTGTTTTTTCTGGCCTTAGATGTTTTTCTCTTAGGTACTGCCATCTTTAACGCCTCCTTAGTTACACTTTTGTTAGTTAATTATCAAAGAATTTGGACAAAGCTGCAAGACGCGGGTCAACCGTTTTGGTAGCACAGCCACAAGGACCGTTGTTAAGGTTTTTTCCACATTCTTGACAGAGTCCGAGGCAATCCTCGTTGCAGAGATGTTTCCTCGGCATTGCAAGAACAACCTCTGTAAAAATAAGTTCCTCCAAATCAAGTTTGAAATCTTCCAAAAGGATTATTTCGTCATTCTCGCCATTTTCAAGTTTTGCGACAAGAACTCGCTCTATAGGAACCATATAGTGCTTTACAGTATCGACTCCGCAACGGTCGCAGGGCGCCGAATACTCACAATCGCACATGACAGACAGTGTTACAATACCGGCACGACTGTATGCTTTACCGCTGACCAATACGGGAACCTTTAATGGGGTTTCACCATAGAAATCAACATCGCTCATATCGAACCTGCAATCGATGGGAAGGCTCTCATTATCGTTAACAAAAAGCGAACGTAAATCAAGAACCATAATATCACCTCAAATTGTCACACAGACTATTATATATACCACAATATCAAATGTCAAGATATTTTTTAGCAGCAAGACAAGTTTTTAAATCTTAAATACGTGAGGTTGCACATTACCGCCAATAAGCAACGGATAATCGTCTTCAATGAAATCATATTCAACATTTTCACCGTTGATAAGCCACTTTTGAGGTTGTTTATTATAAAGCCAATCAAGAGGCTCTGCTTCATCGGTCTGAACCGAGTTTACTTTGAATGCCTCAATTAAGTCTTTCTTCATTTCTTCTGTAACATCGGCAGGATTAATAGAAGCAAACAACGGAGAACCGCTTCTTGCCAAGAGGTCAAGCCATTTTCTGTTAAGTCTCCAAGGAATAACATTGTTAATAGTACCTATACAGTCGGCATCAACCATATAGAAAGAACCGTTTTGGCAAAGTCTGAAAGCAAGTGTGTTAACACCGACAGCCCTTGTTCTTGACCAAACGTTACCGCTTGTATCGTCACCGATACGGTTAACTTCAACAAGACCGGCGCAAAGATGTGAAATTGTATTGCAACCAATAATTACAGCATCTTTTGCCTCTTCGCGAATAAGTTTGTAAAAATCAAGTACGATTTCAGCATTGGTTTTTGACTTGTCGTAGAAAGACCAATCGTCGTAATTGGTTATCTTACCATTAAGGGTAAAGCCAAAAGCACCAAACATATCAAATGTTGAGAAGTCATGTTTAATGAGTTCATATCCCCAACCGATAATGGTACGAATGTTTTCACGAAGATACTGCTGAACTTCGGGGTTGGTAGGGTCTAAATAAAAGAGCTTATCCTCGTTGTTAACTCTTCTCTTAATTCTCCAATCGGGATGCTCGGCATATGCCACAGCATCGTGAAGAGGTCTAAACCAAATACCCGGTTTTAAGCCTTTAGCCTTAAACTCATCGGCTACCTTCTTCATGTCGCCGTATTTTTCATTAGGAATCCACGGGCCACAGCAACTCTTAACCGACCAACCATCGTCGATAACCATGTAAGGTTTATTTTCATTTTGACCTGCAAGTTCTGCTATAAGCGAAGCATCGGTCATAATCTCGTCATAAGAACTGTTTCCATAAGCATAATACCAGTTGTTACTTCCGTAAACCGGTGCTTTAGGAAGTATCGGGTCAGTACACATTACTTTACAGAATTCCTTAGCAGCCTTAAACTCAGACATACCTTCATAATGTTCACAAACAAAGGTGCAAGCAAGCAATTTTCTTCCGCCAAGTTCAACACCTGTTCCGCCGGTACGCACATCAACCCAAGCAGTAACGCCCGATGCGTCATGCTCGAAGCAGACAAAACTATTGGGTCTTACCATAACACCGCAACCGGTAGTCTGCTTACCGTTAGAAGCAAGGAAATACCAAGGCATAAAGTGTTCACCGTTTAACGAACGCCACTCAAGGTCGGCATACGAACGCTCCCACTTATCTCCCATTACCCTTGTAGGCTCATTAACCTTGTAGTTCCAACGCAAGGTAATAAAGGTAGGATGACTTTTATCAGCGGTAACGTAAAGATTAAGTTTTCTGTCGACAATTTCAGTTTCAACAACGATATCATCAATGCCGTTTGACGACTTAATCTTTATATCGTCAGGTTTTCTCAAAATATCTACCATAATAATGCACCTCTGTTTTTTATTTAATTTATTATACCATGAAAATGCCCTATTTTCAACCAAATTTTGCGCTTTTTATTTAATTACGCTAATAGTTGTAAATTTATAATATTTTAATATTTCAACTGCCCTTTGGGTAATCACCTCACCACTGATTATAATTGGAACGGCAGGCGGACAAGAAACCGTGGGTGCTGCGCAAACCCTCCCCACAGCCATATTTACAGATATCGTTTCCTGCTCGGAAAATACTGCATTTCTTATGTTAGTTGCCTTGGTATACTCTACTTTTTCTGTTTTTATTTGCGATTTTGGCATTGTCTTTTGCAAAGAACACATTAAATTGCCAAAAGTTTCTATCTCTTTTGCCGAAATTTCGGGAGTGAACATCATAACAGCAAACCTACTGTCATAAAACTCAATTTCAATACCGTTTTTTCTTAAAAACTCGGCAACTTCCTGTCCGCTAAGTCCAAAATCGGCGCAGTCAACAGTGAGTTTTAATTCCTCATCACCGTAAAGCGTGAACCCTTGATTTTCAAGTTTTTGCTTTAATTTTTTTATATAAGATATAGTGTTTTTAAGTCTTTCGGTATAACCATCGGCTAAATATCGGTTGCATAGGTCTAACGACTGCAAAATCAAATACGACGGACTTGTTGAACCAAACACCGACATAAAAGAGCGAACTTCTTTTTCATCTATATCAAACTTATTTGATATATGCAAGTATGCTCCACCCGTAAGTACAGGCAAGGTTTTATGCGCCGAATCGGTACACATTGACGCGCCCAAATTTAAAGGATGTAAATTTTCTTCTAAAAAGGAAAGATACGCACCATGGGCATTATCCACCACAAGCGGTACATTCCATTCATCACATACTGCCGATAAACCTTTAATATCCTGCAAAACGCCCAGATAGTCGGGGCTTGTAACATAAACTGCATCAACTTTGCCTTGAACGTCTGACAATGCCTTTTTTAACTGCATTGGTGTTACTTTGCAAGAGCAAAAATGCTCCTGTGTGCCGTCATTTAACCACTCAACATCAATATCGCAAAGCGCACAGCCATAAACAAACGATTTGTGAACGTTTCTTGCGGCAAGTATTCTGCAACGCTTATCCTTTTTGTTGGCATTAATCAATGCCAACATGGTTTTTATGCAAAGTGACGAGCCCTCGGTCGAATAAAAGGTTTTATAACTACCGAAAAGTTTTGCTGCTTCCGTTTCGCTTTCAGCAATAATACCATCGGCATCGCTTAACACATCGGCTCCGTTTACCTCGGTAATATCAAGTTTCTCAATGCCTAAAAATTCTTTGCCTTTATGTCCCGGCATATGAAGGCGGATTACGTTTCTCTCAGCATAAACCTTAACAAAATCAACTATCGGCGTTTTCATTGTTCTGCCTCGGCAACCTTCATCATTACGGCGCATTCGATTCTCTTTTTAAACAAATCGCAACCATATTCGTAAATGCCGTCAATTTTGCCTGTTGCGTGGTATGAGTTTGCAGCGCAACCGCCCGAACAATAGAGTTTTGCCCAACATTCCTTACATTCAGGACGTGAATACGCGTTACATCCTCTAAATTCGTCTTGCGCTCGCTTGTTTGTTACGCCTTTCCACACGTCGCCCAAACTGTATTTAGGGTCGCCAACAAATTGGTGACACGGGAAAAGTTCACCCCAAGGTGTAACTGCTACGTATTCAGTTCCCGAACCGCAACCAGTAATGCGTTTATAAATACAAGGGCCGTTTTTAAGGTCAAGCATATAATGATAAAATGTAATGGGTTTGCCATCTTTCTTGCGTTTTAGCATTTCGGTTGCCAATATTTCATACTGACGGTAAAGTTCCGGCTTGTCCGACTCGGTCAATGCATATGGGTCACCGGGAGGACAAACCACCGGCTCCATACTAAGTTCCTTAAATCCCAAATCAGCCATGTGCAAAATATCTTTTGTAAAATCAGTATTTTCGTGAGTAAAAGTACCGCGTATGTAATAACTTTTATCGCCACGCTTTTCAACAAAACGTTGGAATTTAGGTACAATCAAATCATAACTGCCCTGCCCTAAGTAATCTTTTCTGAATCGGTCGTGTACTTCTTTACGTCCGTCAAGACTCAAAACAACGTTATCCATTTCGCTGTTTAAAAACTCTGTAACCTCGTCATCAAGCAATACACCATTGGTAGTAAGCGTAAAGCGGAAGTTTTTATTATGCTCTTTTTCAATCGAACGGGCATACTCAACCAACTGTTTTACAACGTCAAGGTTCATAAGCGGCTCGCCGCCAAAAAAGTCAACCTCTAAGTTCTTTCGATTTCCCGAGTTTGCAATAAGAAAATCAAAGGCTTGTTTGCCAACCTCAAAACTCATCAAAGCCCTATCGCCCTGATATTTGCCCTGACTTGCAAAACAATACGAACAGTTAAGATTGCATGTATGAGCAACGTGTAAACACATTGCCTTTATAACATTGCTGTTATTCTTAAAATCTATGGCCAAATCCTCATAAACGTCTTTTGAATAGAGTTTGCCCTGTTTTTCAAGTTCTGCAATATCGCTAAGACAGAGTTTTATCTCCTCCTCGTTAACGGCAGAATCATCCTTATATTTTTCAAGAACAAGTGAAACAATCTCTTGTTCGGTATTTTCTTTATACATTGAAATAATATCGTAAGCCACTTCGTCAACCGAATGGACCGAGCCTGAGCAAGTGTCAAGTACGATATTATATCCGTTAAGTTTATACAAATGAACCATATATTACTCCCAATAAAGAAGCCGCCTTAAAATAAGGCGGCGTTCCTCTTTTTTAAAAATTACTTATCAGCGTTCTCGCACTTCTGATTTGCAACACCGCAAGATGTTTTGCAAGCCGACTGGCAAGAAGTCTGGCATTCACCGCAACCGCCGTTTTCAACCGACTTTGCGATATCTCTGGTTTCGATAGTCTTAATTCTGTTCATAACATATATCTCCATTCTTAAGTCCCACAAGACTTTGTTTTCATCGGTAATTTTAACACACTAAAAAAGTAATGTCAAGAGTTTGTGTTTATCTCTCCTCACGAAAATAAGAAAGCCCTAAATGTGCCGGGGGTTGATTTTCACGCTTTTTCTGTATGCTTATTATTACAAGTACCAAAATCGTCACAATGTAAGGTAACATATTAATAAGTTCCTTCGTGCTGCTTGAAAGTCCGGGAATGGTAACGCTTAAAATATAAAGACCGCCAAAAAGGTAAGATGACAATATCGACATCTTAGGCCTCCATATTGCAAAAATAACAATTGCTATAGCAAGCCATCCACGGTCGCCAAAACCGTTATTAGTCCAAGCACCGCCCGTGTAGTCCATAACAAAATACAGACCGCCTAAACCGGCAACGGCACCGCCAATACAGGTGGCGAGATATTTATACTTTTCAACATTAATACCCGCCGAATCGGCTGTTGCAGGGTTTTCACCAACAGCACGCAAGCTAAGGCCAACCTTAGTTTTATTAAGCACAAACGATGCCACAACTGCAATAACAATAGCAAGGTAGACCATGAAACCAAAGGATAAAAATGTCTTTCCGAAAATGCCAAGGTCTTCTGCAAACGGAAGTGAAGCCTTAAAACTTTTACCGCAATTTATAAGAGAAATAGAACCGCTTTCGCCGAAAAATTTAAGCAACGAACCGCCAAAAAAGTTGCCAACACCGATTCCAAAAGTAGTAAGTGCAAGGCCTGTGACGTTTTGATTTGCACGCAATGTTATAGTGAGAAAACTATAAATTAACGACATTAAAACCGAACCCAATATACAACTAAGCAGAGGAATCATCATGCAAAGAAACGCGTTTGGCTCAGCAGTATAATGCTCGTACAAGTATCCGCCAATTATTCCCGAAATTCCGCCGACGTACATGATGCCGGGAATTCCAAGATTTAAGTTGCCGGATTTTTCGGTAATTATTTCACCCGTTGCACCAAAAAGCAACGGCGTACCCTGAATAATAGCTGAATTGATAAAATTAAAAATTGCCGCTATCATTTTGACGCCTCCTTACTCTTAGTGCGAAAATTAATCTTATAGTTAATGAAAAACTCGCATCCTATTATAAAGAAAATTATAATTCCCGTTAAAATGTCCGATACGCTTTCATTAAGCCCAAGTTTTGGAGACGATGCAATTTCACCTGCTCCAATCTGTAAAAACACAATAAGGAACGACGTTGCAACCATAGTCAGCGGGTTGAATTTTGCAAGCCACGATACCATAATTGCAGTAAAGCCCATGCCTCCTGCGAGGTCACGTGAAATAGAATGGTCAGTACCCGAAACCAGCAAAAATCCTGCAATGCCACACAAAGCGCCCGAAATAAGCATAGTTCTTATAATGACATTCTTAACATTTATTCCTACATATCTTGCAGTATTTTCACTTTGGCCAACAACCGATATTTCATACCCTTGTTTGCTGTATTTAAGATAAATATACATACCTATTATAATTACAACAACGAAAATAATATTTAGAGCATATTTCTGTCCAAACAAAGACGGCAACCAACCGCTCTTTGTCTTTTGATTAATAACGCCCATAACATTTGAGCCGCTGGGAACCCAAACCATAATAAAGAAACCTACAAGTTGTATTGCCACGTAATTCATCATAAGTGTGAACAAACTCTCATTTGTTCCGAATTTCGCTTTGAAAAACGCCGGAATAAATCCCCAGAGCATACCAGCAAGCACACTTGATATAAACATCAAAACAATCAGTAATAAGTTAGGTAATGAATCTTTTGCATAAAACATACACGCTGCCGCAGCAAGACCGCCGACAAGCACCTGTCCCTCGGCACCAAGATTCCAAAACTGCATTTTAAATGCAGGCGTTACTGCAAGAGAAATACACAGCAACATTGCAATTTCCTGCAACAAATTCCAAAACTTGCGTTCAGATTTAAAACTACCGTCAATCATTTTAGCAAAAACATCGATGGGGTTAGTTTTTGTAAGCAACACGATAATTGCAGAACAAACAATGAGTGCAAAAACAATTGCAACCGCCCTTATCAAAAGTGATTTCCACAACGGCATGGCATCCCGTTTTGTTATATGAATCAACGGTTCTTTATGTTGTGTCAATGTGTTACTCACCCTGCTCACCTCTCTCGGTCTTAGTCATCAAAAGTCCTATTTCTTCTTTCGTAGTTGTTCTTGCATCAACGATACCTGTTATTTTTCCTGAGCCTATAACCATAATACGGTCACAAAGTTCAATTAAAACATCAAGGTCTTCACCAACAAAGATTACCGCTACACCTTTTTTCTTTTGCTCGTTTAAAAGATTATAAATCGTATAAGAGGAATTAATGTCAAGACCTCTTACGGGATATGCCGCCATAAGCAACTTGGGTGCGGCAGAAATTTCGCGTCCTACAAGCACCTTTTGAACATTACCGCCCGAAAGACGTCGTACCGGTGTGCTGACACCGGGTGTTACAACCTGAAGTTCGTCTATAATCTTTACAGCGAGGTCTTTAGGTGCCTTACGCTGTAAAAATGCCGACTTCCCTTTTCGGTAACTTCTTAACATCATATTATCAACAATATCCATATTGCCGACAAGGCCCATTCCAAGTCGGTCCTCGGGCACAAACGACAGCCTTACTCCAAGTTCCCTTATCTGCAACGGTGTTTTATCGCGAAGATTTTCTATATTACCGTTCTTAGGGTTCAAGTAAAGAATTTCGCCTTCATCTAAATGTTGCAAACCGGCTATTGCCTCAAGCAACTCACGCTGACCGCTGCCGGCAATACCTGCAACACCCAAAATTTCGCCCGAACGAGCCGTAAACGAAACATCATCAAGTAATTTAACACCCTCACGGCTTTTGCATGTGATATCCTTAACAATAAGACGGTCTTTGGGGTCGATAGGTTCACTGCGTTCAATATTAAGGTCTATTTTCTGTCCTACCATCATTTCGGTAAGAATTGACTCGTCAGCCTCGGAAGTATTTACCGTGCCAATGTATTCACCTTTTCTTAAAACGGCAACCCTATCCGACAAAGACAATACTTCATGCAATTTATGAGTGATTATAATAATTGCCTTACCATCATCGCGCATTGAACGAAGAACCTTAAATAATTTCTGAGTTTCTTGCGGGGTAAGAACCGCAGTCGGCTCATCAAGTATTAAAATATCGGCTCCGCGATAAAGCACCTTTATAATCTCAACCGTCTGTTTTTCAGAAACCGACATTTCATATATTTTCTTTTTAGGGTCAATATCAAACCCATATTTATCGGCAAGTTCCTTAACCTTTTTAGTAG
>JAZQDU010000007.1:0-4163 GCA_045546915.1 Acutalibacteraceae bacterium | reverse complement strand
AACGAGTGTGCCAAAGCAATAATTCAAAAAGGCATTACAGAGGTTATTTATTTGTCGGATAAATATGCCGATGCCGAAATGACCAAAGCGGCGAAAATGATGTTCCGCTCAGCAGGTGTTGTCTGCCGCGAGTATGAGCAGACCATGAAAACAGCAGAACTTAAACTGTAAGACATATAGCGTTGTGCATCTTTGCACAACGCTATTTTTATGTATTGATAGGATAATCACCATATGTTATAATTAAGAAGAAAGGTGGTATTATATTGAAAAAACTAATTTCGAATTTCATTATAACAGTTTTGTGTCTGTTGATGTTTTGCTCTTGCGACGGCAATGATGCAAGTGAGACCGAAAGTGTTGGCGATAAAGATAACACTTCGTCCGTAGCCGCCGAATGGTATGACGAATATGCCACCCGTGCTGTTGAGAAGCTTAAAGAACGTTGGCGGGAGATATACACTGCCGATGATATCAAGGATGGTTTGCTTGAAATAAAAAACACCCGCGTGATAATGGTAAAAGAAAATGACACAGAGGCTTTTAAAAATTACGAGTGTGTTGTGTTGTTTCAAATTGCAACCGAGAAAGATGCTTCGAATAAGGGATATTATAAAACGGTAGTTTTTTATAATGATGAGCAGGCTTGGTGTGTGAAGTACGATCCGTTTGGGGTTTATACATTAGAAACGGGTTCGACAGATTATTCGGCGATTATTTTTAAAGAACAAGACCTGAAAGATAAGTACAACGATGGCTTTGTGCTTGAACCCGGTGTTAAAGAGGGCGTTGTGATTGAAGGAACTATGAGCAAAAACGCTGATTTTAGAATTCAAGATATTGTCGGAAATACAATTATTATGAGTTCGGATATTAAAAAGATTTCCGTATCGTATACAAATAATTCGGGATATGTTTTAAATATTGAAATGACCGAAGAAGGTGCTAAAAAATTCCAAGTAGCTACAGCGGAAAACATTGGCAAACAATTGCCTATATATATTGACGACACCTTAATTTCGTCTCCAACCATAAATGAAGTAATCACAGATGGAATTGCTATGATAAGCGGAAACTTTGACTATGCAAGTGTGATGAGGATGTATTATATATTAACCGAATAGCTAAAACCGTGACGGTATTTACCGTCACGGTTTTTTATAGTCTTTTATACTTGCAATCGGGGAATAATTTGTCGGCAAACCAAACCGAGTTTACTTCAAATGTTTTGCCGTTTAAATAGTCCAAAATACCTCCGTCTGTGGTAAAGTTGAAGCGAAGTCGGAACGAATAAAGAGCCTGGTGTTTAAAACCTGCGGCTTTATCGGCAGCGTTTTTGCCGTATTTGCCGTCGCCGAGTAGTGGGTGCCCAATGGACGCCAAATGTGCTCTAATTTGGTGTGTTCTTCCGGTAAGAAGTTCAACCTTTAAAAGAGAAAGGTTTTCTTTGCGTGATAAAACCGTATATTTTGTTCTGATTGACCGAGTATCTTCGGTCATTTTGTTTTTGATGAATACCTGATTTTTACTTTCATTTTTTTCAAGGTATCCCTCTAAAATATCTTCTTTGTTTTTTGGAATACCGTGTACTACCGCCAAGTACCATTTATCAATTTCTCGGTCTTTGATTTTTTGGTTTAAAATTCGCAAGGTTTCGGCGTTTTTAGCGGCTATTACTATGCCACCTGTGTTGCGGTCGATTCGGTTGGCAAGGGCGGGACGAAAACTGTTTTCTTTTTCGGGGTCATATTCGCCTTTTTCGTATAAATAACGCTGAATACGTGCAATAAGCGTGTCACCATATTCGTTTTCGTCAGGATGAACCAGTAAACCTTGCTTTTTATCTGCAAGCAGGATATTTTGGTCTTCATAAACCACGTCAACAACGTTTGAAGCGGCAAGAAAATCATATTTAGGTGCTTTTGGCTCAAAAAATTCGTCATTAATATACATATCAACAACATTGCCAATAATAAGCCTTGTGTTTATTTCAGCCTTTTTGCCGTCAACTTTAATGCGTTTAAGTCGTATGTATTTATAAAGAAGTGCTTGAGGCAACATGGGTGCTGCTTTTAACACAAATTTATCAAGTCTTTGACCTGCGTCGTTTTTGGCTATGACAAATGATTTCATTTTATCCCTCCTTGCGCCGTCATTATATCTCAAAATCACAATATAATCAAGCCAAATCTTTTTGCCGTTTGTAAATATATATAAATGCCCTTAGTTTTATAAATATTAATTGCAATTAATATAAATATGTGTTAAAATACAATGAATGATTATATTCAATCAACCGATTGGAGTGTTTTTATGGATAATCGACCTATAGGAGTGTTTGACTCAGGCCTTGGTGGCCTTTCGGTCATTAAAGAACTCAACCGTGTGTTACCCAATGAAAATATTGTTTATTTCGGTGATACGGGACGTGTGCCGTACGGAACAAAAAGTGCTGAGACTGTCTGCCGTTACGCGGCTCAGGACGAAAGGTTTTTGCTGTCGCACGACGTTAAAATGATTATTGCGGCTTGCGGTACTGTGAGTTCGGTCGCAGGTGATGTGGCAAAAGATCTGACAGTTCCTTATATAGAGGTTGTAACTCCTGCCGCTAATGCTGCCGTTGAGGCCACAAGAAACGGTAAAATAGGTGTTTTGGGAACGTCGGCTACAATCAATAGTAATTCTTATAAAACACAAATGCTAAGCATTAATCCTTCTTTGCAGATAATTCAAACGGCATGCCCGTTGTTTGTGCAGTTGGTTGAGGTCGGCTGGATAGACCGCCATGACGAGGTCACGGTCAAGACTGCGGAACGTTACTTAAAGGATATGAAGCAAAACGGGGTAGATACGGTGATTTTAGGCTGTACTCATTTTCCCGCAATAAAGGATATAATCGGAGATGTTTTAGGACCCCATGTGGTGCTTATAAATTCCGGCGAGCAGGCGGCACTTAAAGCGGCTGAAGTTTTAAAGAAAAATGACGCTTTAGGTGGAACAGGGGAAAGGAAGTTTTTTGTTTCTGACCGTGCTTTGTCTTTTGCTGAAATTGCGGGTACATTATTAGGCTCTCAAATAGAAGAGGAAGTTTTACAGATAAATATTGAGGGATATTAAATGAAAGAAGTCTTAATTGAGATAAAGGGTAAGCAAATCGTTGATGAGGAAAGTGACGTTATAGAACTTACCACTGTCGGCAAGATGGATACTGTAGGTGACAAAACCTATATAAGATATGATGACAGTACCGCTGTCGAGTCGGACATAATTGCATGTATGATAAAATATGACCCTAAGGAAAACTCGGTTATAATGCAACGTTCGGGGACTTTAAACAGCCGAATGTATATAAAAAAAGGTCAACGTCATATTTGCCATTATGAAACCGGCCAAGGTGTGCTTACAATGGGTGTTTTTGGTGAGGATGTTAACGCAAAAATGTCCAAAGAAGGCGGAAGTTTAAAACTTAGTTACACCATTGATGTAAACTATGGACTTATGAGCCGAAACGAAGTAGAGATTAATGTAAAAGAGGTATAAAACATGTCTAAGATAGTTAAAGAAACTAGAGAAAGCATTAAAAATATAATTCTTGATGCCGCAAAAAAAGCCATTGCAAAAGGTGAACTTATTCAGGCTGAACTTAATGATTTTAACGTTGAAGTTCCTGCCGACCGTTCACACGGCGATTTTGCTGTTAATGCGGCACTCGTTTGGACTAAAGTTTTCCGTAGCAACCCCAGGATGATTGCCGAAAAAATAGTTAACAACTGCTCGTTTGAAGGCACATATATTGAAAGAGCCGAGATTGCAGGCCCCGGTTTTATTAACTTGTTTATTGCTGATAGATATTATGCCGCTATTGTTAATGACGTACTGGCATTGGGTGAGAATTACGGTCGTTCCGATATTGGTAACGGTAAAAAGGTAATGGTCGAGTTTGTTTCTGCCAACCCCACAGGTCCTATGCATATTGGCAATGCTCGAGGTGGCGCTTTGGGTGATTGCCTTGCAGCAGTTCTTGACATGGCAGGTTATGATGTAACAAGAGAGTTTTATGTTAATGACGCAGGTAACCAGATTGCTAAATTCGGTGCATCGTTAGAGGCCCGCTATTTGCAAATTTTTAAGCCCGAAACCGAGTTTCCGGAGGACGGTTATCA
>JAZQDU010000006.1:0-15574 GCA_045546915.1 Acutalibacteraceae bacterium | reverse complement strand
GTTAACACCCAAGAGGTCCCTGGTTTCGCCCTCTTTAGTGAGGTCTTTAATGAGAACCTGGTAAGAGTTGTTACCACCGCCAACTGCTTCATAAATCTTTTCGGTAACGTTTACTCTTGCAGCAGTTGCAAGGTTAGCGCCAGTACCGTTAAGCTCGAACCATTTGCCTTCGCCGGTGTAACCATCAGCGAGAACTTCGGGAGCTACGATGAAGCCAACTTCTTGAGCTGCGTTAGCAGTACCGCCCCAAATGTCGCCACGGAGACGGAGACCTGCAGAAACGTAAGCATTGCCTTCGCCGGAAGCAGCACGGATAGAACGCTTGGTGTTGGTTGTAACTTCGTCACCTTCAACAACTCTTACAGAGATGTTGTCGATGTAGAAGATGCTTGCCCACTCGTCGCTATTACCACGACCGGTAATGACCTGCCATGCAATAGCACCGTAACCGGATTTAGAAGCGGTGAAGGTGTAAGAAACGGTTACCCACTGACCATCAGCAGCACCTGCGTTGATATCGGTCATGCCGTTTTTAACGTTCTCCAACTCTTGAGAGCCGGAAGCTGAACTCTTACCGATTGTAGAAGCGTCGGTAATGTAGAACATAGAACCTGCTGCAAAGTTGCCGGTTCTCTTTTCAACATAGAAGTCGTAAGAAACAGCATACTTGGTACCAGCAGTTAACTGATAGCCTTCAGCAGCCTTGTAAGATGTTACGCCCATATCTGCGAATTCGCCACGGCCGGCAGCTGCAGCAAAACCAAAGTTAACAGTCGCAGCGGACTTCATTTTGTTGGTAACTTTGAGGTATTTGTTGGTACCATCTTTAACGATTTCGCAATCAAGCAACTCGTTGTTGCCGTTACGCTCGTTGGGCATGTAGAGGTCGTTAAGACCGCCGTTGAAGTTAAGAGCAACGTCAGCGTTGTCGTAGTTGTAAAGCTGTTCTTTCTTAGCATTTTCAGCTTCGGCAGCAGCTTTGTCAATTACCTTAACAGTAACCTGCTTGAAGTTGATGGTGTTATCTGCACCAGTACCGGACAAGCCAAGATATCTGCCTGCAGCGGTGTGAGTTTCTTCTTGACCGGAAGAGTTTTGAATAGTATACGATTTATCAGCATCAACAATAAATTTAGTGGTCTGATAAGCGTAGTTAGACATATGATATGAATAATCAGCTTCATCTGTTATAGCATCGGGAATAAAATAGGTTTCACCTTTAAGGCTACCGTCTTCTGCGTTGTTGTAGTTAGCAACGAGGAACATGTAGTAACCTGAAGTTTTACTTGCAGTCCATTCTACAGAAATTTCGTAGATGTGACCTGCTTCAACCTTCAAGCCTTCTTGACCCGAGTTATCAGCAGCATTGGGGTCTGCACCGAGAGTGAAGTCGCCATCAACGAGGGCGATTTCACAGCTATTACCCATAGCCTTGGGAACGCCACCGTTCCATTTGGGATAGTAGCCAGAGGGCCAGTTACAACTAAGTCTTGTAACATCACCACTGGTAGAATATTTAGCCTGTGTACCTTGGTGACCGGTGAAATCAGCAATAGCCATCGCTGTGTCGCCTGTTTTCCAGTCAAAAACATAAACATCGCCATCGGCTGAACCGGTTTTAGCCTGGCCATCAAGTGTATAAGCGTTTGCGCTGAGAACCATAGTCATGAGAACTGCAGCTACGAGCATAACGCTCAACATAGTTCTTAAAATTTTCATAAGAAATCTTTCCTTTCAAAAATTTTTTAAAAAATAAAGTTTTACCGCGATAAACAAGTCTCTCACACATCGTTTCATACTGACCGCTCGTAAAAGTACGATATGACCCAAAATGAGCGAGAACACGACCTGCTATTTTGCGGGTAATGGCAGTTTGTATACGTAACGTGACAGTTCAACAGATTAACAGACGATACGTACCCAACTGTATGTTCAGTATAGCTCTTTTGCATAAATTTGTCAAGCATGTTTTAAAAAATTTTAACAATTTAGTTGTTAATTGACAATGGAAATTTTTGTAACACTCTATATTGTGGACAAACTTTCAAAAGCACACAATCGGACTTGTTTGAACCGTTTAATTTCACATTTTTTGTACCCAACAACCCTGTTCCAACGAATTATATATATAAATATGTATGGATGTCCCTTTGTATGATATAAGCCTTATTCTGTTTTGTCTTTTAAACTCTTAACAGCAATCTGACAAAACAAAAAGAACGATTATCAAAATCACCCCTTACATTATAAATAATTTTGATCGGTAAAATTTTGCCTTTACTATTGCTGTTTTGATAAAAATATTGTATAATTGTAAAATTCTATATACTATTGTAGCATTTTATTTTAAAATTTGTAAAAAGGTATTGACTTTAGTGTGCTAATGTGGTAGATTGTTACTACGCTAAATTATTTACCCTTGGAGGTTACTATGGCTATTGACGAAAGCATTTTAAGAAATGACGAAAAAGCCGTTTTTGCATTACGCTCTTTGTATAACCGTCACGGCTACACACGATATAAAATGAGCAAATTTGAAGAGTATGACCTTTACGTTAAGAATAAGGACGTTTTGGTGTCTGACGGTGTTATTACCTTTACCGACACCAATGGTCGATTGCTTGCTCTAAAGCCCGACGTTACCCTTTCTATAATCAACAACTCAAAAGACGCCGAGGGCTCGGTTCAAAAGGTGTATTATGACGAAAACGTTTATCGAATTTCGGGCAGTACGCACACCTATAAAGAAATTACCCAAACGGGTCTTGAGTGCATTGGTGACATTGGCATTTTAGAAACTGCCGAAGTTATTTTGCTTGCCGCCAAAAGCCTTGAAACCATAAACAAGCAATTTATGTTGACTCTTTCGCACAACGGCATTGCTGAATCGGTTTTAGAAGAAAGCGGTCTTGAAAAGGCACTTTGCAAAAAGGCAATTGAATTAATAAGTAGCAAAAACATTGATGATTTAAAGGTTTTATGCCAAGAAAACGGTTTGGATAATACTGTTTTTTCAAAACTTGCTGTTTTAACAAGCAACTATTCTTCGGTTGAGTTGGCAATTGAGTCAATAAGCGAAATTTGTACAAACGATGCGTCAATTTCTGCATTAAACGAACTTAAAACAGTTTGCGACCTATTAAAAGACCGCGGATTTAACAAAAATTTTGGAATTGATTTTTCAATATCCGGCAACATGGGTTATTACAGCGGTGTTGTTTTTAACGGATACATTAAAAATATTCCCACCGCTGTTCTTTCAGGTGGAAGATACGACCGTTTGATGCAAAAAATGGGCAGAAAATCGGGCGCTATTGGTTTTGCTGTTTATCTCGATGCTCTTGAAAGACTCGATTTGACCGATAAAGAATATGATGTTGACGTAATTTTAATTAGCAACGGGAATATCGAAGCAACGCTCAGCACATCCGAAATGCTGTCAGCAAGCGGCAATCGTGTTATGGTGTGCAACAATATGCCGGTTGGAATTACCGCCAAAAAAATTATAAAAATCACCGAGAAAGGATTGGAAACTGTTTATGGAAATGATTGATGTAGCATTGCCAAAAGGCAGGCTCGGTGAAAAGGTTTACTCTATGTTTGAACAGGCGGGTTTCCCCTGTCCCTCAATTAAAGAACCGGGTAGAAAACTTATTTTTGAAAACAAAGAAGTAGGCATAAGATTTTTTTGGGTAAAGCCCTCAGACGTTGCCATTTACGTGGAGCGTGGCGCCGCCGACATTGGCGTTGCTGGTAAAGACATTCTTTTGGAATATTCTCCCGACGTGTATGAACTTTTAGACCTTAATATCGGCAAGTGCCGTATGGCTGTTGCCGCTAAAAAGAACTTTCGTGACAATCGTGATACAACTCTTAGAGTTGCCACTAAATTTTCTAACATCGCCGCAAAATACTACACCGAAAAATGCCGCGACATTGATATAATCCACTTAAACGGCTCTATTGAAATAGCGCCTATTTTAGGACTGTCTGATGTAATCGTCGATATCGTCGAAACCGGCAAAACCCTCTATGAAAACGATTTAGAGCCTATTGAAACCATTGTGCCCATTAGTGCAAGGCTTATTTCAAACAAATCGAGTTACCGCTTTAAAAACGAAGGCATCGAAAAAATAAGACAAAAAATCTCTGAAATTGTGAGGGATATGAATGATTAAAATAATGAAATTGGGCGACGTTTCGTATGACGAAATATTCGCACGCGGCACTGCCGACACCGACGTATCCGACATTGTTGCCGACATAATTTATGATGTTAGAAAAAACGGCGATGCCGCGCTTTTTAAATACGCTGAAAAATTCGACGGTGCAAAACTTTCTTCATTAGAAGTCACCGCCAAGGAAATTGAAGAGGCTTTTTCGATAGTTGAGCCAAAGTTTATTGAAATTTTGGAAAAAGCCGCCGAAAACATCCGCAATTTTCACAAAAAACAGGTGCGCAACAGTTTTATCATAAACGAGCAAGACGGTGTTGTTACGGGTCAAAAAATTATCCCTGTTGAAAAAGCCGGCCTTTATGTGCCCGGTGGCACTGCCGCATATCCTTCAACCGTTTTGATGGACAGCATACCCGCTAAAATTGCCGGTTGCACCGAAATTTGCATTACTACACCGCCCATGAAAGACGGCAAAGTAAATCCCGTTATTCTTGCAGCCGCAAAGATTGCAGGTGTTGACCGCATTTTCAAGGTAGGCGGTGCACAGGCAATAGCAGCGTTAGCCTACGGCACCGAAACAATCCCTAAAGTTGATAAAATCGTAGGCCCCGGTAATGCTTTTGTTGCCGAAGCAAAGAAACAAGTTTATGGTAAAGTTTCTATTGATATGATTGCAGGACCCAGTGAGATTTTAGTGGTTGCCGACAAACTAAGCAATCCAAAATATATTGCTGCTGACCTTTTATCACAAGCCGAGCACGACAAAATGGCAAGCGCCGTTTTGGTGACCGACAGTATTGATTTGGCAAACGCTGTCAGCGACGAAATAGAAAAGCAGATACCTTTGCTCAGCCGTAGTGAAATCGCAAGAATTTCTATTGATAATAACGGCAAAATTATCGTTGCCGACAATATTTTAGATGCTGTAGACATTTCTAATGAAATTGCCCCCGAACATTTGGAACTTTGTGTTGACGACCCCTTTGCATTACTCGATAAAATCAAACACGCAGGCAGTATTTTTATGGGAAGATACTGTCCTGAAGCCTTGGGTGACTATTTTGCAGGGCCTAACCACACTTTGCCCACAAGTGGTACCGCAAGGTTTTCGAGTCCTTTATCGGTAGACGATTTTATTAAGAAAACACAGTACACCTACTACACCAAAGAGGCTCTTTTTAAAGTGGCAGAAGATGTTGCCTTCTTTGCCGAAAAAGAGGGACTTACAGCACACGCAAAGAGTGCTATTGTACGTTTAGAGGAACAAAAATGAGCAAGTTTTTAAGTGAAAAATACAAAGGCTTTGATTCTTATGTCCCCGGTGAACAACCACAAGATAAAAAATACATAAAACTCAACACAAATGAATCACCCTACCCTCCGTCAGAAAAAGTTTTAAACGCTGTAAACAAAAGCGAAGTCGCTGATTTGAGGCTTTATTCCGACCCAGAATGTAAGGTTTTGCGTGAGAAAATCGCTAATCTTTATCAGGTGGAAAAAGACAATGTTTATCTTTCCAACGGTTCGGATGACATTTTGAACTTTGCTTTTATGGCCTTTGGCGAAAAGGGTGTTGTTTTCCCCGAAATCAGTTATGGATTTTACAAAGTTTTTGCCGAACTTTACGGTATAGAGTTTGAGACCATACCTCTAAAAGAAAATTTTTCAATTTGCCCGTCGGACTATTACGGCAAAAACAAACTCATTGTAATAGCCAACCCCAACGCACCTACGGGGCTTGTTTTGTCGGTTAGTGAAATCAGGAAAATTCTCGACACTAACCCTGAAAGCGTGGTTGTAATCGACGAGGCTTACATTGATTTTGGCGGGGAATCCTGCTACAAACTAATAAAAGAATATAAGAATTTGTTGGTTGTGCAAACCTTTTCAAAATCGCGCAGTATGGCAGGCGCCCGTCTTGGTTTCTGCTTTGCCGACAAGGAGATTATCGACGACCTTAACAAAATTAAATATTCCACCAACCCCTATAACATTAACCGTCTGACCTTGGTTGCAGGCGCGGCGGCTATAGACGACAATGATTATTTTATGGCCAACTGCCAAAAAATCATAAACACCAGAACCTACACCACCGAAAAATTGACCGAATTGGGATTTAAAGTAATTAATTCTTATGCAAACTTTGTTTTTGCCGAATCGGACAAAATTTCGGGCGCAGAACTTTATGAAAAATTAAAAGATAACGGCGTACTCGTTCGCCACTTTACAGGTGAAAAAATCAAGAATTTCAACCGCATTACCATTGGCACAATGGAAGAAATGACCGAGTTTATAAAAATCACTTCAAAAATATTGGAGGAGAAATTATGAGAACGGCAGAAATAATTAGAACTACCAAAGAAACAGATATAAAACTGTCCTTAAACCTTGACGGCAAGGGCAACAGCGAAATCAATACAAAATGTGGCTTTTTAGACCACATGTTAACCCTCTTTGCACGTCACGGCAGATTTGACCTTAACGTAATTTGCGACGGCGACGTGGAGGTTGACTACCACCACACCGTTGAAGACATCGGTATTGCTTTGGGACAAGCATTTAGCACAGCTTTGGGCGATAAAAAAGGTATTGTCCGCTACGGCAGTTGCATTTTGCCCATGGACGAAACGCTTATTTTATCGGCTGCTGATATCTCAGGCAGAAGTTATTTGGCATTTGGGCTTAAAATTCCTACTGCAACGGTTGGCGATTTCGATACCGAACTTGTAAGCGAATTCTTTTATGGTTTTGTTCGCAACGCAAATGTAACTTTACATATAAAACAACTCGACGGCACTAACTCGCACCACATCATTGAAGGCACATTCAAATCGGTTGCGAGAACGCTTAAAGAAGCCGTTAGTATTGACCCTCAATTTGCAAACGAAATTCCTTCAACAAAGGGTGTTCTTTAATGATAGCAATAATTGATTACGGTGTTGGCAATCTTTTTTCGCTGTGTTCATCTCTCAAATCAATCGGAGTTGATGCAGTAGTTACAAGCGATATTAAGCAAATACAAAAAGCCGATAAACTGATTTTACCCGGTGTAGGCGCATTCGAAGATGCAGCCAAAAAATTAAAAGATTCAGGCCTTCGCGATGTTGTAATTAACGAGGCAAACTTTGGCAAACCTTTACTCGGTATTTGCCTTGGTATGCAGATGCTTTTCGACCGCAGTTTTGAATACGGCTGTCACGAAGGTTTAGGGCTTATAAAAGGCGAAGTTATACCGCTACAGGACAAAATCCCCCAAAACTTAAACATTCCGCACATTGGTTGGAACGCGCTAAAGATTAAACAACAGTCCCCCATTTTAAAATATGTAAACGATGGTGACCATGTTTACTTTGTACATTCCTTCTATGTTGACGGAAATAATTCTAACACCGTTGCAACATCGGAATATGGCGTAGACGTAACCGCCACTGTACAAAACGGCAACGTTTTCGGTTGCCAATTCCACCCCGAGAAAAGTGGCAATGTGGGCCTTTCAATACTCAAAGCATTTTCTGAATTAGGTGAAAACAAATGATTATTTTTCCTGCAATAGATATTATAGGCGGTCAAGCAGTTCGTCTTTTTAAAGGCGACTATGACCGGATGACTATATACAATCCCGACCCCGTAGCAGTTGCCGAAGATTTTAAAAAATGCGGTGCTACGCACATTCATCTTGTCGATTTGGAAGGCGCAAAATCAGGTGAAACACCCAATCTTAACACAGTCCAATGTATCGTAAAATCGGGTGGTCTTTTCACCGAAATCGGCGGTGGTATAAGAAATATGGAAACGGTTGAAAAATATCTTTCAATCGGTATCGACCGTGTTATTTTAGGCACTGCCGCTGTTAACGACCCTGAGTTTTTAAAATCTGCCATAAAAAGGCACGGCAAAAAAATAGCCGTTGGCGTTGATATTAAAGACGGTTTTGTTGCCGTTAAAGGTTGGACCGAAAAATCCGAGTTTGACGGATTGGAATTTTGCAAAAGAATGCAAGATTTGGGCGTAAACACCATTATCTGCACCGATATTAGTAAAGACGGCGCCATGAAAGGTACAAACCGCGAACTTTATAGAGAACTTTCCAAAACTTTAGGTATAAACATTGTCGCTTCGGGCGGTGTTTCAACAATTGATGATATTAAAGCATTACGCAGTATGGAACTTTACGGTACAATTATCGGCAAAGCATATTACACCGGTGCTATAAATCTTAAAGAGGCGGTGGAATCAGCCAAATGATTACCAAAAGAATAATCCCCTGTCTTGATGTCAAAAACGGACGTGTTGTAAAAGGCGTTAATTTTGAAGGTCTTAACGATGTTTCGGATCCTGTAAGCCTTGCTGCATATTATAGTGACTGCGGCGCTGACGAACTCGTTTTTTATGATATTACCGCTTCGTTTGAAGGCAGGCAACTTTTTACCGACATTTTGACAAAAGTTGCATCAAAAATTTTTATACCGCTCACGGTTGGTGGCGGTATAAACACGCTCGACGATTTTGACCGCGTTTTAAAATGCGGCGCCGACAAGGTAAGCGTTAACTCGGGCGCTATAAAAAACCCAAAATTAATCGAAGATGCCGCAAAAAAATACGGCGACCAATGTGTTGTTTTATCGGCAGATATTAAACGTGTTGACGGCAAGTTTACCGTTTTTTCAAAAGGTGGACGTGAAAACACAGGGTTAGAAGCCATTGAATGGATTAAACGCTGTGTCGATATGGGCGCAGGTGAAGTTGTTGTCAATTCGATTGACACTGATGGTGTAAAAAAAGGATTTGACACCGAAATGCTTTCTGCCGTTTGCAACGCTGTTAACGTTCCCGTAATTGCATCGGGTGGTGCCGGCTGTATTGATGATTTTACTAAACTTTGGGAAAAAGTACCTAACGTTTCGGCCGGTCTTGCTGCTTCGATTTTCCACTTTGGTGAGGTTAAAATTTCTGACCTCAAGGCAAATTTGAAACAAAATAATATTTTAGTGAGGTAACATTATGTTTGATATTGATGCTTTAAAATTTGATAAAAGAGGTCTTATTCCTGCCATTGTGGTTGATGCCTACACAAAAAAGGTTTTAACCCTTGCTTATATGAACCGCGAAAGCCTTGAAATTTCCATGCGCAAAGGACTGACCTGTTTTTACAGCCGTTCAAGAGAAAAACTTTGGCTTAAAGGTGAAACCAGCGGAAACTATCAACACATAGTATCCATCACAGCCGACTGCGATTTGGACGCTTTAACCATTGAGGTTATAAAAGACGGCCCTGCTTGCCACTTAGGAACCGAATCGTGTTTTTCAAACGAGCTTTGGCATTCTGACGAGCTTAATTCTCACTCTATGGATGACCTGTACCGTTTACTTCAAAATCGCAAAAGCGAAATGCCCGAAGGCTCTTATACTACATACCTTTTTAATAAGGGTCTTGATAAAATACTTAAAAAGGTTGGCGAAGAATGTACCGAAGTTATTATTGCCGCCAAAGATAACGATAAAAAAGAGACCATATACGAGGTTGCCGACCTTGCCTATCATATTATGGTAATGATGGTCGAACAAGGCATTTCGGTTAACGACATCCGCAAAGAATTGGCTTCAAGAAATGTTATCGACCATAAAGTAAAGCAAGAAAAAATGGTAAGTGACAATGACTGATTTTCACATTCACACATCACTTTGCGACGGCGCAAATTCTCCAGCCGAAATGGCCGAAGACGCCTATAAAAAAGGATTTACTGCCTTGGGCTTTTCGGGTCACAGTTATATTCCCACGCACGATTATTGCATGACAGTAGAAAACACCGCCGAATATATCAAAGAGATAACGTCATTAAAAGCAAAATACGATGGTAAAATGGGTGTTTTTTGCGGTATTGAGCAAGATTATTTTTCCAATATGCCAACCGCCGACTATGATTATGTAATCGGTTCGGTTCATTCGTTGAGTGAAAAACTTTCCGATTCGGTTGATGCCTCACCCCAAGATACAAAAAGGATTATAGCCGAGCAATTTAACGGTGATTTTATAAAATACTCAAAAGCGTATTACGGTTTGGTTGCCGACCTTATAAACAAAACCAACTGCGATATCATCGGGCATTTTGACCTTATAACGAAGTTTAAAGACGCACTGGGTTATGATGAAAACAAGGCATATTTTAACGTGGCATTTAAAGCCTTGGATTCTCTTTTAAAGTTTGACCGCATATTTGAAATAAACGTGGGCGCCATGACAAGAAACTATCGCACAACCCCCTACCCGTCGGTACCTATTCTTAAAAGATTAAATGAAAAGGGTGCCAAAATAATGATAAACGGCGACTGCCATAACAAGTTGTTTTTAGGACAATTTTTGGGCGACGCAAAACTTTTAGCGAAAGAATGCGGTTTTAAAAGCCACGTTATATTAACGAAAAACGGATTTAAAGAAATCGCCATTTAAAAAACAGCACCCGAGGGTGCTGTTTTTTGTTTATAATTTATTGAACTAATGGGTCGGCAAACAAATCAATCTCCGGCGGGCTGAACGTAAACACGGCAAACATTACTGCAATTATAACAAGCACCGCCACCGCCGTTTTTTGCGATATACGGCATTTCTTTTCATTTAAAAACAACCTTGTTTCGATAAAATATGCTAACACCGCCGAAATAAAAAATATTGATATATTAATCCAATCAATATTTTTGCCCAACACCCCTTTATAAGTATAAAAAAGAACCGGAATGCTTAAAAGGCCTAACAATATGCCTTTTAGTTTGACGCACCAATAGTCTTTCACATCATCGGCAACGAAAAAACTCTCAACTATAGCAAAAATAAACATGGGAACAAACAAAAGTTTCATGTGTTCCCACGTTGATTCGTTTACACCCGAAACCAATGCCGCAAAAAATGAACCATTGGTCCAATCATAAAGAAAATGAAGTATCGGGCCCATTATCACAGTAGAGATTAAACCCAAGCCTTGGAAACGCAAAATTCTGCTTTTCAAAAAAATCACCCCGTAAAGTATATGTTTACTATACGGTAAAATGCACAAGATGTGCCACCGACGGTATACTCTCGCCCTGCATACTGGCAGTTGGTGACATTAGCGCACCGGTGGCGCAAAAAAGCACATTCCGAAGTTGTTTTGCTTTCATTTTTTGCAATATAAACGAACAAAGCACCGATGCCGAGCAACCACATCCCGAACCGCCGGCATGAACATCTTGCTTTTCCAAATCAAAAATCATCATACCGCAATCTTTATGATTGTTCACACTTATACCTTCTTTATTAAGAAGTTCCAACAAAAGTTTAGACCCCACAACACCAAGGTCACCCGTAAGAATAAGGTCGTAATCTTGAGCACTTGTGTTTGTATCACGCAAAAACGCAGTAATAGTATCCGCAGCAGCAGGGGAAAATGTCAAGAGAACACCATAAATTTTCGACTTCTTAAAATTTCCTTTAATAATGCAGGTTTAGAGCACTTGTGGTGTGAGTGCAGCAATAGCCTTATAGATGTTAAACAAATACCATGTGGTAATTTTACAGTGCTTTTCGCACATAAAGAAACCTATCCCATATACTTATTAGAGATTTAAATAAACTATGCTAACTTTTAATCGACATGTTTTTTTATGATTATTCAGTATTATTATCGACATCCCCTTGATTATATAAGATAAATATGTTATTATAATTTGTACCTTTATAATTATTAAAGGAAAGGTCTTGGTAAGGATGAAAGCAGGCGTAATAATTACTATAAACCAGCAAGGGATAACTCTGCTTTGTTCAAGCCTCAACCGAATATATAACTTAAGTGCCGACTGTTAAACACAGAAAGTTTTTATCTGTACGCTTGGTCGGCGTTTCTTTTTTAGGAGAGAATAAAGTGTCTAAACATTCAAAGCAAAAGCAGAGCTTTTTTAAGGGCGAAGTTTTTAAACGCACTTTGAAAATTGTTCTGATAATCATTGTTACCGCTTCTCTTCTGCTTAATCTATTTACCTTTATTATGCCTGTCGTTAAGTATTACGGAAACAGTATGTCTCCGACACTTGAAGACGGACAAATCCTTATAGTAAATAAAATGGCAAAGATAAAAAGTGGAGATATAATAGCGTTTTATTATAACAATAAAGTAATTGTTCGTCGCGTTGTGGCAACCGGGAACAATCAATTGTCTATCGATGTTTTTGGAACGGTTTTGGTGAACGGTAAAGAGCTTGATGAACCATATATAGAAAATAAAACGCTTGGGCAAAGCAATGTTGATTTTCCGTATAATGTTCCGACAAACTCCTATTTCGTTTTGGGAGACAACCGAGATATTGCGATGGATAGTCGATTGTCTGAAATTGGAGTTGTTACTGAGGACAGGCTTTTAGGAAAAGTAGTCTTTTCGCTTAATCCGTTTGGTTTGGTAAAATAAAAATCCTTAAAGAGTGATTGGTAATGAATGCTTTTAAGAATAGCATACGACAACTAAATATTAAAAGCATTGTTTTTTATGCAGTTTGCGTGGTGTTTTGTGTCGCTTGCTGTGTTCTTTTGTTTTGCACAAATATCACTTACACAGTGGCGTTAGAACAGGAAGTACGATGTGGAATTGAAGAACACACCCATAATGACAGTTGTTATAACGGCGATTTCCTTATCTGTAATAAACCGGCTCATACGCACGACGGTAACTGCTATATTCTTCTATTAAAAGAAAACGACATTAACCATATTCTTGCACTACTTGGAAATAGTGAAAGCCATTCCCTTGAAAATGTAATTACTGATACGATGTCTTCGGCTCTTACATTCAATGCAAATTTGAACTCTGCCGACTCTGATTCAGGTGAAGTTATTACATTAACACAAGATACCGTAGCGAAGTACAACAGCACTATTTCAAACGAAGATGAACTTCCCGATATAGTTTTGAACGAAAATATTAACACAATGGGCACTTTGGCAGTTGACGATACAGAACAAAAACCACAAACTAATACAACTACGTTTAATATCCAAACGGAACCAAACACCTCAAATTATCATGCAAACTTCTATTTATATCTTGACGGCAATTGGACGTGCATTGGCTCCTTAGAGTTTACAACCCAAAGGAACGGAACCCGATATGACAGCGTCTTGCCTACGTCGGATATTTTAGAACTTGTAAATGGTGCTTTAGGCACAAATTATGCCTACAATTCGTTTGATATTGCAGTTGCATCATCATTAAATGGTTCATATTCAAAGAGTAATATTGGAATAGCGTCTGTAACGACGACCATTGGATACAGGCAGCAAAATTCAACTGCAAGGGCTACTAAATATGTTCGTCTGATTCCTGAAGGCGGCAGTGCAACAAGCACGTCTTTCTCTTTCTATACTGTAGAATATAAATATCCCGATGGAACAACCGTAACAAATTATGTCCGGTCGGGTACAACCATAAAACTCCCGTCAGGCAACTATGAATGGTCAGACGGAAATAATACATATTCTTCTGAACAGGCGGTTACGATAAACAAGAAAACCACCTTTGAGGCAAGACTGCTCGGCCCTCCGACATATATCAATATTAATTATGACGTAGCATTCCCAACAGTAAGCGGAGTAACGGTTTCAACAAAGCCCACAATGGCCGGACTTGCAACTACAACCGTTAGAGATGAGTATACAGAAAATTCAGAGGTTACGGTACGAAACGTATCACAACAATCGGTTCAGGGCACGGTTAACGGAAACAGCACCGGACTTACCCGTGTTATTCAATTCAGAGGTTGGAAAGTCGGAAATACCGATACGATCATACAACCAAACACAAAGCTTGTTTGGGAAGAGCTTGTTAAATATTCTAACAATACTACATTGCTGAATTTAACGGCCGTTTGGGAATACAATGCGAAACAGACTGCCTCCTTCTTTATCCGATTCGACTCGGTAGCGGTCGATACCGAAGGTAATATTACCGGACAAGACTCCAATAAATACACGAAACAAATATTTGCAGCCTATGTTGGCGGAGTGGACACCTCGCTTAACACCAACAATCTACAGAGTAAATACGGAATTGCTGATACAACCTCAGATAATTCCTACGGCGCAGACCAAGAGATTCGCGCTTTATACGGGGAAAGAACGGATGGCGTATGGTTAAGTGCTTTCCCAAGCGATGCTTTTGTTTTCGAACAGTTGGTTCAATATGCAAATACCGGATATCTTTCTGTTGACGGCGTTCCCGTTAAAGCCGAAGATTTGAATAACCGAGAATATGCAATTCGTTGGTATGTATTTAAAAGTCAAGACGATGCCTGGCATATTGACGGTAAGCTTGTTAAAAAGGTTGGTTTAATACACGTTTATAAAACCTTTGCAGGAAACAAAGAACTGATTGCAGAAGCAAAGTCGGACTTTTATATTGATGCTACCGACGTATCTACAGGTGTCAATACCGTTCTTAATCTGAACAACTACACTTCGTATGATTCGGTAAACGATAAATATATGTGGGAAATCACCGATGTTGATTACGGAGAGTATTGGGAAATTACAGAACACCCCCATCAGTTTAACGATAGCTCTGTGGCTTTCAGTGTTTTCTCGGAATATACCGTTATGGATGCCCACGGCGATCAATCGATTAGCGGCACGGGAACATCGTTAACCGTCAAAGGTATGACCTATGCTCTTGACGAGGGTGTTGACGAAGTTTTACGTGCTGAGTTCACCAATATCTACAACAGAAGCGATTCCATTATCATTAAAAAGCAAGATAGCTTAACCGGCGTATCCATAGGCGGCGCGGTGTTCCGTTTATATCAAAACGGTAGCCCACTTAAGTTTACATATAATTCAAGCACCGACCGATATGAATACGCTCCTCAAACTGGCACGATCACCAATCTCGAAGGCAATGCAAACGGATATTATGAAATTTGTATCGAAGATTTCAGCTACGATATTGGTCCGATAACCATTCGCGAAATAATCGCTCCCACAGGCTATACTCCTATCGGCGACATCGAAATAGGCTATACCGATGATGAGGGAACAGTTGGAATACTCAGTGGTAATAGCGAACTGATTCGGTACATGAGCGGTGTTTTGATTGTTGGAAACAGCACGGATTCCTCATCCGTAACCGCCCAAAAGAGTTGGGAATGTAATAAGTCAGAATGGCAAGACGTTACGGTGCAACTATTAGCCAACGGAAAGCTCGTAACAACGGTTATTGCCGGAGTAGAACCGCAAGCCATTTTGAATGCCGACAACAACTGGACATACACGTGGGAAAACCTTCCCGTATATGTTAACGGAACGAAAATTGCGTGGTCTGTAAAAGAAACAGCCATCGGAAGTGAAATGGCAAAAGCGGACGGCTCTTTTGTAAACTGGTTGG
>JAZQDU010000005.1:0-43997 GCA_045546915.1 Acutalibacteraceae bacterium | reverse complement strand
CCGCAAAGAAAACGACCAACATTGAAATTTTAATTAGCATAAAATCACTGCCTTCTACTTGATTTATACAGATTTTACCACTTTAAAGCGACATTGTCAATACTTTAAAGTGATAAATTGTATGTTTTTTTAAAAATTTTTGTTATTTTATTATAAAACGAAAAAATACCCAAGTGAAAAAATATCACTTGGGCATTAATATAATTAATTTAAAACAATTACTGCTTAATTTTAGCTCCGCATAATCTACAGAAATTAATCTCGGTCGGGAAACTTGCACCGCAGTTAGGGCAAACACAACCGGACTCAGTTTGTGTAATAGGTTGAGTTACAACAGGCTCCTTATTTGCAACAGGCTGAGCGACCGGAGTTTCGACAGGAACAGGTTGAACAGGAGCAGCAACAGGAGCAACAGGTACATAATTAGCCACAGGCTGAACAGGTGTAACAGGCTGTGCAGAAACAACAGGTTGAACAGGAGTTGCATAAACAGGTGCTGCAACAGGTTGTTGTACCGGTTGTGCATACTGAACGGGCTGACCGCTGTATACGTTATTCATTACAGGTTGAGGTTGTACGTAAACCGGTGCGGGAGCAGGCTGACTTGCCAATCTCTCACGTTCTTCAATTGCTTTGATTTCATTAAATGTTGCCTGAATCGCATTGAACTTTGCTTGAATTTGCTCAAACTGGGGAGCAAGTGATTTATAATCTTCGCTACCCTCTTTCCAGATAGCATAAGTCTTACGACCAAGTTCTAACATCAAAGCATCTGCTTCCCTATTATATGCATCAAGCTGACTTTTAAGCTTAGATTTTTCAACACTATTAGAAGCCTTAGCACCAATAGATGCAATGCTTTTATTAAGTGAATCTTTAAATTTTCCAAATTCTCCAGCCATAATATGTACTCCTTAAGTATTTTTTATAATTATAACTTATTAAAACAACTTAGTCAACAATTATTCGCATAATAAAATATATTATTAACAACAAAAATCAATTACAAAAAATTAAAACCGACAGTTTTATTACTGTCGGTTTTCAGTATAAAAACAAATTATTCTGCAAAGCCGGATTCAACAAGATTAATAAGTCCGTCAACAGCAAGTTGCTCATCACTGCCGTCAGCAATGATACGGATGGAAGTACCGCCAACGATACCGAGCGAAAGAACACCAAGAAGACTCTTAGCGTTAACACGGCGCTCTTCTTTTTCTACCCAGATGGATGACTTAAACTCATTAGCCTTCTGAATAAAGAAAGTAGCGGGACGGGCATGAAGACCAACCTGATTCTGAACAACTACATCTTTTACATACATAAAAAATTACTCCTTTAACAATCTGCATACTAGAGAAACTACAAATGCTAAAATTTAGTAACAGGAGGAACAATACACAATATGATGTAATAAAAATAATGTTATTACACTAAGTATTCTGTTTCCTATTACAACCTTTGCGATTATTATACCACAATTTTTCTTTAAGTCAACGAAAATTATCATTTACGACAAACTTTTGTAAAAACAACAAAATCGGACAATTTAATATATGCGAGATTGTTCATTTTGCACATAATGTTTAATAACTTTTATATAAATGTTCCATATCAAAGTTATTTCTTTTCCAATAAATCAGGTCGTTTATTACGTGTAACTTCAATTGACTGTTGCTCACGCCATTTAGCAATATTTACGTGATGACCTGACAACAGCACCTCAGGCACCGAAACACCATGCCACACTTCGGGTCTTGTGTATTGAGGATACTCTAAAAGTCCGTCAAAATGGCTCTCTTCAGTAAAGCAAACCTCGTCAGACAAAACCCCGTCTATCAAGCGACAAACAGCATCCGCAACAACTAATGCCGGTAACTCACCGCCGGTTAATACATAATCCCCTATCGAAATTTCTTCGTCAACTATCTCGTCAATTACACGCTGGTCGACACCCTCATAATGACCGCAAAGCAGAACAACTCTATCAAGTTTTGAAAGTCTTATAGCGTCCTGTTGCTTAAAAGTTTTACCCTTAGGCGACATATAGATAAGATGAGGCTTTTGCTCGGTTGCCTCGTCATAAAGACTTTTATAGCAGTTATAAATCGGTTCTGCCTGCATAACCATGCCTTTACCGCCACCGTACGGTGCATCGTCAACACGATTATGCTTATTGCCTGCAAATTCACGAATATTATGGCACAAAATTTCAACTTTTCCCGACTTTTGTGCTCGGCCAATTATACTTTCGTTAAGCACCGATTCGCACATTTCGGGGAAAAGTGTTAAAATATCAATCTTCATCATCAAACATACCTTTAATGGGTGCAATTATTATTTTCCCATTTTCTATATCAACATTCTTGACAAAAACAGGGATATTGGGAACTAAAAATTCATTACCGTCCTTCATTATGTGCCAAACGTCATTGGCACCAGTTTCAGATACATCGGTCACCTTGCCGAGATACTCATTTGAATCAGCATCAAAAACCTCGCAACCGATTATATCGGTAACAAAATATCTGCCCTCTTCCAACTTACAATCTTCACGGTCAATATACAAAACCCGACCTCGAAAACGCTCTGCCTGTTCAATAGTGTCTATGCCCTTTGCTTTAACAAGGCAAACGTTTCCGTGTGGACGTGACGCTGCAACGGTTATGTTCTCGCTTCCGTTTTTATCAAGATAAAAAACCTTGAATTTTGTTAAAAATGCAGTTGAATCACACCACGGCTGTACTCGCATTTCACCGCGAACACCGTGAGTACCAACAATTTTACCCGCTTCAATATACTTATTAAGCATAATTAATCTCCTTAATAATAGAATTCCCCTCAAAAGCAATTGCAATTGAGGGGACATTTGGCAGGATGAAACTTAGTCAATTTCAACTGCAATTTTTTCGTTGTTACGGTTTGCAGCAGCTCTCATAACTACACGAATAGCCTTTGCAATCCTTCCCTGTTTGCCGATAACACGTCCCATATCGCCTTCTGCAACATGAAGATGGTATACAATAACACCTTCCTCATTGGGCTCGTCAACACAAACAGTAACCTTATCCGGTTCAGAAACAAGACCGGAAACAATGGTAACAAGCAATTCTGTCATAATAATACTCCTATGAGGGATTAAAGAACATTGTTCTTCTTAAGAAGGTCTTTAACAGTGTCGGTAAGCTGAGCACCGTTTGCAATCCACTTCTTAGCTTTATCAGCATCAATGTTAACAGTAGCAGGCTCAGTCATGGGGTTGTAGGTACCAATTTCCTCGATGAAACGACCATCACGGGGGAATCTGGAATCAGCAACAACTACACGATAGAAAGGAGCCTTTTTTGCACCCATACGGCAAAGTCTGATTTTAACCATTCTAATTACACCTCCAAAATAAGTTTATATAAAAGGTAAAACCTTTAATATTAAAAATTAAATCCGCCAAAACCACCCGGCATATTAGGCATACCACGCATCATACGGCGTTTTGAACCTTTATTGTTCATCTGTTTAAACATTTTTTTCATCTGCTCATACTGTTTGAGCAAACGATTGATATTTTCAACCGGTTGACCGCAACCTGCTGAAATTCTGCGCTTTCGTGATGCGTTAAGAATCTCAGGTTTGGAGCGTTCTTTAGGCGTCATTGATGTTATAATTGCCTCAATTCGCTGAAATTGACGTTCATCAATATCAGCATCCTTTATTTTATCGGCACCGGGTATCATAGAAATAAGTTGTTTAATGTTACCCATTTTTTTAATACTTCTGAACTGGTCAAGAAGGTCGTTTAGGTCAAACTTATTTTCCTCAAGACGTCTGGCAGTTTCAAGAGCTTGCTTCTCGTCTATTTGCTCTTCAACTCGTTCTATAAGCGACAGCACGTCACCCATACCGAGAATACGCGATGCCATGCGGTCGGGGTGAAACTCTTCAAGGTCATCAATCTTTTCGCCTGTACCGATAAATTTTATAGGTTTACCGGTAACCGATTTAACCGATAATGCAGCACCGCCACGAGTATCACCGTCAAGTTTTGTAAGGATAACACCGCTGATTTCAAGTGTTTCGTTAAAAGTCTTAGCAATATTAACGGCATCCTGACCAACCATTGAATCAACAACAAGCAAAATTTCGTTTACTTCTACTGCTTGGCAAACTCTTTTGAGTTCGTCCATAAGTTCGGTGTCAATATGCAAACGACCGGCAGTATCAAGAATAACAAAATCATTACCGTAATCTCTCGCATGTTTTACAGCGGCAAGAACAGTTTTTTCGGGTTTTTCTGTACCTTGTTCAAAAACAGGCACATCAATTTTTGAGCCTAATACCTTTAACTGCTCAATAGCAGCAGGACGGTAAATATCGCAAGCAACAAGCATTGGTCTATGACCTTGACTTTTAAGCCTTTTTGCAAGTTTTGCACTGTGAGTAGTCTTACCTGAGCCTTGCAGACCACACATCATAATAACGGTGGGTATGCGGTTGGCAGTATTAAGTCTCGCACCGGTACCACCCATAAGTTCGGTCAACTCATCGCGAACTATTTTTATAACCATCTGAGCAGGTGTAAGGCTTTCCATAACCTTTTGACCAATGCTCTTTTCAATTACAGAATTAGTAAAGTCTTTAGCGACTTTATAGTTTACGTCGGCTTCTAAAAGAGCCAAACGAACTTCTCGCATTACCTCTTTAAGGTCGCTTTCGGAAAGTTTACCCTTATTACGCAACTTCTTAAAAGCAGCAGACAACTTTTGGGATAACCCTTCAAATGCCAACGCAAACACCTCTTTTATAAATTATTTACAGCCTCACAAAGCTTATCAAAATCGTCATCTGAACGAGTGACGGCATATTTATCAATTAAAACTCTGACGGCATTTGATTTATTTATAAATCCTACCGTCTGTTCAAGCTGTTTAAGTTTAGCAACAGCCCTAACAATAGCATCACGTGCACCCTGTCTCGTAATTTTTTCATTATCTGAAATCTCAGCCAAAGACAAGTCGTCACAGTAATAATACTCAACCAATCGGCGTTGCTTATCAGGCAAAAGACCGCCGTAATAATCAAGCAAAAGAACCACACTTAAATCCTTAGGCACGGCAAGCACCTCTGTAAAGTATTTTTCATTACAGCATTATTATACACACATCAGCCACATCTGTCAAGTATTTTTCTTTACACATTAGCAAATTTTTTTAACTTGACGGATACAATTTAAAATAATATACTAAAATTATAAAATATTAGGACTGAATTAAATGAAAAAATCATTATTATATCACTCTTTTTCAATTTTGCTTTGTATCTCGATTTTACTTAGTTTTACAGGATGCTCAAGCGGTGATTTCACATTGTATTTCGGTGTAGACTCTCTTCCCCGCAGTCTTGACCCTCAAAGAGCCACACTGTACTCCGAAAAACTTGCTGTGAGAAACTGCTTTGCAGGTCTTACTAAACTTGACGAAAACGACAATCCAGTTTTAGATGTTGCAGAAACTTATTCCGTTTCCGGTGACGGATTAAGATATACCTTTACTATTGGAAACAGTGAGTGGAACAACGGCGAAAGAGTGACCGCAAATGACTTTGTATTTGCATTAAAGCGTGCATGCGACCCTGGTACAAAAGCACAAAATATCGACTTGTTACTTAACATCAGCGGTGCGAAAGAACTGCTTTCAGGTCAAATTTCTGAACTCGGTGTTACTGCTGAGAATGAAGACACTGTTACTTTCGAACTACTTTCCCAAGACAGTAATTTTTTATATAAACTTTCATCACCTGTTTTTATGCCTTGTAATGAAGAATTTTTTAATAATAGCAAAGGCAAATATGGACTTGGTGTCGATTATATTTTGACTAACGGAAAATTCAAGGTGGCATCATGGTCAACCAAAGGTAATTTTGTTCGTCTTAACCGAGTCGGTAAAGGAAGCAAATCGTTATCCGAGCCCAAATCGGTTTATATCAGCATGGGCACAAGCGGAAAGGACAGTATTACAAGGATTAACGATGCAGAAGTTGGAATGACGCTAAACCATACTAACGATTTTTCGTCGGTAGATACATCAAAATACACTGTCCAGACAAACTACAATAAAAACTATATTATTGTTTTCAATAAAGACTCGACCATAGGTAAAAACACCCTTTTAACCGAGGCATTTTCAATGTCGATTGACCGTGAAAATTTTTCTTCTACACTTAGTGAACGATATAAATCTTCACTAACCTTACTCCCGGAAGACTGCATAATTAATGGTAAAGTTTTTGACCAATACAATATGTTTGCAACGCATAAATTCTCATTTTCAAAAGATGATGCACGTGCGAAATTTTTAGCAGGTCTTAAAAACGCTAACATTAAAAATTTTCCGCAAATAAATGCAATTACCGTTGACGATGCAGAAGTGAAAAAGGCTCTTACAAGCGTAATTGCCAACTGGCAGAGTAATTTAGGTGCTTATATAAATATTGAAACTGTTCAGAGCGAAGAAAAATTAATGGAATCGATTAAGAATAATAATTTTACACTTGCTCTCATTCCGGTTTCAGGTAATATTATTGAAACACTTAATTTGTTCAAATCGGGTTCTGTCGCCGATATTAAAAATGAGGAATTTGATAAACTAATTAATGAAATCAGCAGTACATATAATAACGATTTGCAAAATGACCGACTGTTTAAAGCACTTGAAATTTTATCCAAAGAGTCATCCGTAATTCCTATTTTTTCGGCACCTAATGCAGCAGTTTGGAACAGCGAATATCAAAATGTTCATTTCAGCAAAATTGATATGACGGTCGATTTTTCAAATATCCAAAAAAATTAAAGAATAATAAAAGCTCCTTTCTCAAACAATAGTTTTGAAAGGAGTTTTTTTATGAACGATAAAAAGAAATTTACACCAAGACCAAAAGAACCTGATGATACAGTTGACACAATATATTGCAGTGAACAAAGCGATGAATACAGTAACATATTAAAAAACGATGTATTGCCCTATTTGTCGCCATTGCCGAAATATCGCCGCGAACCCGAACCTCCAATAATATAAAGAAAAACACCGAGTCTTTTAAAGGCTCGGTGTAAATTTTAATATTCTGCATTTCCAACAGTTCTTGGGTATGGAATAACATCTCGGATATTTGAAACGCCTGTGAGATACATAATAATTCGCTCAAATCCAAGACCAAAACCTGCGTGTTTTGTTCCGCCGTATTTTCTAAGATTAACATACCAACTGTAATCCTCTTTTCGAAGACCCAGTTCATTCATTCGGTCAAGCAAAACATCAAGTCTTTCTTCACGTTGACTACCGCCTATTATCTCACCAACACCCGGCACAAGCAAGTCCATCGCAGCAACAGTCTTTCCGTCATCGTTAAGACGCATATAAAACGACTTGATTTCCTTTGGATAATCAATAACAAAAACCGGTTTTTTATAAACTTCTTCCGTCAAATAACGTTCATGCTCGGTCTGTAAATCACTACCCCAATTAACCGGAAAATTAAACTCTTTTCCGCTGTTTTTTAACAGTTCAATAGCCTTAGTATAAGTAACGGTGCAATAATCTGATTTTGCAAGCGATTCTAACCTTTCGAGCAAATTTTTGTCAACAAAGTTGTTGAAAAAATCTATTTCCTGACGGCACTTTTTAAGCACGTGATTAATAATATACTTTATCATGTCCCATGCAAGTTCCATATTATCATTTAGGTCGGCAAAGGCAATTTCAGGTTCTATCATCCAAAACTCGGCAGCGTGACGGGCTGTGTTGGAATTTTCTGCTCTGAACGTCGGTCCAAAAGTGTAAATATTGCCAAAAGCCATGGCGTAGGTTTCGCCCTCTAATTGTCCCGAAACAGTAAGGTTGACCGATTTTCCAAAGAAATCCTTTGACCAATCAACCTTACCATCGTCGGTTAAAGGAATATTGTTCATATCAAGGGTGGTAACCCTAAACATCTCACCCGCGCCCTCACAGTCAGAACCGGTTATTAGCGGAGTATGAACATATACAAAACCACGGCTATTAAAAAATTCGTGAATAGCAAAAGCAACTTCACTTCTAACTCTAAATACAGCCGAAAATAAGTTAGTACGAGGTCTTAAATAGGCTTGTTCACGCAAAAATTCAACAGAGTGACGCTTTTTTTGAAGTGGATAATCAGGTGTTGATGTTCCCTCGATATCGATTCTGGTTGCTTTTAATTCAAACGGTTGTTTATTCTCGGGTGTTAACTCCAAAACACCGCTTACAACTATCGACGAGCCAACGTTAAGTTTAGCAATCTCATCATAATTTAAAATTTTCTCACGTTCAAATACAACTTGAATCCCCTTAAAGCAACTACCGTCGTTAAGGTCAATAAACCCGAACGATTTAGAGTCTCTAATAGACCTTATCCATCCGCCGATTATAATATTTTCACCGCCAAAGGCATTAATATCATTATAAATTTCACTAATCAATGTTCTTTTCAAAACACACAACTCCCAATGAAAAGTAATTTATTATTGACAATTTTATTATGTCATAATTAAACTTAGGAGTCAAGAAAAACTAAACAATAATACTTAGAAACAAAATAAAATAAATTTACCAAAACTAAATAAAATTTAATATAAACACCTTGTATTTTTGCATTAATTTTATTATAATGTATAAAGATTTAATTAAGTAATAATACACTTTTAAAAGGTGATAGGTATGAATATAAAATCAAGTAAGGTAGATAAAATTGTTAAGAAATACGGGCATCTGTGGTTTATGCTTTTATTTCCGGTCGTTCTGTTTTATTACGAAAGCGTTTTCAGAATTTCTACAACCGGCGATTTCTTTTCACTCGGTACAATTTACACTTTGTTTTTCAGCGCATTTTATGGTGGAATTTTGTATCTTTTATGCTCTCTTTTCAAAAAGAGAGTTGTTAACCGAATTATCACTACGGTACTTTTAATTGCTACAGCTATTCCGTTTTTGGTTGAATATTTTATCTTTCGTCAGTTTAAAGTTTTCTATGATGTTAACACCATAACAGGCGGTGCGGAGGACGCTGTCGGCGGTTTTATGGCTGATATCAAGATTATGATTTTCAGTTTTGACGGTTTGTTGAAAATTGTTCTTTTCTTTTTACCTGCAATTCTTTATCTAATTTTTGGTTCAAGATTTGTACCTGCATACCGTTCTAATATGATAATGAGAATTTTCTCATCTATATGTTCGGTCACACTCTACCTTGTCACTATTTTGTTGATAACATTCAACAGTATTTATCAACCTTTATATACTTCTCAATATAATTTCCAATCTGCATTAAGCAATTTCGGACTTTATACAGCAACAAGGCTTGATATTAAAAATATCCTGTTCCCAAATGACGACCTTTCTTTTGAATCAACTAATCTGCAAACTATTATTCCTGTTGACCCCGACAAGGAAGAAGAGTTTAAAGAATACGGCTACAATAAACTTAATATCGACTTTGATTCTTTAATGGAAGGTGCCTCTAAAGAGCATAAGCAATTAGACGAATATGTAAGTTCTTTAACCGCATCAAAACAAAATAAATATACAGGTATGTTTAAAGGCAAAAATCTTATAATGATAACTGCCGAAGCATTTACAAAAGAGGTAATCGACCCTAATTTAACCCCTACCCTTTACCGACTTGCAACCAAAGGTATTAATTTTACCGATTATTATGCACCCGCAAGTGCCGGCACTACGGGCGGAGAATATTCAAATATTTTTGGACTTTTACCCACAGCAGGTGGAAAATCATTCAAAAACACCGCCGATAACAATAACTACTATACTATGGGCAGTCAGCTTAACCGTTTAGGATACTTTGGCATGGCGTTCCACAATAACTCTTATACCTATTATGACCGTCACAAAACACACATCAACTTAGGCTATTCTAACGGCTATATGGGTTACGGCAACGGCATTGAAGAGTTTGTAAAAAAACAATGGCCTCAAAGTGACCTCGAAATGATGGAAGGCACACTGCTAAAATACGTTGACGGTAATCAACCGTTTAATTTCTATTATATGTCAGTAAGCGGTCACAGCGGTTACACCAAAGGCGGTAACGCAATGACCAGAAAGAATTGGGACCGTGTTCAACATCTCAACTATTCAGACACCGTAAAAGGATATATTGCAGCAAATCTTGAACTTGAAGACGCATTAACAAGAACTTTGCAAATCCTTGAACAAAAAGGTATTCTTAACGATACTGTAATCTGCATTTCTACCGACCATTTCCCGTACGGACTTGATTCCGACGCAGGGCTCGGAAGTATGCCCTACCTTTCCGAATTATACGGATATGAAGTTACAGACTACTTCCAGCGTGACCACAACGCACTTATTATATGGTCTGGCTGCCTTGAAGATAAAGAGCCAATTATTGTAGATACACCCACTTACAGTCTTGATATTCTACCAACACTCTCAAACCTTTTTGGTACAGAGTTTGATTCAAGATTAATGGTAGGACGCGACGTATTTTCTGATGCTGAACCTCTTGTTTTCAACACCAACTACGATTGGAAAACACAATACGGTACATTCTACACAAAAACCGGAAAATTTGTTCAGTCAACAACTAATCCTCTGCCCGAAGGAACAGATGAAAAAGAATATATAAAAGCCATTAAAGCAGTTGTTCGCGATAAATACAAATACTGCAAAGGTGTTCTTGATTCTGACTATTTTGACCACGTTTTTGGCTAAAAAAATCCCTCACACTAATTGTTAGTGTGAGGGTTATTTTATATTATATGTTTATTACTTTTTTTAAGCCCGATTAAAGCACCCGCTATTGAAGATACAATACACAACAACATTCTTAACAAAAACAGTTTTCCAAAAGTTTCTTTAGTTATAGCCGAAGAAATTATTGCAACTAAAAAGTAAAACAAAGTTCCCGAAGAAACAGCCGTGAGCAAAACCTTAAATCCGGTCTTTTTAGAAGCAATTAAACCTGCTATTAACGAAGAAACCATTAAGGCTATTGTTGCTAGTATGTTACTTATATTTAATGAAGCATCAAATTTAAGCATAATAAGAGCAAATAGCAATAACAACAAAAACAGCCCAACAAAACCAAAGGCAACCCCAACTAAGACCGAAACCAACATTTTTTTAGTAGCATTAGCATCATTAATAATTTTCATAAAAACACCGTCCCGTAAATAATACGGGACGGTGACTTTAATTATTACTTATTTCTTGTCAGCAGCATTTTCATGCTCGGTAACAACCATTGACAATGCCCATTTCTTAACGATTGACTTTGAATGGTCAGCAAGTGACTCAACTACAAAAGAATCATCTTTAATAGAAACAACACGAACGTGGAAACCACCGATAGTGATAATCTCATCACCAACCTGAACACTGTTTCTGACTTCTTCTTCCTTTTTTGCTTTTTTCTTCTGCGAACGGTTCATAAAGAACATCATACCGCCCAAAATAGCAAACATTAATACGTAAGTTAAAATCATAATAAACCTCCAAAAACAATTATAATGGTATGATACTACAAAAAACTACACATTTCAAGAACAAAATTATATTCTTGTCGCAATTTTAACAATATATTCATTTTTGAAATCCTTAAACGTGCCGTTATCAAGGTTTTCTCTGATTCTTTCCATTAAGGTATTATAGAAATATAAATTATGTTCTACGCAAAGGCGTTGGCCTAACATCTCCCCAGCTTTAATTAAATGCCTTACATAAGCGCGTGAATGTTTACGGCAAGTAGGACATTCGCAACCTGTTTCAATGGGGTCAAGGTCATCTTTATACTTCTCGTTATTAATGTTAATTATACCATTCCATGTAAACAAATGACCATGGCGAGCGTTACGACTTGGCATAACACAGTCAAAAAGGTCAACCCCTCGCTCTACTCCCTCCAGTATATTGGCAGGGGTACCAACACCCATTAGATAACGTATTTTGTCATTAGGCATAAACGGTTCAACCTGTTCGATAACATGGTACATAACCTCTGTCGGTTCACCTACAGCCAAACCGCCAATAGCATAACCGTCAAGGTCTAAGTCTGCAATTTGCTTCATGTGTTCAATTCTTAAATCGTCAAAGGTGCAACCTTGATTAATACCAAACAAAAGTTGGTGCGGATTAACCGTATCCTCCATTTTGTTTAACTCAGCCATTTTTGCTTTGCAACGTTTGAGCCATCGTGTAGTTCTTGCACATGATTGCTTGGAATATTCGTGCGTCGCCGGATTTTCAACACACTCATCAAACGCCATAGCAATAGTAGAGCCTAAATTAGACTGAATTTTCATACTCTCCTCAGGTCCCATAAAAATCTTGCGGCCGTCAATATGAGAATTAAACGTAACACCGTCTTCATTAATCTTACGAAGTGATGCCAACGAAAACACTTGAAAACCACCGCTATCAGTAAGAATTGGGCCTTGCCAACCGGTAAATTTATGCAAACCGCCTAACTTTTTAATAAGTTCGTCACCGGGTCTTAAATGAAGATGGTAGGTGTTGCAGAGCATAACTTGAGTATGCAAATCGTCATTTAAATCATAAGCCGAAACCGCACCTTTAATAGCCGCCACAGTAGCAACATTCATAAAGGCAGGTGTCTGTACTGTGCCGTGAACAGTCTTAAACTCGCCACGGCGAGCAGTTCCTTCTTTTTTTAAAACTTTAAACATAATTAAACCTCTTATAAAATAAGCATCGCGTCGCCAAAAGAGAAAAATCTATATTTTTCCTCAACAGCGCATCGATATGCGTTCATTGTGTTTTCGTACCCTGCAAACGCACTTACAAGCATTATAAGTGTACTTTCAGGCAAATGAAAATTAGTTATAAGTCCATCCATAACTTTAAATTCATAACCCGGATAAATAAAAATATCAGTATCGTCACTACACTCACATAATTTGCCTTTTTGTGCAGCGCTCTCAAGTGTTCTGCATGACGTAGTGCCAACACAAATTACCCTGCCGCCGTTTTTCTTGGTTTCATTTATCAAATCAGCAGTTTTTTGCGGAATAAAATAGTGCTCAGAATGCATTTTATGCTCGGTGATTTCATCTACCTTAACAGGTCTAAAAGTACCTAAACCAACGTGCAAGGTTACAAATCCGATATTAACACCCTTTTTCTTGATTTTTTCAATAAATTCATTAGTAAAATGAAGCCCTGCAGTAGGTGCAGCTGCTGAACCAAGTTCTTTAGAATATACAGTTTGATACCGTTCTTTATCGCCTAATTCCTCAGTTATGTATGGTGGTAATGGCATTTTGCCGACACGGTCAAGAATATCAAAGAAAATGCCATCGTAAATAAACTTAACTATTCGATTACCACCATCGGTTGTGTCAACAACTTCAAGTGACAATTCATCGTTAAACTTAAAAACCTTGCCGGGTTTTGCTTTTTTACCGGGACCCGCAAGACACTCCCAGGTATCTTGTTTTATCTGCTTTAGCAAAACAAACTCAACAACCGAACCTGTATCAATACGTGTACCGAAAATTCGCGCAGGCAGTACCCTTGTATCGTTCATTACAAGGCAGTCACCTTCATTTAAAAAATCCAACACATTTGTAAATTTTCCGTGAAAAATCTCTCCTGTTTTCCGGTCAAGTTTCAATAATCTTGAATTTGTTCGCGGTTCTATGGGGGTTTGTGCTATTAAATTTTGCGGTAAATCGTAATAAAAATCAGATTTTTTCATGCATATCACCAAAAGTTCACGTATTGAGCCTATAAATCATAAAATATGTTTGACAAACAAACACTAAAAATGTATAATTTATAAATAATGTATAAATGTATTATATTGCATCGGGTACAATTATTCAACTATTATTTTAAAGGTGATACATATGAAAAAATACAATGTTGGAATTATAGGTGCTACCGGCATGGTCGGTCAACGTTTTGCCACTTTGCTCGAAAATCATCCTTGGTTTGAGGTAAAGGTTCTTGCTGCAAGCGGAAGAAGTGCCGGCAAAACTTACTCGGAAGCTGTTGGCAACCGTTGGGCTATGAAAACTGCTATGCCCGAGTCAATGAAAAATATGATTATTAAAAATGCTGAACAGGATATTGAAGAAATTGCTTCTGCAGTCGATTTTGTTTTCTGTGCAGTTAATATGAAAAAAGATGAAATCAAGGCGTTGGAAGAAGCATACGCCAAACATGAGTGCCCCGTTGTATCTAACAACAGTGCACACAGAGGCACTAAGGACGTTCCCATGGTTGTTCCCGAAATCAACGCTGACCACTTAGAGGTTATTGAGTCTCAAAGAAAACGACTTGGTACCAAACGTGGTTTTATTGCAGTTAAATCAAACTGCTCACTTCAAAGTTATGTTCCCGCTATTTATCCTTTGGATAAAGACTTTGACGTTGCAGATGTTCTTGTTTGCACATATCAGGCTATTTCCGGTGCAGGTAAAACATTTGAGACCTTCCCTGAAATTGTTGACAACGTTATCCCCTTTATTGGCGGAGAAGAAGAAAAGAGCGAGCAGGAACCTCTTAAAATTTGGGGTAAAGTACAAAACGGTGAAATTGTAAACGCTTCAAAACCTCACTTCACTGCACAGTGTTTACGTGTTCCTGTTTCTGACGGTCACATGGCCGCAGTTTTTGTAAGGTTTAATAAGAAACCTACTAAAGAGCAAATTCTTGCAAAATGGCAAGAATTTAAGGGCGCTGCTCAGGAATTAGAACTTCCCAGTGCTCCCAAGCAGTTCCTCCATTATTTTAGCGAGGATAATATGCCTCAAACCAAATTACAACGTGACCTCGAAGGCGGTATGGCTGTTTCAATCGGTCGTCTCCGTGAGGATACTCAGTACGATTACAAATTTGTTTGCCTCTCGCACAACACATTAAGAGGTGCGGCCGGCGGTGCAGTTTTACTTGCCGAGCTCCTCTGTGCAAAGGGTTATTTTGATTAATTAAAGGAGTTCTTGTTTTATGAAAAAAAGAATTTTTACAGGATGCGCTACTGCACTTGTAACACCTTTTAATGATGATTGCTCAGTTAATTACACAAGATTTAGAAGTCTTATTGAAGAACAGATAGCAGGCGGAGTTGACGCACTTGTTATATGTGGTACCACAGGCGAGTCTGCCACACTTGACAACGATGAGCATATCAAGGTTCTTGAAGAGGCTGTAAAGGTTGCCGACAAACGTGTTCCTATTATTGCAGGTACAGGTAGCAACGACACAATGTATGCTGCACAACTCTCTCAGCACGCTGAGTCTATCGGTGTAGACGGTCTTTTGATGGTGACACCTTACTACAACAAGACTTCACAAAACGGTCTTATCAACCACTACTTCTATGTTGCCGACCGTGTTAAAACACCTATTATTCTTTATAATGTTCCCAGCCGTACCGGTACTGCTATTAAGCCCGAAACTTATAAAGAACTTGCAAAGCATGAAAATATCGTTGCTATTAAAGAGGCTAACGGTGACATTTCTTCGGTTGCTAAAACAATGAGTCTTTGCCAAGGTGACCTTGATTTGTACTCTGGAAATGATGACCAAATTGTACCCATTATGTCTTTGGGTGGCATTGGTGTTATTTCGGTGCTTTCTAATATTTTACCTAAAGAAACTCACGATATATGCGCTGAGTTTATGAAAGGCAATATAGAAAAAGCCCGTGATATGCAACTTAAATATTTAAGTCTTATTAATGCTCTCTTTAGTGATGTTAACCCTATTCCTGTTAAGGAAGCAATGAACATGATGGGTCTTAATATGGGTCCCTTAAGAATGCCTTTGGCACCTATGACCGATTCTGCAAGAGAAGCATTAAAACAAGAACTTATAAACGTAGGTCTTATAAAATAACTTTTAGGGGGTCTTAACCCCCTAAAATTTTATGGAAGTGAAAATATGACTAATATTATACTTAACGGTTGCAACGGCAAAATGGGTTTTGCTGTAACTCACTGTGTTAATAATCGTGACGACTGCAAAATTTTTGCCGGTGTTGATATTAACACAAAGCAAAATTTTGATTATCCCGTATATGATTCAATTAACCAATGTAAAAAAGCCGATGTTATAATTGATTTTTCGCATCCTTCATGCCTTACTAATATCTTAGAGTATGCTGTTACAACAAAAACTCCTATTGTTGTAGCAACAACCGGTTTGTCAGAGGCTGATGTGGAAAACATTAAAGAGGCGTCAAAAGCAGTTGCGGTGTTCTTTACATTCAACATGTCTCTTGGCGTTAATCTGCTTGTTGAACTTGCTAAAACCGCACAAAAAGTTTTAAGCAACGGATTTGATATTGAAATCGTTGAGAAACATCACAATCAAAAAATCGACGCTCCAAGCGGTACCGCTATAATGCTTGCAGAGGCTTTAAATGAGGCTGCGGACGGCAAGTACACTTATGAATACAACCGTCAGGCAAAGCGTGAAAAACGTGCTACAAACGAAATTGGCATACATTCTGTTAGAGGTGGAAATATTGTCGGCGACCATGATATAATTTTTGCCGGTACCGATGAGGTTATCACCCTTTCACACTCAGCATATTCAAAAAATGTTTTTGCTGTAGGTGCTACTAATGCGGCGGTTTTCATAAGCGATAAGCAACCCGGTTTATACAACATGTCAGACCTTGTATCAAGTAAATAAAAAAATCCCGTGAATGTTTTAAGTTCACGGGATTTTTTATATAAATTTTTAAAGTATGCTAAGTAAAACACCTGCTGCAACAGCAGAACCGATAACACCGGCAACATTCGGTCCCATTGCATGCATAAGAAGATAGTTGTTCGGGTTTTCCTCACGACCAACCTTTTGTGCCACACGTGCTGCCATAGGAACAGCCGACACGCCTGCAGCGCCGATAAGCGGATTAATTTTACCCTTAGTGATGACATACATCAGTTTTCCAAATAATGTTCCGCCTGCGGTACCGATAGCAAATGCACAAAGACCCATAGCAATAATCTTTAATGTATCGAATGTCAGGAAGGTTGCACCGTTAGTAGTAGCACCGACAGTAAGACCCAAGAATATAACTACAATATTCATAAGTTCGTTCTGAGCAGTTTTACCAAGACGATCGACAACACCCGACTCTTTAAACAAATTACCGAGCATAAGCATACCTACAAGTACTGCGGCATCAGGCAAGAGTAACGATACAACAATGGTAACAAGTATTGGGAAAATAATTTTTTCTGTTTTAGAAACATTTCTAAGTTGTTCCATCTTTACCGAACGCTCTTTTTTAGTTGTAAGTAAGCGCATAATTGGTGGCTGAATAATCGGAACAAGTGCCATATAAGAATAAGCAGCAACGGCAATCGGGCCTAAAATATTAGGCGCAAGTTTTGACGTTACAAAAATGGCAGTAGGGCCATCAGCACCACCTATAATACCGATAGAACCAGCTTCCTGAGGACTCATACCAAGTACCAAAGCACCAATAAATGCTGCAAAAATACCAAGCTGAGCTGCAGCACCTAAAAGGAAACTTTTTGGGTTAGCAATAAGCGGACCAAAGTCAGTCATAGCACCAACGCCAAGGAAAATAAGCGGTGGATAAATACCCAATTTAACGCCTAAGTACAAAATGTCAAGCAGACCTCCGTGCTGAAGCACCTTGCCTGCAAGTATGTGAAAGGTGTTACCGTCATAATTCCAATATTCAAAGGTTTGTGCAATTCCTTCAGTTACCTCAGGTGTTGCCCAAATTTCAGGATGATAAATTCCTGCGTTAGGAAGGTTTGCAAGCAACATGCCAAAAGCAATCGGCAAGAGCAAAAGCGGTTCAAACTGAAACTTCGGATGGATTGCCAATAAAAGCAAAAGACACGATACGCCTATCATGACAGCGTTTTTCCAACCGTCGCCTGAGAAAAATGCCACAAAACCCGATGAATTTAAAATATCAATAATCGTTTGAAAAATACCCATTTTAAATACCCCTCAAGTTAAAAAGGACGTGTGTTATTAGCAATACCTGCGGCTTTCCATGCACTTCTTGCCGAAAAAGCAGGTCTTATAGAACGGATAACAGGTTTAACACCTGTACCTTCATACATCATAGCAACTGCTGCCGAAATAGCAGCAACAATCTCATCCTCGTCGTTATTAGAAACAGTCATCTGTTTAACCGGCTCAGGTTTTTTAGTAGGTTTAACCTTTTTGGGTGTTTCTTTTTTAGGAGCGGGTGTTTTATTGGCTTTATTTTTGCTGGAACCGACCATAATAGCACCGAATGCCCATATTAATCCTACCAATAAAATGAGCATCATAAAAACAATTAGGAAACCGCTAATTGTTACCATTCCGCCGTATTCACTCAAATTGCCTGAAACACCTAAATCAGGAACTGAAAGAAACGATATATCTAACATTAAAATACTCCTTGAACAGTTAATAATTTATTAATGCAAATATTATACTACAATTATTTAGATAATTCAACACTAATTAACAGTATTTTGTTATATTTTTCACTAAAAAAACACCCGAAACATAAATTTCGGGCGTTTAAACTTAAAATAATAATTTTACTTAATTTCGGTACCGCCAACAGGACGAATATTAAGCACATAACAAGCATCTTGACCAAACACACCTTGCATTGTAGAAAGATACTCATTAAGCAAATCGTCGGGTACAAAAGCTTGAATAGTACCGGCAAAACCGCCACCGTGAACACGATATGCTCCCCTATCTTTTAATACCTTTTCAGCAAGTGCTAATGCTAAAGACAGACCTTGTTCAAAAGGATTAGAAGGCGAATAAACGTTCTGCAAGTATTTAAACGATGAATTTCCGGAATCTTTAGATATTGCCAAAAACTCTTGGAACTTGCCTTCTTTAAGTGCATTTTTCTCATCAACTGCACGCTTGTTATCGTTAAAGAAGTGAATAGCACGAAGAACGGCTCTGTCCCCTACTTTTGCTCTTAAATCGGCAAGAGAAGAATAGAAAGTATCAACACATACATCACGAAGATACTGCTTACCGAAATATTCAGAAACCTTTTTACACTCAATAGTAATGTCAGCATAATCACCGGTTAAATCTGCATGGTTACCACCGGTATTAACAATAACAAGTTTATGACCGTGCGCTGCAATATCAAACGAAACCTTTTCAATAACGGGCTTAGACGGGTCGTTAAAATCAATACCTACAAACCCACCAACCGAACTTGCCATTTGGTCCATAAGACCACAAGGCTTGCCAAAATAAATATTCTCTGCTCTCTGTGCAATTTTGGCAATCTCAACAGCGTCAACCTTACCGTCGTTGTAAAGACCGCTTAAAATATTACCAATAAGCACCTCAAAAGCGGCAGATGACGAAAGTCCCGAGCCTTTAAGAACATTAGACGTTGTGTAAGCAACAAAACCGCCTATGTTATAACCGTCCTTTTTAAACTCGCCACACATACCGCGGATAAGCGATATTGCCATGCCAAATTCTTTCTCGTTAACATTAAGGTCGGATATATTGAAAACATCCTCGTCATAACCTTCAGATTTCACCCTGACAGTGCCGTCAAAAGTGGGAGCAACAACAGCAATAACGTCAAGATTTACGCTACCTGCCAAAACGCAACCATGCTGATGGTCGGTATGGTTACCACCAACCTCAGTACGTCCCGGAGCACTGAAAAGACGAACATCCTGTTTGCCGTAAATCTCATAAAACTTATCAACGGCAGCAGCATATCTGTTTTTTGCAAACTCAACGTCACCGTAAAGTGTTTCAAAATAACTATCAAATTTTCCACTTAAAATAATATTTTTCATATAATACCTCAAAGTAATTATTTAAGACCTTCTACAATGGCAAGTGTATCCTTGGCTATTGCAAGTTCCTCATTGGTGGGGATTACATAAACCTTAACAGCCGAATCGGGTGTTGAAATTTCTACCTCTTCACCGCGAATCTTGTTCTTTTCTTGGTCAATCTTAACGCCCATATAAGAGAAGTGTTTGCAAACCTCACTACGCAAAACAGGGTCATTCTCACCGATGCCTGCAGTGAAAACGATAGCATCAGCACCATCCATAGCGGCAATGTAAGAGCCTACAAATTTAGCAATCTGATATCTTTGAATCTCGTTTGCCAAAGCAGCTCTGTGATTACCTTCTGCAGCAGCAGCCGAAACGTCACGGTTATCACTTGAAACACCCGAAATACCAAGCAAACCGGATTTTTTATTACAGATATCTGAAAGTTGGTCGGGAGTAAGATTTTCTTTATTAGCAATATATGTAAGAGCCGAAGGGTCAACACCGCCTGAACGTGTACCCATAATAAAGCCATCAAGCGGAGTAAAGCCCATAGAAGTGTCGATACATTCACCACCCTTAACAGCGGTAATGGAAGCACCGTTACCTATATGGCAGGTAACAATCTTGAGGTCCTTATCGCCCGCTCTGCCCATAATGGCTGCGCAACGCTCACTAACGTACTTATGCGAAGTACCGTGTGCACCGTAACGGCGAACAGCATATTTTTCAAAATACTCGTAAGGAAGGCCGAAAATATAAGCCTTTTCGGGCATTGTCTGATGGAAAGCAGTGTCAAACACAACAACCTGAGGAACTTCTTTACCAAATGTTTTGGTACAAGCAACAATACCGAGATAATGAGGATGATTGTGCAAAGGAGCCAACTCTTTAAGTTCTTCAACCTTTTCGGCAACATCGTCATCAACAAGGCAAGATTTATCAAAATAAGTACCGCCGTGAACAACACGGTGACCAATTGCACCGATTTCATCAGGTGAATTAATAACTTTAGCATCACTTTCAGACAAAGCAAACATCAAGGTTTCAAAAGCCTCAGAATGAGTAGGCATCTTAACCTCTGCTACATATTCTCTGCCGTCAAATGCTTTATGCTTTACATTACTGTCATCAAGACCTATCTTATCACAAAGACCTTTTGCGATAACCTGCTCATTGTCCATATCAATCAACTGATATTTGAGTGACGAACTACCTGCGTTTACTACGAGAATTTTCATTTTTATTCCTCCTTGGCACTAATTGTATTGCAATTCGCGCCGAATTAAAGTAAAATAGTAATAAATACTTTACAAATAAATATAATACAACAAAATAACATATTTTGCAAGTGATTATTGAAAGAAAGTGATATTATGAAAACAACCGCTATTATTTCAGAATTTAACCCGTTTCACAACGGTCATAAATATATAGCCGATAAAGCACGCGAGAACGGTGCAGACTGTGTCGTTGCCATAATGAGCGGCAACTGGGTACAACGTGGCGACACCGCAGTTATTTCAAAATTTGCACGTGCTAATCAGGCTTTAGAGTGCGGTTTTGACCTTGTTGCAGAAATACCAACTTATTGGGCAATGGCAACTGCTCAAAAATTTGCATTAGGCGCAGTATATATTGCCGAAAATCTGGGAGTAGACACGCTTTGTTTCGGCAGTGAATGCGGCGACATTACAAGAATAATGCAAACCGTCTATTGCGTTCGTTCCAAAGAGTTTGAACAAAAAGTTAAGGCATACTTATCAACAGGTCTTCCTCTTGCAAAAGCACGTGAACTTTCCGCCGAAGAATTATGCGGTAACGGTGAATTATTGCGTAATCCAAACGATACACTGGCAATCGAATACATCAGCGCAGCAAAAAATATTAACTCAAAGATGCGTTTTTTGGCAGTTAAAAGGATTGCCGTAGGTCACAATGACATATTAAAAGCCGACGGATACTGTTCAGCAAGCAGTATTAGAGAAATGATAAAAAACAACAATATAGACGAAGCTGAAAGTTATATGCCACACAAAGCATTTGACATATTGCTTGATGAATATGAAAAAGGAAAAATTTCGGATGTTGCATCACTCGAAAAAGCAATTATTGCTTATCTCAGAACATCATCACCCGAAATTTTAGCAAAAACGCCCGATACCAGCGAAGGTATTGAGCACAGAATATTCAATGCGGCTTCAATGAGTTCAAATTTTGCAGAACTTTTACAAACAGCCGGAACAAAACGCTACACCAACGCAAGACTTCGCAGACTGATACTATCAGCATTTCTTAAAGAGAGTATTGACACAATTCCTGCCACAGTCCCCTATATTCGTGTTTTGGGTTGCAATGAGACCGGTGCCATAATGCTTCAATCATCAAGAGAAATCAGCAAAATACCCATTGTTATGCGTTCTGCGACACTTAAATCGACCCCAGAGTTTGACTTTGAAGCCAAAGCGACCGACGTTTATTCTCTGTCACAATTAGTTCCCGACAACAGCGGTAGTGAATTTACAAACGGTGTTATAATCAAACGCTGAAGTATTTTAAAATATTGTCAGCAACATCCTGCGGGATTCCGACGTTTAATAATTCCTCTTTTGTAGCATTTTCTATTTTAGCAAGACTCTTAAACTTGTTTAGTAAGAGTCTTGCTCTTTTTTCGCCTACACCGTCAATTTCGGTAAGTTTAAGTTGCAATGTATTTTTGCCCCTTGATTTTCGGTGATAACCTACACTAAAACGGTGAACTTCTTCCTGAATGTCTGACACAAGCGTATAAACACTGCGATTTGACTTTATGGCAATTTCCCCACCGGACGATGTAACCGCCCTTGTTTTATGCTTAGAGTCTTTAACCATACCAAAAACAGGTACGTTAATAGACAGCCTTTGCAAAACTTTAGTCACAGCCGACAGTTGACCTTTTCCGCCGTCAAGTAAGATTAAATCGGGTAATCTGCCGAAGCCTTCATCGGTTTCGGCATTTTTATACTCTAAAAACCTTCGTTCAATCACTTCAGCCATCGAGCGAAAATCATCCTGACCGCTAAAACTCTTTATTTTAAACTTTTTGTAATCATGCTTATACGGTTTTCCGTCTTTAAAAACCACCATACCTGCTACATTATCCTCGCCTGCGGTGTTGGATATATCGTATGATTCAATAAATTTGGGAGGTTTAGAAAGTCCTAACAACCTTGCCAATTCGTCAAGCCCTGCGGTTTGACCGATGTGTCTGCCCAAATGCTGTGCAAGACGCTCCGAAGCATTATTACGGCACATGGTAACAAGATGCTCCTGTTCACCACGCTCAGGAACATGGACAACTACGTTTGTACCTCGCTTTTCACTTAGCCACTTCTCTAAAAGTTCCCTATCTTCAACCTCACCGTCAACCGTAACTCTTGGCGGTATGTTTTCACGAAGAGTATAATATCTCCTCAAAAACTCACTTCTCGCTGAACTTAAACTGTCAACCGAATCAATCAAAAATTCTTCACGGTCACAAAGCCTGCCATCATCAAATACAAATACTTCAAAACAGGCAGCCTCATTACTGTCAGCCAAAGCAATTACATCCTGCCTTTTATAAACAGAACTGTATATCTTTTGACGCTCTCTGATTTTTTCAACTGCATTTATTCTGTCACGAAGTTTTGCAGCCTTCTCAAATTCAAGATTTTCAGAAGCATCCTGCATTTCCTCGCGCATTTGAGAAATAGACTTAGTAACATCGCCTTTTAAAAAATCAACCGCTTGCTTTACGGTTTCACGGTATTCGGCAGCAGAAATTTTACCGTTACACGGTGCAGAACAATTTTTTATGTGAAAATTAAGACAAGGTCTGGATTTTTTATCAATACACTGAGGAAACGATTTATTACAATGAGGCAAACGAAAGATTTTTTTAACCTCGTCAATCGTCTGCTTAACAACAAATCCTGAAACAAAGGGGCCTAAATACTCAGCATTTTTATCCTCATTATCAAAAGAAGCAGAAATTTGCGGCCAATCACCCTTTGTAATTTTAATATAATGGTACCCTTTATCGTCTTTTAAAAGTATATTATATTTAGGCTGATACTGCTTTATAAGCGAACATTCAAGCACTAAAGCCTCAAACTCTGTATCACAAATGATATACTCAAAATCGTTGACATTTGATACCATTCGTCTTACTTTTTCACTATGCTGATTTCCACTTCCAAAATACTGCGAAACACGAGATTTTAGTTTTTTTGCCTTACCGACATAAATAATCTCACCCGATTTTGCACGCATGATATAAACACCCGGCAAAAGAGGTAATTTCATCGACTTTTCACGTAAAGTTTTAAGTCTTTCGTCGGTCATAACAGTCTCCTTTCAAAAATTTAATCCGATAACTGATATGCAATCCTTGGTGACCTGCCCTCCCAATCGGCATATACATATATAGTTCCGCATCGCTTAAAGCCTAACTTTTCAAGCGCTTTTTGCATAGGTTTGTTGTCTTCATGAGTATCAATTTTAATGTTTTTACAAAACTGCAGGCAATAATCAACCGCCGTTTTCAAAACACCTTTCACACGCCCTGAAGACGCTATTCGATGAATTACGTAATATTCATCTGAATTAAGCCACTCACCATCTATTTCAATATAGGTTTCATCAGGACCCGATTCCATAAGAAAAACGCCCTCTATTTCGCTTTCAACAGCAACATAAAGCCTACCCAAACCAATATCTTCTATTAAAAGATGTTCATACGGATAAGCGGTTCCCCACTGCGTAGGATTGCCGTTTTGTGCCATCAAAATTCTCGCATATGAATAAATTTCGAGTATACGTTCTAAGTCGCCCAATACTGCTTTACGAATAAACATTAATTATCCCCTTATTTATACTCTTCCAACACGCTTTTAAGCAATACAGGGTCGTCGGTCATAATACAGTCACAACCAAGTTCAATAAGTTCACGCATTTCATCTGCATCGTTTATTGTCCAATACTGAACAGCAATATTTCTGCGATGAGCACGGTTAATAATTGTCTTTTTATCAAGATGCAATTCAATTCCTAAATCATAACTCATAGGGATTTGCAAACAAGCAAAATCACTGCTGTCAAAGATATTTACTCCTAAAAACTGTGTTAAAATAAACTTAGCAGCCGTACCGGTCGGTGCACCGCGAAGCAACTCAGGGTACTTTGATTTTAACTCCTGCTCAATTTCATCGTGGAAAGTACCAACAACAATCTGCTCTTTATATTTAGGATATTTATCAAGTGTTTCGTTTAAAATTTCGCAAGCCTTAAAGCCTTTTTCACCATCGTTTTTAATCTCAACAATAAACATAAGGTCAGGATTAGACTCGTAAAACTCCTCAAACAACTTATCAACCGTAGCAATCTGCAAACCTTTACCCACAATATCGGTTTCATCTTTATAAATACGGTTACCGTCTTGGTTTTCAAAGTAATAACCAAAATTATAGGTTTCAAGTTCTGCCAAGGTCATATCGCTAATATAATGACGGTTTTCTTTGTTTTCACAAAGTTTTTTAACCTCATCAAGCGAAATATCACCGTTCACATTAGAAGTTTCGTCGATGTAATCGTCATGGTTATAAACAAGATATCCGTCTTTTGTTAAATAAAGGTCGCTTTCAATTATGTCAACACCAATAGTAGCAACCGCCTCGCGGAAAGCAAGCATAGTGTTTTCGGGATTATTAATTGCACCGCCTCTGTGAGCAGCAATAAGCGGCAACTCACCCTTCTTAACAACAAACGGGTTATTCTCGACGTTTTCTTTTGGCGGAATTACATTAATAACAGTAAAAAATACCACCAGAACAGCCAGAATAATACCAATAATTTTTAGTGCCTTATGTTTTTTCATAATAAACTCCCCTTATATTGTATTTATAATTTTGTCGGTTGTTTTTTAACCTTTTTAACCAAAGTATCGAAAATCCAAGCAGAAAGAATTGAAATAGCAAATACAACAAACGGGCACATATATCCAATAACCAATTCCAACGACTCATTATGGATAAATACCGATATTGCTTTTCGTAAGATGAAAATAAATATAGGATGAATAATATAAATGTACAAGGTCAATTTTCTTCCGATAAAACTAACCTTCTTTAAAAACCAATTATTATCAGTACACTCACTGTTCAATGCACACAAAAACGCAAATACAGCCAAAAATGTTGTACTTATATAATGATCTCTCGCAACATTCATGTTAAGTTTATTAATAACGAACGATTCTATTAATGTTGTTAAAGCAAATAGAATTGTTAACAAAAATGAACTGCGGGTTTTAAATTTTGGTTTAACGTTGTTTAGCAAATCGCCAATTAAAAAATAAGGCAATCCAACGAAGAGGAAATTTCTTACCAGCGCATAAGGGAACTCCCTGCCTAAAATCAATAAAGAATATTTACCAAACACTAAATCTACCAATAATAACACAGGAATGATGGGATATAATTTTTTTCTGTCCCAGTTTTTTTCGAAAAGAAAAACAATTATTAAAACATATAAAATTGCGCCTAAATACCAAAGGTGTGTCCCAAACGGTGATTCATTTAAAAGAGAAAATTTAAGCAAATCTTTTAAATTAAACGTATTGATGCAATATTCTGAGAGTGTATTTCCCTGCAGAAAATTCTTACACAATGAATACAAAAAGAAAATAGCATTTGAGACCACAAAAATAACGCCAATCTTTTTTATTTGTTTTAATTCTCCGCATTTTTCTTTTGTTGATGAATAGAAATAACCGGTAATCATAAAGAATATCGGAACAGCCATTCGGGTTATCGGCGTGAAAATAGACCCTAAAGGTTCAGGAAAACGAATATGTATACAAATAACCATAAATGAACAAATAAATTTTAAAATATCCAAGCCTACATTTCTTTTCATTAAAAATATCCTTTCTTTTGTGTTGCGAAAAGTAAAATTAAATCTATTTTCGACTCAATAATGCTACCGTTTCAACATGACCGGTACGAGGAAACATATCAAAAGTTGCATATCTTAAGGTTTCATATCCAAGTTCTTTAAAATACTTACAATCTCGTGATAATGTTGCCGAATCGCAAGAAACATACACAACCCTTTCGGGTGAAAAACCGTTACAAACAGTTTTAATTAAATCTAAACTGCAACCCTTTCGCGGTGGGTCAAGTATAACAACATCGGGTTTTATGCCCTTTTGTTCTAACTCATTTGCGGCAAAAGCAGCATCTCCGCAGTAAAATTCTGCATTATCTATTTTGTTCAGTTGAGCATTAAACTTAGCATCTTCAATCGCTTTAGGCACTATCTCAATGCCATAGATTTTCTTTGCTTTTTTTGCTAATGATAAGCCAATAGTTCCCGCGCCGCAGTAAAGGTCAATCACCGTTTTGCCGTCAGGTTCAGCAAATTCTGCCGCTTTTTCATATAGTTTTTCGGCGACAAAATGATTAACCTGATAAAAAGACATGGGCGAAATTTTAACCCTTACGCCGCAAAGAATATCGGTAATGTGGTCTTTGCCAAAAAGTGTATCAAACTTATCGCCAAGCACGACATTAGTGTTTTTTAAATTAAAATTCAGCATAATTGAAGTAATATTTTTAACACTACTTTTAAGCATATCACAAAACTCAGTGCTTTTTGGTAACTCTTTACCGTTAATAACAAGACAAACCATAATCTCCCCTGTGTTCACGGCTTTACGTAAATACAAATGACGAACAAGTCCCTTTTGCGAAGTTTCGTCATAAACACTGATGTTATATTTTTTAATAAAATCTAACAAAATTTCAGATATTTGTGAAAATTCTGCCGGTTGTAACTTACAATCATCACAAGGTACTAATCTATGGGTATGATTTGAGTAAAAACCAACCTCTGGCTCGCCGTTTATTATTGCTACAGGATACTGCGCTTTATTGCGATATCGCTCAGGTTCACCGCTAAAAATCGGTTCATTAAACGGCTCAAAACCCGCTATTCTTTTAAAATTATTTTTTACGGTATTTTCTTTTAAATTAAGTTCATCAGAATAATTAATATGCCTAAAAGAACAACCGCCGCATTTTGAAGACACTAAACAATCGGAATTACATCTAAGGTTTGACGGTTTAATAATCTCCTCAATTTTACCGTATGCAAGATTTGATTTTACCTTCAAAATTTTAACATTTAATACATCGCCTGTTACGGCATTCGGCACAAAAACTGCCAGTCCTTCATGTCGACCGACACCGCTGCCATCAAGCGTTATATCAAAAATTTCAATTTTGCAAACGTCATTCTTTTTCATAAAAAAATCCTTTGAATATTTAATTAAAAAAGGTCAAAAATATTAACGGAAAAGGAGTTGATAAAATGTTTGATAAATTATGCCTTACACTATTAATCATTGGCGGTCTTAACTGGGGCAGTATCGGTCTTTTCCAATTCGACCTCGTAGCATGGCTCTTTGGCGGGCAGGATGCAATTTTAAGCCGTATCGTCTACACATTGGTAGCTCTTGCGGGTATATGGTGCATCTCGCTTCTCTTCCGCGATACAACCGAGGCCGGTGACAGTGATATGCCCATGGCAAGAGGCGCAGATTAAGTTATCGCGTCACTAAATAAAGTCATTCCAAAAAACGGAATGACTTTTATTTTTTGCCATCCCACTTACCCTTGGCCTTAAATGGTCTTTTTTGAGTTTTAACACTTGATTTTTGGCTCTTAGATTTATTGTAGGAACTAATTTTATTATTAAACTGAGGAGCATTAATAAGGCAATTATCACCTGTACCTATAAGTTCGGTTCTGCCTGCATTTTTCAATGCTTTTAACACGATTTCACGATTCTGAGGTTTAAAATACTGCAACAAAGCCCTTTGCTCAGCCTTTTGTTGAGGTGTTTTGGGAACAAAAACCGGCTCTAAAGTGTATGGGTCAAGTTCAGTATAATACATACAGGTTGATATTGTACCCGGTGTTGGATAAAAATCCTGCACCTGTTCAGGACGCATCTTATTTTGTTTTAAGAACAAAGCCAAATCAATGGCATCTGTAAGTCTGCATCCGGGATGGCTTGACATTAAGTATGGAACTAAATATTGTTCTTTACCAATTTGTTTTGTGATTTTGTAAAACTTGTTAACAAACCTACGATACGTTTCTATATGCGGTTTGCCCATTTTATCAAGCACAAAATCCGAACAATGCTCGGGTGCTACCTTTAATTGACCGCTGACATGATATTGAACAAGTTCTTTGAAAAATAAGTCAGACTCATCAGCCAAAAGATAATCAAACCTAATACCAGAACGGATAAATACCTTTTTAACACCATCTAATTTTCTGATTTCTCTAAGTAAAGAGAGATAATCGCTGTGGTCGGCAACTAAATTTTTACAAACAGTTGGCGCCAAACACTTTTTACCCTTGCAAAGCCCGTTTTTTAATTGTTGCTCGCAGGACACATGACGGAAATTGGCAGTAGGTCCACCAACATCGTGAATATAGCCCTTAAAATGAGGGCTTTTTGTTAAAAGTTTAGCCTCTTTTAAAACAGATTCCTTACTTCTGACCGCTATTTGTCTGCCTTGATGATATGCAATAGAACAGAAATTGCATGCCCCGAAACATCCACGATTATGTGTAATCGAAAACTCAACCTCTTTAATAGCCGGTATACCGCCTAAAACCTCATACGATGGATGATAATACCTCTTATAAGGCAATTCAAAAACCAAATCCAGTTCAGCCGTAGTAAGTTGCCTCATTGGTTTGTTTTGCACTACATAACGGTTGCCGTGTTTTTGCACAATTCGCTTACCACGAACGGCATCTTGTTCATCATATTCAATTCTGCAAGCAATAGCATACTGTCGTTTAGACTCGCTAACAAGTTCAAACGACGGAACAGATACTGCATTAATACCCTCAACATTATCAGTAATAAACGAAGTGCCGTCAATATCGGTAATAGTCTTGATATCCTCACCGTTTTTTAATCGGTTTGCAATTTCAACCGTCTGCAACTCACCCATTCCAAACGACAAAAGGTCGGCAGTGCTATCAACAAGAATTGACGGCAAAACCGAATCCGACCAGTAATCATAATGAGCAAAGCGTCGCAAAGAGGCCTCAATACCGCCGATTACAATAGGCACATCACCGTAGACTTTACGTATGAGTTTTGAATATACAACGGTAGCACGGTCGGGTCGTTTACCCGAAACACCACCCGGAGAATACATATCCTCACTGCGTTTTCTTTTTGCGGCGGTATAGTGAGCCACCATTGAATCGATATTGCCGCCACCAACCATAAAAGCATATTTAGGTTTTCCAAAAACTTTAATACTGTTTTCGTTTTTCCAATCAGGCTGCGCAATTATGCCTACTTTAAAGCCCTCGTTTTCCAAAACACGGGCTATAATGGTTGTGCCGAAGGACGGATGGTCTACATAAGCGTCGCCCGTCACAACAACGAAATCAACACTATCCCATCCTCTGTCCTTCATTTCAGAATTACTTATAGGAAGAAAACCGTTATCCACCGTTAACTACCCGCTTTCATTTCAAGCAACTGTTCTTTAGTAATCAATACCTGACGGGGCTTAGCACCTTCAGAAGGTCCAATTACTCCTCGTTCTTCCATTTGGTCGATTACCCTTGCTGCACGAGCATAACCAAGACGCATCTTTCTCTGCAAAAGCGAAGTAGACGCTTGTCCCAATTCAACTACAAGTTCAATTGCCTCGTTAAGCATCGGGTCGCCGTCATCGTCAACAGCATCTTCAGGTAAACCGCTTTTAGCAGCCTTTTCTTTAGCAGACTGACGCTCAATTTCAAGTGCAACTTCTTCGTCATATTCCGTTTTATAATCCGATTTTAAGTAATTTACAACCTTTTCTACCTCAGCATCACTAACAAAGCAACCCTGAATTCGCTCAGGTTTAATGGCACCTGTCGGGAAGAAAAGCATATCTCCCCTACCCATAAGTTTTTCGGCTCCACCAATATCAATAATTGTCTTACTGTCAACCTGTGATGCAACTGCAAACGCAATTCGGGTAGGAATATTTGCCTTAATAAGACCGGTTACTACATCAACCGACGGACGCTGAGTTGCAACTATTAAATGCATACCTGCAGCACGTGCTTTTTGGGCAATACGACAAATAGAATCCTCAACTTCGTGCGGTGATGTCATCATAAGGTCAGCAAGTTCATCGATTATAATAACAATTTGAGGCATTTTAACAAGGTCTTCCCTTTTTTCGGCAAGTTCATTAAATCCCGTAAGGTTTCTAACATCGTTTTCGGCAAAAAGTTTATAACGTTTTTCCATTTCCATAACAGCCCAACCAAGTGCACCTGCCGCCTTTCTTGGGTCGGTAACAACAGGGACAATCAAATGAGGAATACCGTTATAAATACCGAGTTCTACAACCTTGGGGTCAATAAGCAGAAGTTTTACTTCCTCAGGAGTTGCTTTAAAGAGGACACTCATAATAATTGAGTTAATGCAAACAGATTTACCCGAACCGGTTGCGCCGGCAATAAGTCCGTGAGGCATTTTTGCGATATCGGTAACCCTCTGTTCGCCCGAAATGTCACGACCCAAAGTAACAGATATCTTACTCTTAGAATTGGAGAACGCCTGAGAATCAATAATTTCACGAATATTAACTATACTGTTATTCTTATTGGGAACCTCGATACCAACCGCAGGTTTATTAGGAATAGGAGCCTCAATACGAACACCGGCAGTTGCAAGATTAAGTGCTATATCGTCTGCAAGATTAGTAATCTTACTGATTTTAACACCGGCAGCAGGTTGAAGTTCATAACGTGTAACCGAAGGACCACGACTTATATTAATAATTCTTGACTCAACACCGAAACTTCTTAGCGTATCAACAAGCCTTGTTGCAGTATTTTCAAGTTCGGCAGTAATATTTTTAGAATTTTCGGGAATAGGTTCTGCCAAAAGAGAAACGGGCGGATAACGATATTCATTAACCTTAGTGTCAACCGAAATCGCACTTCCTTCAGGCACCTGAAACTCAATTTTACCGCTTTTTTCGTCTGCATCAGCATTAACATTATTTACAATATCAAGGATAGTTGGGTCTTTTTCTTCATCAGACGCATTCATATCCTCGTTAGCACGTTTAGAAATCGCTTTAGCGGTTTTAGCATAAACAGACTTAGGCTTAGATGTTGAACTGATATCTTCAATAGGAGCATCCTTATCAAGTTCACGATATTGAGAAACAACATTTTTCTGCTTATCTTCAATCGAGATAATATCGCTGTTATCCTCATCCTCGTCACCGTCAAGTGCGATATCAACGTTAATATTCTTACGACGATTCTCAAAAGCCGATTCGGTAACACGCTCAATCTCACGCACGGGACGACTTACAGCCTTGAAAAATCCGATAAGAGTAGTACCGGTCATAAGCATAAGAGTTACAAAAATCAATAATAAACAAACAATCCAAGCACCGGGATTGCCAAGCATAGCATAAAGCGGGAACCCAAACAATGCACCAAAAACACCTGTAGCATGATTACCCTTATACCATGCATTAACCGAAGCATTGGCAAAAGAATCACTATTAGGAGCGACCAGCAAAATATGTACAAAACCGCCTACTAACAAAAGCAAAATAACGGCTTCAACAATTCGGACAAGTACCTTGCCATGCAAACGGTCGAGTGCGAGATAAACCGAGGCTACGCAAAGCAAAGCAGGTGCTGTGTAACCAAAGCAACCGAAAAATCCCATTATCGCATTATGTAACGCAAGCCATCCGCCTTCGCCCTTAATAATTGCCGCCAAAAACAAAAGTACAGATACAGCAAACATTACAACCGCGGCAATCTGCTTTTTAGATGATTCATCCCTTTGCACTTTTTTGTTTTGCGCTTTAGATTTTGATGATGCTTTTGTATTCTTTTTCTTAGCCATTTTTATACCATCCTATAAATTTATGTAGGGTGACAATTGTCACCGGTTTTCAATCATCCTATATAACTCACCGATAACATCGGAAAGACTGCCAAGTTTGTCAATAAGTCCAACATCAACCGCCATTTGACCGTCAAGCACGGTGCCCATGTCGGTAGCAAGTTCGTCAGTGTTAAGCATAAGTTCGGAAAACTTTTCCGAGGAAATCGAAGAATTTTTAACAACAAAATCAGTTATTCGCTTTTGTATACGTTCAAAATAGTTAAGTGTTTGCGGAACACCTAAAACAAGGCCGTTTGTCCTTACAGGATGCACCGTCATCGTAGCAGATGGCACAATAAACGAACATTTTGCCGAAACTGCAAGCGGCACACCTATTGAATGGCCGCCACCTAACACAAGCGAAACTGTAGGTTTACTCATGCCCGAAATCAACTCTGCCAACGCAAGACCTGCTTCCACATCACCGCCAACAGTATTGAGTACAATCAACATTCCCTCAATTTTAGGGTCGTCCTCAACGGCAATAAGTTGCGGAATAACATGCTCATATTTTGTTGATTTTGTATCGGACGGCAAAACACCGTGACCTTCAATCTGACCGATTACGGTAAGGCAATGAATTATGTGTTTACCGCCATCGGCAGTAACAGTTCCGCTATCGCAAATCTGTTGCCACCTATCGTTTTCTTCACTACGATTTTTGTTTTCATCGCCATCATTTGAATTAAATTCACCTTGAAAAAACATCAACATTTTCCTTTCAAAAACAATATGTTGATAGTTTTCCTCAAAAGGTTATAAAGATACATTATTATTATAGCACTTCATTAGCCACAATTCAACTAAAATAACTATATATTGTATAAAATTTTGAAATTTTTATAAAATTATTCAACATCAAGACCAAAGTAACGGCAAATGCCGTCGGCAGTTGTATTGCCAAGCATATAAAGATAAGAATTATCTGTCATTAAGTCAAGATTGTTTGGTATTTTAATGTTATCAACTATAATCGGAGCAAAATTTTTAAGTTCATCATTATCCTTTAATTGCTCGACAAAAACAATGTCACTTTCACTAAGGCTCGAACGATAATTTCTGATAAGCGACGAAACCCTGAATGACGGACTTATTGATGTTATAGAATCACAATAGATAAACGAAACGCTTGTGTTTTCGTGTTGCTTTTCAAATTTTGGTGCATAAATTATGCTTTCCCTATTTCCTCCCGTAATTTTATATCTTGCCGCTAAACCTTTAATATCAACCGTCTGGCATTTTATACGTTTACAGCGCAGAATACTTAAAAGCAGCGGGACATATATATCATGAAATTCTAAACTCACAGGGTCATTGTACTCATAAACCCCCTCAAGAATCATAACTGATATCACAAAACCACCTCCATACATAGTATGAAGATGGTTTGCAGTTTGTCCCGAGGGAATTATTCAACTGTAAAGGTAAAATCGCCGTCTGAAAATCGACAAACAACACGGTCGCCGTTTTTAATAGACAAATCCAGTATTTTTTCACTCAAGGCATCCTCAATGCTGGTTTGAATCTCACGTCTTAAAGGTCTTGCACCGTATATAGGGTCAAAACCTTTACTTGAAATCTGCTTTACGGCACTATCGTCAAAAGAAAGTTCAATATTAAGATTTCTAAGACGTAATTTTAGATTTTCAAGCATTAGTTTTGCTATATCCATAATCTCAGACTCAGTGAGTTTGTTAAATACGATAACATCATCAACTCTGTTTAAAAATTCCGGACGGAATGTCTTTTTGAGTTCATCTAATACACGCTCTTTCAAAACACTTTCATCAGCTGTAACATCACCGGCAAAGCCCAATAATTTTTGCTTTTCGGTAAGATGTCTCGCACCTACGTTAGAGGTCATGATGATTACGGTGTTTTTAAAGTTTACGGTGCGACCTTTAGCATCGGTAAGTCTTCCGTCATCTAAAATCTGTAAGAGAATGTTAAAAACATCGGGATGCGCTTTTTCAATTTCATCGAACAAAACAACCGAATATGGTGAACGTCTGATTTTTTCGGTCAGTTGTCCACCATCCTCAAAACCGACGTATCCCGGCGGAGAACCTATAAGCCTTGAGACAGTATGCTTTTCCATGTATTCCGACATATCGAGCCTTATAATTGCATTTTCGCTACCAAACATAGCCTCAGCCAAAGCCTTACACAGTTCGGTTTTTCCGACGCCTGTAGGACCTAAGAAGATAAAAGAGCCAATAGGTCTATTCGGGTCTTTAAGTCCAACTCTGCCACGTCTGATTGCCTTTGCAACCGAAGCAACAGCCTTTTCCTGACCAATTATTCGCTCGTGCAAAACTTTCTCTAACTTAAGCAATCTATCGCTTTCCTCCTCTGTAAGTTGGCTTACAGGGATACCGGTAACAGTCGATATAAGGTCAGCAATGCACTCTGCAGTCACTTCACCGGAATAACCTTTACTTGTTTTTGACCACTCAGTTTTTTCACTCTCTAATTTTTCGGCAATCTCTCTTTCTTTATCTCTGAGTTTTGCAGCCTGTTCAAATTTCTGCTCTAAAATTGCTTTTTCTTTCTGCTCGGTAGTATCTTTAAGTTCCTGTTCCAATGTTTTTACATCGTCAGGAGCAGTTGATACACAGAGCCTCAATTTTGAAGATGCTTCATCAATTAAATCTATTGCTTTATCGGGTAAAAAACGGTCAGAAATATATCTTGCCGACAACTTTACAGCCGACTCGATTGCTTCATCGGTAATTTTAACTTTGTGGTGTTGCTCGTAATTCTCACGAATACCCTTTAAAATCAAAATTGCATCTTCTTCTGATGGTTCACCCACAACGACAGGTTGAAATCTACGCTCTAACGCAGCATCTTTTTCAATGTTTTTACGATATTCGTCAAGCGTGGTCGCCCCAATCACCTGAAGTTCACCTCGTGCTAATGACGGTTTTAAAATATTGGCAGCATCAATTGAGCCGTCAGCCGACGAGCCAGCACCGACAATAGTATGAATTTCATCAATAAAAAGTATTACGTCATCCGATTCGGTTACTTCATCTATAGCATTTTTAATGCGTTCTTCAAAGTCACCGCGGTACTTAGCACCTGCAACCATGCCGGTAAGGTCAAGTGCTACCACGCGTTTATTTTTAAGAAGTTCGGGTACATCACCTTGTGTTATTTTTAAAGCTAAACCTTCGGCAACTGCCGTCTTACCTACACCCGGCTCTCCAATTAAACACGGGTTGTTTTTGGTGCGTCGGCAAAGTATTTGCAAAACACGGTCGATTTCGGTTGTTCTACCGATAACAGGGTCAATTTTACCCTTTTTTGCCATTTCGGTAAGGTCCCGACCAAACTTATCAAGGGTAGGTGTGTTCTTAGACTTCTTATCAGAGCCCTTTGCGGTTTTCTTGAGGTTTTGCGAACCGAAATTAGCATCACTTTTTTGGATAACCCCTGCCGTATCTAAAACTTTCTGGGTAAGTTCATCAACATTAACACCCAGCTTTTCCAAAAACAAAACCGCGTAACTGTCAAAATCACCTAAAATACCAATTAAAATATGCTCAGTGCCAACGTATGCGTTGCCAAGTTCACGTGTGCCCGAAACGGCGATTTCTATCGCTTTTTTTGCCCTTGGTGTTAAGTTTTCAGGTGAAAGTCTTGTAACTGCACCCTCACCAATTTCTGCTATAAGCAGGTCCTTTATTTTTTCGGGTTTTACCCCTTTTTCAAACAATAACTGTGCAGCCACCGAATCCTCAACCGATAATAGTCCTAAAAGCAAATGTTCGCTTCCAACATAAGTGTGACCTAAATTTTCTGCACTTTTAATGGCTAAATTTACGGCATCATTTGCTTTTTGCGTAAACCCGCCAAACTTATATTTCATAGATTATCACTCCCAAAAGTTTTTTAAATTTCAACACTACTTAAAACTTTTCTAATTAATTCTGCCCTTATTACATCTCTTTCATTCGGCTCAATTTCACCGTAAAGTCGTTTTAACATTGCAGGTTGAGAAGTTATAAATAATTTCATCGGTACAACCGAATCGGGTAATGAAATTACACCCATTCTTTCGCCTAACATCAACATTGAAATATGATTCATCATTTCTTCGGTATTAATGCACTTAGCATATTTTAAAACGCCAAACGAACGACAAACCTTGTCTTCTAACTTTTGACGATTAAGTGAATTATAAGACATATTTTCCTTATCGATTATCTGCAATGCAATATTATTTAGATTTTCAAGTGCTTGCGCTTCTGAAACACCCAAAGTTATCTGGTTTGAAAGTTGGTAAATATACGCCGACGAATTACTGCCCTCACCGTAAAAGCCTCTGAAAGTAAGACCGATTTTACCAACGGTCTCAGATATTGATTTTAGTTCACCGGTATTGTGAAGCAAAGGCAGATGTAACATAACCGATGCACGCATACCCGTTCCCAAATTAGTAGGACACTCGGTCAAAAAGCCCAATCGCTCATCAAATGCGAAGTTGATTTTTTGAGATATCTTTGTATCAATACTATCACAAAGTTCGTAACATTCATTAAGACAAAGTCCGCTTTTGATAACCTGAATACGAAGATGGTCCTCTTCGCCAATCATTATACTTACCGTTTCGTCGTCGGTCAGCATCAATATTCTGCCTTCCCTGTCAGATGCAAAATCAGGACTGATAACATGACGCTCGACCATCGAATAAACCTCATGTTCTCCAAGACTTTGCATATCAATTTTGCGGAATTTTACACCGTCAAAATCGCACTCAAGTATTTTATCGGCAACCATTTCACAAGTGTTTTTAAGTTCTGTTTTGGTCAACTTTGAAGGAAACGGAATTGAATCAACATTACGGGCAAGCCTTACACGTGTACTAAGTGCCTGACTCCAGTTTTTCTGCTCATACCAAAGCATATTTTATTCCTCCGTTTCAAGCCTTATTTTATCGCGGATAACCGCTGCTTTTTCATATTCTTCATTGGCAATAGCGGTTTTTAATTCTTCCTTCAAGGCATTAATTCTATCTTCTTTAACTACTCCCAAAGCCTTGTTTTCTTCGTTTAAACTTTTACCAATATGTTTCGTTCTGCCATGAATTCTTACAAGTGCCGGTTCTAACTGTTTTGCAAAAGTTTTGTAACATAATGCGCATCCAACACGTCCGCTTTTAGTAATCTGGTCAAATGATGTGCCGCATGATTCGCACTTTAAAACATTATTTTCTTCACGTTGTTCGCTTAATAAAAAAGAAGACAATAATTGGAATAAATCATCATGGGATACGGTGCTTTTATGCATTGCACCTGCACAATGAGAGCAAAGATAAGTATCACGAACAACACCGTTTACAACCGAATGTATATGCGAAGTTGCCTCGTTGGTTTTACAATTTTGACAAAGCATAAAATACCTCCTTAAATCTGAGATAAAAGCATCTGTTTAAGTATAGCGGCACGCACACAGTCACGTAAAATAACCGGAACCTCGCGCATAACGGGTGAAGAAACTGCAGATGACATTAGTTTCACAGCATTTTCGCTTAAAAGTTCACCTCTTAAGCAATTATCCAAAACAACCCTTGCAGTAACCTCATCAATTTCATTACCAATGGTATTAACAAGATGCATTAACGCAGACGATTTATCAAGAACTACACGCTTAATGCGAATATATCCACCGCCACCACGACGGCTCTCTACCATATAGCCGTGTTCAGGAATAAACCTTGACGAAATAACATAATTTATCTGACTAGGTACACAACCAATTTTTGACGCAAAATCGTTTCGCTGAATCTCGGCAATATTCTGCTCTGATTCATCCAACATACGGTTAATTTCATTTGCAATAAAATCACTTAGCCTCATAAATCATCTTCCTTTCTTTGATATAAATATAACGCTTTGGTCAAAGAAAGTCAAAGTCAAATTCACATCAAATTAATTGAATAACTCCTCAAAATCTTGAAATATCTTTGATTTTCTTTAATTTCCTTTAATTTTCTCTTATTTTCTTTAATTTTCTTAATTTTTTATAATTATAAAACCTTTCACCAATTAGCAAATCTTACATATGATGTCTTAGAAGACGCGAAAGGAGGAAAACACATGTGTAACGGCTTTGGTTCCGGCAACTGCTGCTGGATTATTATTCTTCTCGTAATCATATTCTGCTGCTGTGGCAACGGAAACAACGGTTGCGGTAACGGCTGCGGTGATAACTGCTGCTGCTAATTCCCTTTCTCTTCACGGTCGGTGCTGATAAGTGCCGACCGTTTCTTTTTTTATAAATTCTATTGACTATTTTAATTATAAATATTAATATAATAATATATAAATAAATTTGAAAATTGTGTCGGATTGTGTTTTTGTTTTAATAATAATGGACTAAATTTTAGGAGCAGATGATGGAATTTTTAAAACGTTCTTGGGCTGAGATTGACCTCGACAATGCACTCTATAACTGGGAAAATATTAAATCTCTTTCAAATGGCAGAAAAATTATGCCGGTTGTAAAAGCCGATGCTTACGGTCACGGTGCTGATATTTTAGCCGAACTTTATGAAAGCAACGGTGCTGAAGGTTTTGCAGTTTCTAATATTGATGAGGCTATAAAGCTTAGAAAACACGGCATAACCAAGAGCATATTAGTACTTGGATTTACACCTGTTGATTATATCAACCAACTTTATGCTTTTAATATTACACAGGCTGTCTACTGTAAAGAATACGCTGAAAGTCTTTCAAATGCCGCATCTAAGAACAACTACGAAATTAAAATTCACATAAAGGTCGATACCGGCATGTGTAGAATCGGGTTTAATTGCCGCAACAACGATAACTTAAGAATTGATGAAATATTGTACTGTTTATCCCTCCCCTCGTTAAATGCCGAAGGTATATTCACTCATTTTTCTTCAGCCGACAGCAATGAGACAACTGACATTGAGTATAGTGACAAGCAATACTCACTTTTTACTAAAACTGTTATGGCACTTAAAGAAAAAGGATATGATTTTAAGTTTATCCATTGTTCTAACTCTGCCGCCTCAACCTTAAGAAATCCCGATGAAGGTAATCTGATTAGACCGGGTATTATTCTTTACGGTGTGGCTCCGTCAAACGGTCTTGATGTAAAATTTAAACCTAAGCCTGTTATGAATGTAAAATCGACGGTTTCAATGATAAAAAAAATCGAAGCAGGTCAATCAATTAGTTACGGAAGAACCTTTGTATCAACTAAAGAAATGGTATTAGCCACTGTATCTATCGGTTATGCAGACGGATATCCGAGAAACATGTCTAACAAAGGACATGTTATTATAAACGGAAAATTTGCTCCTATTATTGGACGCGTTTGCATGGACCAAATGACAGTAGATATTAGCGATATTGAAGGTGTTGAAATTGGAACACAGGTAACGGTTATAGGCTATGAAAACGGACTTTCTGTAACGTTCGATGAAATTGCCGCAGAAAACAACACTATCGCTTATGAAATTATGTGCAACATATCGGTCAGAATGCCCCGTATCTATATTGCTAACGGCAAACACAAAGATGTTATACATTTGGGAGGTTTATTATGATTAGCCAAAGATATCACAACGACGTGTCATACAACAGGATTGGGACTGAGAATCCAAGGTCATACTACGTACCCTACGGTTCACCCGAAGAGGCTAAGGCAAACATACGTGAAAACAGCAGTCGTTTTAAATTACTGTCGGGATGTAAATGGGCCTTCTCATACTTTGACTCTTATGAAAAAATCCCCGCAGATATAACAAACGCTGATGCAAATATATCAGGTTGGGACCGTATACCTGTACCTTCAAATTGGCAACTCTTAGGTTATGACCAACCGCAATATTTAAACACAGATATCGCTTTTCCTATCAATATTCCCAATGTACCAAAAAACACTCCCGCAGGCGTTTATGCAATTGATTTTACCATAAACGACGATATAGATACCTACAACAAATACCTCGTTTTTGAAGGTGTAGATTCATGTATGTATCTTTACTTAAACGGTGAGTTTGTTGGTTACACTCAAATTTCTCATTTATCAACCGAATTTGATGTTACAAAACACTTAAAATACGGTAAAAACCGTCTGACTGCCATAGTCTGCAAGTGGTGTGACGGCTCATATTTGGAAGCACAAGACAAATGGAGAATGTCGGGTATATTCCGCGATGTTTATCTGCTTGTACGTCCAAAAGGCCACACAAAAGACGTCAGAATAACAACTGACCTTTCTGCTGATTACCGCAGTGCAAAGGTTAATATTGACATCGACTGTGCCGTAGCGGCCGATTCTATTATAACTTTATTTGACTCTGTCGGTGAAAAGGTTGAAGCCACAATGTTTGACGATGGCGGACATGCTGAGTTCACCGTTGCCGACCCCAGACTTTGGAGTGCCGAGTACCCCGAACTTTACACTGTTATTATCGAAAGTGCTAATGAGTTTATCACCTTGCCTTTCGGCATCCGTGAAATTGAAATAAACAAAGGAGTTATGCGTTTTAACGGTCGTGCCATAAAACTTAAAGGTGTTAACCGTCACGATTTTAATGCAAAATTCGGATATGTTTGCAGTTTTGACGATATGAAAAAAGATATTATTTTGATGAAACGAAATAATATCAACGCTGTCAGAACATCGCACTACCCCTTTGACCCCAGATTCTACCAACTTTGTGATGCTTTAGGTATGTATGTCTTCTGCGAGGCCGACCTTGAAACTCACGAAGTAGGAACACCTGATAACACAAACGCTCCGATAATATGCAATGTAAAAAACACTATTGCTAATGACCATATTTGGGAAAAACACATTGTAGAACGAAACGTGTTTATGGTGGAAAATTTTAAAAACAATCCTTCTATCATTTGTTGGTCATTGGGTAACGAATCGGGATATGGTTGTAACATTGAAAAAGCGGCTTTAAGCGTTAAAAACGCCGACCCTACCCGCTTTATTCATTACGAAAGTGTTTTAAGCAGTAAAAATTCTGCTGAAGTAATTGTTAACAATTACCCCGACTGCATAGACGTTGTAAGTTTTATGTATGCAGATACTAATGTTCTTAACAACCTGCTTAATTACTTTGAAGATATTGAGTTCAACAAACCGCTTGTTTTGTGCGAATACAGCCATGCAATGGGCAACGGTCCCGGTGATATTAAGGAATACTGGGATGTTATAGGCAGCAGTGACCGTTTTATGGGCGGTTTTATTTGGGAATGGTATAATCACGGTATTTATAAAGGCAAAGACGATTTGGGCCGTAATAAATATTTTTACGGCGGTGATTTTAATGAAACATATCACGACGGTAATTTCTGCTGTGACGGGCTTATATCACCTGACCAAAAGCCAATGCCCGGTTTAAAGGAATATAAAAATATTATTGCACCTTTTAAAATCACTCCCATTGACCTTACTTGCGGAATTTTTGAAATTCAGAACGATTATGACTTCAGTTATATGTCAAGACTTGAAAGTAACTGGGAACTCACCTGCAACGGTGATGTTGTATCCTCAGGAACGTTAGGTTCACTCCCTATTCCCCCTAAAAAGAGCGAGAGAATAGTTATCGGCTACAACCTACCGACTGCGGGAAAATGTTATATCAGGCTTATATTTACTGCTTATGGTGTAAACTGCATACCCGACGGTGAAATTATAGGTTTCAGACAGTATGAATTACCTACAGAGCAATATGTCACCGACGAAATTCCCTTTGGTAGTGTAAATTACATTGACGACAATACAACTGTTTGTGTATTTGGTGACAACTTTGAGTACACATTTAACAAGGCTGATTGTGGATTTAGTTCTATTAAAGTATCAGACACCGAACTGCTTAAAGCACCGTCTACCTTTACAATTTACAGAGCCCCTACCGATAACGACCGCTTTGAGGCCGAAAAATGGAACAACGCAAGACTCAAGCACTCAAAATGTTATGAACAAGAAACAACTGTTTCTGAGCACGAAGGTTTTATTTCTATAATTTCCAAATTTATAATTGCAGCACCGTCTAAATATCCTCTCTTTAACGTAACCGCCGAATGGTCAATCTTTGCTAACGGCAAAATTTCACTTCATATTGATGCCAAAATCGGCAAAGGCTTACGTTTTAATGGTAATACTTACGAAGACAGTGGTTTTGATAGTAATTTTGATGTTTTTGATTACTTGCCGAGGTTTGGTGTCCTGTTTAAATTAGAAAAGACTTTCGATACAGTAGATTTCTTTGGCTTTGGGCCGTTTGACAACTACTGTGACCGCCACAACGCTTCATACATGGGTAAATTCAGCAATAAGGTTTCGCGCGAATATACTCAGTACATAAAGCCACAGGAAAGCGGAAACCATTATAACACCGTGTGGGCATATGTCCATAATGCCGACGGTGCAGGGCTTGCGGTTTTAAGCGAAGATGAAAGTTTTGAGTTTTCTGCCATACCCTACACAGCATTAGAATTATCTGACTGCAAGCACAACTTCGAATTGCCAGAATCAGATAAAACTGTATTCACGGTAAACTACAAAGTTAGCGGCTTAGGCTCTAACTCCTTCGGACCAAAACTTTTAGAAAAATACCGACTAAAAGAAGATGAATTTAGTTTTAGTGTAAAAATCATTCCGCTTCAAAAATATGGAAATTTTACAAACGGTATATAAAAAAAAAGGACAGTGAGGAAATCGGTGTTGTTCTTATCGGAAAATTTGTAATCATACCTGTTTCTGTTAAGAACCAGCATCGCATTTGTATGCACAAATTCAGTTGGGCAGTAGCCCAAACCCACTAACAACAGAAAAGAGAAGATTCGTATATTAACGAGTCTTCTCTTTCTTATTGTCTGTTAAGTGATATACTGACTAAAGTCAGCGTGATATTTTCTTTTGAAAAAACCTCGCCTGTGGCGAGATATTTCCAAAAGAAAGTGATATTGAAGCCTTGTGGCTTCAGTGATATTCTATTCGCCCATAAACTTGCGAAGCAAATATCACTCGGCGTAAGCCGAATAACACTGCGTAGCAATAGAACTCGCCGCAGGCGAATAGAACTGGCGTGATACTCCGTTAAGAGTATCACGCCAACTTCTCA
>JAZQDU010000004.1:0-48266 GCA_045546915.1 Acutalibacteraceae bacterium | reverse complement strand
TATTTTTTTAAAATTTCCTCCCCTTAATTATACAAAATATTCATTTAGTATAATTATATAAAAAATATACTACTCCTCTTTGACAGTACATTTTATATTAATTTTAAAAAATTTCACTTTTTTATAAAAAACACTTGTAATTACAAACTAAATAATGTATAATACCGAAGTAACGCCGGTGTGATGGAATTGGCAGACGTGCTGGACTCAAAATCCAGTGGTAGCGATACCGTACCGGTTCGACCCCGGTCACCGGCACCAAAAAGGCTCTAATCGTTTGATTAGAGCCTTTTTTATTATATATTAGGAATTAACAGAATTTTATTGCAGGGTTCATCTAAATTATCAATATTATTTGCCACGCATATTCTTTTTGGGTCAGCGAGATACTTTTTGGCAATATCCCAAACAGACTCACCTTCAGCAAAATAAAGTGTTATTGCAGTATCGTTATCCCTTGTTATTAGTCGGTCATCAAAATTAATGTCAGAAATCACATTAACTGTATTTAATTTGTAAATTTCACCATTAACATTAAGTTCAATTGATAAATCAATACCACCATCAGGATTTTTATTGTAATTTACTGCTGCTACCGATACATCCTGCTTGAATTTACAGTTGCCGTCATTATTATAATTATATCGGTACTCGTAATCGACAGAACGCTCAAAAAAGGATGGTGAATTATCCGAATCGCATCCTAATACATTAATTACAACAACGCCTTTAATTAGCAGTTCTCCATTATCGCACGAGGCAAAATTAACCCTTGTTTTACACCAGAGGTCATAAACCTCCCCTATTGCTCCATCTGAAAAATCAAGGCTTTTATTAAAGCAGAAATTCTCATTAATTTTTTCACTGTCTATTATACTATCAAGTTTTATGCATGACAAACTTGATTGTTTACAGTTATTAAATGCATCGGTTACAACACAAATTTGTGACCTCTTATCACAGAACACATCAATTATTACTTTTGATTCAAAAGTGACCGACTTTACTTCACCGTCAAGAGATGTTTTTGGGTGTAACTCAAAGGTTGCAACAGAGGCTTTGGCTGTGCAAACAATATTGTCAAGTTCTTTATCAATATCAATTATTTGTGAAAAAGCATGGGTGTGTGTTGCTAACAACGGCCGGTTGTTCTGAACTGAACAATATAAAATTTCAACATGAAGCTGACCTTTAACAACTATCTTATTGGTTATGACCTTACACTCATTAATAACGGCAACTGCATTACTTCTAAGTATTTTGCTTATCGCGTTTTGATTTGAGCCAATACTTATTTCATCCTCTAAGAAAATACTTTTAGTAATCGGAATATGCGATTCAAGACACTCGATTTGCGTGCACTTTGAAAACACATTCTGGTCATCAACCGAACACAAACACTCAATTTTTTTGTTCACAAGTAATGACACACCTAACGTTACCGACCCATGAATCTCAATTTTTCTCGGTGCTGTTGCCTTTGAATTTAGAAATTCACTTCTTAGAACACAGCTTATGTACGAATCATCAATATTCTCATTAAAATCCACTGATTTTGCAAACGGAAATACATGTGTAAAACTGTTTATGCCGTTTTCCTTATCTGCATAAAGTAATGTTAGTGTAACCTGGCCGCCGATTTCGGCTGTATTTCCCCTCGCCTGCTTGGTTATTACATTAACATCTGCAAGACATTTTAAAATCTTCGAAATTTCAGGGTAATAATCGGGTAGTGTAAATTCAGTATCTACGCTTTGTTCGGCAGGAATTTCGTTTATTTTTTCAACTGTGTTTAATACTAATTTTTCTGTGCTGATATCCATTTCTTTCCACTCCTAAAAAACATTTATGATAATATTTATTTAAAGTCTTAACAAATTAGAACAAAAAAATGACTCAAGGGTTCACCTTGAGTCATTTTTTTATGTATTTACTTCCCCGTCTTTTCTGATTTTAAATATAACCCTTAGCAGACCGCTTAAAAATTTAGGACTTTTAATTACAACAATCTTCATAAAATCACCTCAAAATTTACTTACAACAAAGTAGAGCAAGAAATATAAGCACGATACACAGTAATACAACAATAAATCCTGACGGACAAAAGAAAGCAACTATCATACCGACGCCAAACGCAATAGCCAAAGTTGCCTTTCCGTTATCTTTATTTTTATTACGCAAAAAAAATGCACCGCCTTTACTTCTCTACGCCATTATACGCAAAAAAGTAAAAACTGTGCATTATAAATCTTTATCAACCGTCATAATAAGCAAACTACCGCTTTTAACAGAAACAGTGCATTTATCACAACACGCGTTGCTCACACCTAAAGGAAACATTGGACTTAAAACTGCGTTATCAAGAGGATATTCTGCACCCACTATTGTTACGCCTTCAGCGTCACCACCTAAAGCGAAAACCGAGAGATAACGAGCGTATTTAAACAAAAATTCTTTAGATTCGTTGCAAATGATGTATGCTTCAAACCCTTTACCACGTGCGACACATGTTGAATTTAAAACCTTTGTTTTTATAAAATGCATTGTTTGATAAAGTGCAAAATTATGGTCAGGCCTTGAACCGTAACCGCCCAATATCAAAAACGATGTAAACCCGCGGTCAATACCGCATTTTGCTGCAAAAATTAAATCGGTATCGTCTTTTTTAGTCGGTAATTTAACAATCTCAATATCGTTAGGCAAACTTCCCGAATATGAATCAAAATCACCGATAATCAAGTCCGGTGTAAGATTAAAATCAAGACAATATTTATATCCGCCGTCAGCAGCAATCAAAAAATCAGTGTCTTTATTATAATCAAAAATTTCAGAAACACAACAGTCGCCGCCGCCGATTATAATACATCTTCCGGTCACTTTTTGTTAATCTCCCATAATTTAATCTTCTTTAAATCGTTATAAAGCGAGCAATAGTTCTCATGTCTTGATTTTGCTATTTCCCCTGATTCAACACTATTTATTACCGAACAACCGGGTTCGTTAGTATGACTGCATGTCGAAAAACGGCAATTACCAAAGTGCTCCTTAAACTCAGGAAAGCAGAATTTTAAATCATCTTTGTCATTTATAAGAAAATCAGTAAGCAGAAGTGATGAAAAACCGGGCGTGTCTGCAACGAAACCGTCTTCATATTTAAACAACTCAACATGACGGGTTGTATGCCTTCCTCGGCCAAGTTTCTGGCTGACATCACCGACACTAAGATTTAGTTGAGGAAACAGTTTATTTAATAAACTTGATTTTCCAACGCCCGAATTTCCCGAAAATGCCGACACAGAGCCTTTAATTTCCAACTTAATATCTTCAATACCCTCACCTGTTTCGGCAGATGTAACAATAGTTTTATAGCCTATTTTACTATAAACATTTGGTAAATCGTCGAACGAACCAAGGTCGGATTTATTAAAGATAATTACCGGTGTCATATTTAGATACTCAGCAATCGCGGTCATACGGTCAATGAGCAGCGTATTAACCTCTGGAATTTTAAGCGAAGACACAATAATAAGTTTATCAACATTAGCAAGCGGCGGTCTTATTAATGCGTTTTTACGCTCAAAAATCTTCTCTACAACGCCTTTTTCGCCGTCAACCGTAAACTCAACCTTATCACCCACAAGCGGTGTTATATTGTTTTTTCTAAAAACACCGCGAGGTTTACATTCATATACCTTATCGCCGGCCTCCACATAAAGAAAGCCGGCAATAGATTTAACAATAATTCCTACCATACTAATTGCCATCAAGTCTCGTCGTTAGATTCACCTGGTGACTCTTGTGCAGGTGCAAGATATTTACTGTTGGCATTTTCAGGTTTTAATTCATCGTGAGGCAAAACACTTGTAATCTTGCCATTTTCCATATCAATAACATAAGTTAATGCATTTTCAAGTTTTTCACCGTTTTTAAACTCAATATCAACATAAACGGTCAATGACTTCTTTTCGCTAACAATACCGCTAAATTTAATCTCACTTTCACGAACGTTAGCATCAAAAAGTTCACTTGCAGTCATGGCAATTCCATCAACTTCGGGAATGAGTTTCATTTCCTTATATTCGTCTTTGAAATTAAGGTCAAGAATATCCTTGTTTATAACGAGGGTATATTCATATCTCATAATACCGGTACCGACGAAAATCTGAATAGTTGAACCTATTTCAAGCGTTGTACCGGGTTCGGGAGTTTGTTTAATTACAACATCTTTAACTGAGCCATCGTAAAGTTCAATTATTTCTGCAACAAAACCAGCACCCTCAATTTTATCAATTGCCGCATCTTTAGTTAATTTTGTATAATTATCAACAGTATTGAAAACCTTATCGGGACCCGTACTGATATAAAGTTCAATAACATCTCCTTGATTAATATCACCTTCAGGAGGATTGGTCATAATAACAAAATTCTCGGCAACCGATGAACTCGGACGGAAGATTTCATTAAATTCAATTCCCGCGCTTGTTAATTTAATTTTAGCATCTAAAACATTAAGACCTTTAACATTAGGAATTGTAACCTTCTCGCGTCCGCGGCTAATAACAATCTCAATCTCTTCGGTCAATTTAATTTTACGGCCTGCTTTACTATGCGATATAATTTCACCCTTAGGTACTGTATCGCTATACACATACTGCTCTTTAAAATTAAACTGAGAATAACGGCTATCCTCTAAAACCTCAGAGTACATCATACCCTTAAAATCGGGCACAAGAACGCCTTCGGTTTTTGGAGCAAGAACAAATTTATAAATTGCCAAAAATCCTATTAAAGTGACAAGAACAAAAGCAATTGCAACCCCTGCAAGGATAGGAATTACAGGAGATTTTTCATTCGGCTCATCTTCGTCAGCAGAATCAATAACATCATTTTCAACTACAACAGGTTCATCGTCAGCAATATACGGTACTCCGGTAAACGGAATTCCGGTAGTATTTGCGGTGTTCACAACATCAACAAAACGTGTGGGTTCTTCATCAATAAAATAGGTATAATCGAAAACCATATCAGGATTTCTGCGGAACTCTTCAAGGTCGCGAAGCATTTCGGCAGCCGATTTATATCGCTTTAAAACATCCTTTTGCATTGCGTACATTGTAATTTGTTCAAGACCAACAGGAATTGAATCGTTAATCGCACGTGGCAATACGGGGTCTTTTTGAAGTTGCATAATTGCAACCGATACAGCGCTTTCAGCCTCAAACGGCAGTCTGCCCGTAAGCATTTCGTAAAACATTACTCCAACAGAATAAATATCGGCTTTTTCGTCGGTGACTTCACCTTTTGCTTGTTCAGGACTAATATAATGCACCGAACCAATAGCCTTATCGGTCATGGTTTTGTGCTCACTTCTTGCAAATCTTGCAATACCAAAGTCAGCAACCTTTATGGTACCGTCAGCAAGAAGCATGATGTTTTGAGGTTTTACATCACGGTGAACAATCCCCTTATCGTGAGCATGCTGAAGCGCACGCAAAACCTGAATAGTAAGATAAACTGCATCTTTCCAACGCAAACTGCCTTGTTTACCAATGTATTCTTTAAGCGTGATACCGTCAACGTACTCCATAACGATATACTGAATCAAATCACCGAAACTAACATCATAAACTTTGACGATGTTTGGGTGATTAAGCACAGCAATAGCCTTTGATTCATTCTTAAAACGGGTAATAAACTCCTCGTTTTTAATAAATTCTTCCTTGAGAATTTTTACAGCAACAATACGGTCCTCAATACAGTCGTAAGCTTTATAAACATTTGCCATACCGCCTACACCGATAATTTCACGTATTTCATATCTACCGTCGAGTCGTTTTCCAACAAATTTATCCATTGTTATACTTCCAATCGTTAGAATTTGCCGTTAATGGCTTATATATTTTTAATGACAACAGCGGTTATGTTATCACCGCCGCCGTTTGAATTAGCGATTTCAATTAGTTTAATCGTAGGGTCTGAATATTCATTACTTAAAATAACATTCTCAATGGTCTTAGCATCAACGTAATTTGTTAAACCGTCGGTACACAGTAACAAAATATCATTGTTGTTAAAATCACATACCGTAAATTCAGGTACAACAGTTTCTTCAACACCTAAAGCACGCGTGATAACATTCTTTCTGGGATGAACACGTGCTTCGTCAGGAGTAATTTTACCGTCTTCAATCATAGACTGAACAATTGAATGGTCGCGTGTTAGTTGAACAAGGCCGTTATTGCTTACAACATATGCCCTGCTATCACCCACATGGGCTATATAACCTATGTTATCTTTAACAATCGCAACAACTACGGTAGTGCCCATGCCGTTTAAATCTTTGCTTTCGCGGGACTTATCAAAAACACGGATGTTAGCAGCATATATTGACGAATCCAACAGATTTCTTATGGAGTTTTCACTCATTTTTTCTCTATATCCTGCTTTTAAAGATGCGGAAAGATAATCGACAGCAAGTCTACTGGCAATATTTCCGCCGTTTGCACCACCCATACCGTCACAAACAACAGCAAAAACAGTACCGTCATTAAAAGTACCGGTAAAGTACGCATCCTGATTACTGCTCCTGACCACACCTTTATCGGTGCAACCGAAAATATTCATCTCCCACACCTCCCCTTTTACTGATTTTCCTCCAAATGTTTACCTCTTAGCTGACCGCATGATGCATCAATATCAGAACCCAAAGTCCTTCTGATTGTAGTATTAATGCCGAGGTCACACATTCTCTTACAAAAACGCTCAACCTTTGCACGGTCGGGTTTTTTATATAAATTTTCCTTAACCGGATTAGCAGGTATAAGATTTAAATGACAAATCATACCTCTAAGTAATTTTGATAATTGTAAAGCACATTCATCACTGTCATTAACACCGTCAATAACTGCATATTCAAATGATATGCGCCTGCCTGTTGAATTAATATAATCTTTACATGCTTTAATTAGTGATTCGATATTATAACTCTTATTAACACGCATAATACTGCTTCTAAGTTCATTATTCGGTGCATGTAAAGAAATAGATAATGTAATAGGAAATTTATATTCCATTAATTTATAAATCCCCGGTACTAATCCTGAAGTTGATACCGAAATATGTCTAAGACCGATATTAAGTCCTCTCTCGTCTGACACAAGATTTAAAAACCTGACTACATTATCAAAGTTATCAAGCGGTTCACCCATTCCCATTAAAACAACATTGGAAATTCTGATGTTCCTATCACGTTGTGCAGTTGTGATTTGCGCTATCATCTCAGAAGCAGTAAGATTTCTTTTAAGGCCTTGCAAACCCGATGCACAAAAACTGCAGCCCATTCGGCAACCGACCTGAGTTGAAATACACAAAGAATACCCATGATTATATTTCATTAATACCGATTCTATCAACTCACCGTCGGGCAGTTCATATAAGTATTTTACAGTATCGTCTACCCTCGATTCAAGTCTTTTTTTGATACCTGCGGTTACAATATAGTAACCTTCTGAAAGTTTTTGACGCAAATTAACCGGAATATTAGTCATTTCGTCAAAACTTTCAACACCCGACTGTAACCAAGTGAAAATCTGTGCAGTTCTGTATTTTGGCAATCCAAGTTTCTTTGAAACTTCGGAGAGTTCATCAAAATATAAAGATTTAATATCTTGTTTTTCCATTCAATTTCTCTCCATCAAACAATAATAAAAACCGTCAGAGTCGTGAGTATGCGGCATTAACGTTTCTTCCTTTAAAATATGAAAATCAGGGTTATTTTCAATAAACGATTTAACAATAAACTCGTTTTCAACCTTTCTTACTGTGCAGGTTGAATACATTAATTTTCCGCCCTGTTTAACATACTTCTTAGATACATCAAGAATTGAATATTGTATATCTTTTAAACTATCATAACTTGATAAAGTACGGTATTTAATTTCAGGTTTTCTTCTGATAACACCAAGTCCCGAACAAGGCACATCGCACAAAACAACATCAAAAACACCAAATTCAGAATTAAACACAGTCGCATCATTAACCACAGCACGAAGATTATCAATACCAAGTCTATTAGCACCGTTTTTAATTAAACCAACTCTTTTTTCATAAATATCACACGATAAAACCTTACCGCTTTTACCAAGATGCATTGAGGCAGTAAAACTTTTACCGCCCGGTGCTGAACACACATCAATTATTTTATCGTCTTCTTTTATATCAATAGCATCTATTGCCAACTGTGACGCTCTATCCTGAATGAAAAACAGACCTTCTTTAAACTCAGTCATGCTTTCTACATTACCTGCGTTTTTCAACACAAAAGCCCCTTGCGGTGATTTTTCGTAAAACTCAATATTCTTACTGTTAAAGCGTTCGAAAAGCGACTGAGGAGTAATTTTGTTAGAATTAACGCGAGCATAAACAGACGGCGTTTCAACAGATGATTTTAAAAACTCCAAAGTATCGTTTTCACCATAAAAAGAAGTCATTTCATCATAAATTTCTTTAGGGCAAGAATAACGAATATACGGTTCGGCATTACTAATATCGGATAAAATTTGTGTTTTCCCCCGGGAAATGTTGCGAAGCACTGCATTAGCAAACCCGGAAGCAAAACTTTGTTTACTTTTTTTTATAATAGCAACCGACTCATTAACAGCGGCAGATTGTGGAATTTTATCCATAAAAAGCAACTGATAAGCACCCATTCTTAAAGTGCTTAAGACCATAGGATGAATTTTAGATATCGGTGACTTTAAATATTTAGAAATGACATAATCGAGTGTAATTTTCCTCTGTAACACACCGTAAACAAGTGCACTCATCAAAGCAGCATCTTTTCTCTCAAGACCCGCCTCGTTTATAGCAAAATCACCTGCGATATTACTGTAACTGTTGTTTCGTTCAATATCGCAAAGAACCTTTACTGCAACACTTCTTGCATTCAGCACAATTCAACTCCCAATTCTATCGGTTTACCGTTAAGATAAGCCTTAACATCCATCGCACCTTTACCCTCAGGCTGAATTTTTGTAAAACTGATAACAGAACCGCCACCGCAAGCAACAGAAAGTTTCTCTTTATTGCAAATAACAGTACCAACTTTTGAATCGGTATTACCGTCTAAAATAGCATTAATTACCTTAACGCGCACACCTTCAATATAAAAATAGGCTGATGGCCAAGGGGTAAAAGCTCGAATTTGGAAGTCAATTTCAGCGGCTGTGCGATTAAAATCAATTTTACCCATATCCTTAGTGATAATTGGAGCATAACAGGCTCCGGCTTCGGATTGTGGAGTTTCGGTTATAGTACCGTTTTTAATGTCTTCAACCGTTTTGACAAGCAAATTTGCACCCATTTGGGCTAAACGGTCGTGCAGTGTTTGAAAATTATCGTTATCTGTAATTTCGGTCGAAGCAGACATCATTATATTGCCGGTGTCAATGCCCTCATCCATATGTTGAGTACAAACACCTGTAACCTTGTCACCCGAGTAAATTGCCCACTGAATCGGCGACGCACCTCTGTGCCTCGGCAAAAGCGATGCATGAACGTTAACACAGCCGTATTTTGGTAAATCAAGAACCGCTTTGGGCAGTATTTTACCATAAGCTACAACTGCAATTAAATCAGGATTCAATTGCTTTAAAAGTTCCAACGATTCGTCAGTTTTAACCGATTTGGGCTGAAAAACCGGTAAATTAACACTTTCAGCAAACACTTTAACGGGTGGCGGTGTTAACATCATTTTCCTGCCTTGAGGTTTGTCGGGTTGTGTAAAAACACCTACAATTTGATACCCGTTATCATAAAGCGCTTTTAATGAACTTACCGAAAAATCGGGAGTTCCCATAAAAACAATTCTCATTTTTACTCCTTAATAACCTTGTCAAGAAATAATATACCGTTTAAATGGTCAATTTCGTGGCAAAAAGCACGTGCAAGCAAACCCTCACCGCTAACGGTAAAAGTATTGCCTTTACGGTCCTGAGCCTTAACAGTAACCCTCATGGGTCTGCGAGTTGTACCATATTCTCCCGGACAAGAGAGGCAACCTTCACCCTCTTTTTGCTCACCGCTTTCTTCGATTATCACAGGGTTAACCAATTCAATAATACCCTCTCCGACATCGACAACGCATATTCTGCGTAAAATGCCAATCTGAGGCGCAGCAAGTCCACAACCGTCAGCCTCATACATTGTATCGGCCATATCGTCAAGCAAAGTGCTCAATTTTTCATCAAAATTAATTACGCTTCGCGAGACTTTTCTAAGTGTGGGGTCACCATTTTTAACAATATTTCTAAGTGCCATAATATTTACCTTTCAAATAATACTGTCGGGATTTACATCAATGTAAGCGTTGACACGCTTTGCAAAGTTTGTACCCATAAACTCGTCAAATACCTTATTAATAAAGTCTCTAAATTCTTTAGAATTACGGTACTTGATTATTAACTTAAATCTATATTTATTATTCATTTTGATAACCGCAGAAGATGTTGGACCTAAAACGATGGTTTTAACATCTTTAAATTCCTCGGTTAATGCAATTTTAATTAATTTTAAAAACTCATTAGCGGCTCTTTCGGTAAACGAACGGTCTTCACACGAAAAACAAATCGTTGCAATATCACAATAAGGCGGATAAGTCATTAGTTTTCGAGTTAGAATTTCCGATTCGTAAAAAGTTTCATAATCTTGAGAAGCCGACAATGATATGATTTTATTGTCGGGGTCATTGGTTTGAATAACTGCAGTACCGCAATAATCTCCCCTGCCTGAACGACCCACAACCTGTGTCAGCAACGAAAAAGTACGCTCATAACTTCGAAAATCGTTTGAATGTAAAGAACTATCCGCATTTAAAACACCAACAACCGTAACCTTTGGAAAATCGAGTCCCTTTGCAACCATTTGAGTACCAAGCAAAATATCATACTCGCCATCTGCAAAACTTTTTAAATGCTTTTCATAATCGTTTCTAGTCATGGTGCTGTCGGCATCCATACGAAGAATTTTAGCCTCAGGAAAAAGTGCAGACAACTCTGCTTCGGCTCGTTGTGTGCCGATTCCGGTATACTTCATACTCTCAAAACCGCATACAGGACATTTATCGGCATAAGGCAACGATTTTCCGCAATAATGACACATAAGACGGTTATTTGCAGAATGATACGTCATTGAAATACTGCAATTTTCACAACTTATAACATTACCGCATGAAGGACAAGAAATATAAGTGTTAAATCCCCTACGGTTTAACAGTAAAATTACCTGTTTTTTATCTCTAATTGCCTCTAACACTCGCTCATACAAGGCATTACTTATAATAGAGTTATTTCCATTTTGAAGTTCTTTTCGCATATCAACAACTTCAACTTTGGGCAACTTAGCAGTACCATAGCGTTTATCAAGTTTCACTAAATTGTACTTACCCAAATTAGCCAGCGAATAACTTTCAACAGATGGAGTAGCTGAAGATAAAATCAGCAAGCCTTTACTTTTAGCAATACGGAATTTGGCAATATCTCGTGCATGAAAATGAGGCGACATTTCGGACTTATACGTATGTTCGTGTTCCTCGTCCATAATTATAAGTCCAACGTCATCAAACGGAGCAAAAACAGCAGAGCGTGTGCCCACGGCAACGGTTGCATCCCCTCTTTTTATGCGTTTCCATTCATCAAGCCTTTGTCCTTGTGACATGGCACTGTGAAATACCGCAACCTTGTTGCCGAATCGTTTATGAAATATACCCAAAGTTTGAGGAGTAAGAGCAATTTCAGGCACCATAACAATAACGCCTCTGCCTTTATTTGCTACCTCTTCACAAAGTTTTAAAAAAACCTGAGTTTTACCCGAACCGGTAACCCCATAAAGCAACGAAGTTTCACCTTTGTCGGACAAATAGGAATTTTTTAATTTGTTATAGGCAACCTTTTGAGATTCGGTTAAATTTATTTCATCACGGTTTATTGCTGTACTATTGGCGTATGGATTACGGTAATACTCTTGCTCAAAGATTTCGACTAACCCTTTTTTAGCAAGCGAATTTAACACAACTACCGAAAGAGAAGTAAAATAGCAAAATTCCTTTACCGAACAACACCCGAGTTCTAAAATAGTTGATAAAGCCCTACTCTGCTTAGGTGTTAATTTTATGCCTTCAAAATTGTTGGCAAGTTCGGTTATTCTAACCATTTTTTGCGATGCATCTTTAACACCTCTTACTGCATCACCTTGCTTTTGCAAAGCACCCTTAGATACCAATTTTTCAAGAATATTGTTATCTTTAGAAAAAGATAATGCATTAAGTATATTTTCTTTAGTTGCAGGTGCATTTAATGAACGCAAAAAGTCTACAACCTTTTGTTGCTCTGAAGGCAATGAATCATATAAAACATCAGCCGATTCAGTTAAGGTATAGGTTGATTTAACCTTAAAATTTATACCCGGAGGCAATAAAACTCTGACAGCATTGTACCAAGTACAAAAAGTTTGTTCTTTTATAAACGCTGCCAATTCAAGCATTGACGAAGACAGTACCGGCTTATCATCTAAAACCGATATTACATACTTCATACGTTTTGGCATTTCACCGTTATAGTAATCAAGTATTATACCTGTTTTGCGCGAATTACCGTTACCAAAAGGTACCAGCACTCGGCAACCGGGTTTTGCCTTTTGCTCTAAAAATTCGGGTACTATGTAACTGTAAGGACGGTCGGTCTGATAAACCGACTGCTCGACTGCTACGCTGACAACTATCGGGTTACCCACCAACTTTCACTCCTTCAGTAAATTATTCTTCGCTATTTATCTGAGTATTTACGGCGGTCTCTTGGTCTAATTCAGCTGCCAACTTGTTCATCGCAAGTGTAACGGGTTTTTCGATAATGATTTCACCATTATCGTTTGCCTCTTTAGCGATATCACGTGCCTCTTTGGCAATGTCTATTACGAGTTTGTAACGACTCTCTGAATTTTTGATAAGTTTTCCAATTGCAGGATTAAGCATAATGTATTTCTCCTTAAAATAATAAATTATTAATTAATTTTTCACATCTTGCCGATTTGTGTCGCTCGGCTCTTATAATATCGCAAACATCGTCTACAACCGTATCTAAATCATCATTAACAACGATGTAATCATATTCGTTTGCTCTTTTAGTTTCATTTACTGCCTCAGACATCCTTTCGGCTATAACTTCCTCTGAATCCGTTCCTCTTTTTTTAAGACGAGATTCTAAAACCTTAAATGACGGAGGTGCTATAAAAATACTAAAATTATCGGGACATTTTTTTCTGACGTTTGCTGCACCGTTTACATCAACCTCAAGAATAATATCGTCACCGTTTTGAATAGCTTCATTTACAGGTTTTGCCGGAGTACCGTAGTAATTATTACAATAGACGTTATACTCAAGCAACATATCATTATTTATCATTTCCTCAAACGACTCACGTGAAATAAAGTTATATTTTTCTCCTTGAACCTCACCTGCACGCATTTCTCTTGTTATTGAGGAAATAGAAAATTTAAGTTCAGGCATTTTTTTGAAAACTTCTTTTAAAACTGTATCTTTACCCGAACCTGAAGGACCTGAAATAATAATTAAACTACCCTTATTGCTCATCATCTAAATCCTCCTCATTTGTATCATCCTGTTCATTCAGTCTTGCGGCAACTGTTTCTGACTGCAGATATGTTAAAATAATAAGGTCGCTGTCGGTAATAATAACAGCCCTTGTTCTTCTGCCGTGAGTTGCATCAATCAATGTGCCTTTTTCTTTAGCCTCTTGAATAATTCGTTTAATCGGAGCCGACTCAGGACTAACAATAGCAACAAGTCTTGAGGCTGATACCATATTACCAAAACCGATGTTTATAAGTTTCATAAAACCCCTCCGACTTATTCAATATTTTGTATCTGCTCGCGGATTTTTTCAATTTCAGATTTCATATCAACTACAATTTTAGTAATATCGGCATTCTGACATTTAGAACCGGTTGTATTTGCTTCACGATTCATTTCCTGAACAATAAAATCAAGTTTCTTACCAATAGCCCCGCCTTGGTCTAACAACTCTAACAAATGCGAAATATGAGTGCGAAGTCGTACAGTTTCTTCGTCAACTGCAACCTTATCAGCAAAAACTGCTGTTTCTGTTAACAAACGTTGCTCGTCAACATTTGCAGAGCCCAAGAGTTCTCTAACCTTTTGCTCAAGGCGTTCACGGTACTCTTTAACCGTTACGGGCGATAATTCTTCCACCTGTTGGACAAGCGACAAAAGATAATTAACCTTTTCTGAAATATCAGTTTTTAATCTTGCACCTTCTGTCTCACGAGTAACTATAAAAGCATCACAAGCACATTCCGCAGCAGACAAAACCAACTTTTCGGTTTCTTCTTCGTTGATTTTTTTATGCGAAACCGTCATTACTCCATCAATTCTTAAGATATTAGATACGGATACATCATTCTTAATTTTATTTCTTTTGGCAAATGACTTTAAATTTGCAATACACTCAGCGGCATATTTCTCGTTAATCTCAAGTGTATCACCACTGCCAGCCGAAACAAAACTAACAAAAACATCAATTTTACCTCTGGTAATTCTTGATTGTATGTATCCTTTTAATTTATCCTCTAAAAAAGAAAACTGACGAGGACATTTGACCGAACACTCGAAAAAGCGGTGGTTAACCGACTTCATTTCTACAGTAACAGTCATCTCGGTTCCGACCGATTCTCCGCGTCCGTAACCCGTCATACTTCGAACCATTTTATAACACCTCTTGTGTTCAATTTTTCATATAATTTTACCAAACATCAACTTTTTAGTCAATGAAAAAACTTAAAATTTGGTGGTTATATATAACAAAATAATAAAACGATTGTGCAAAAACACAATCGTTTTATTGCTAAAATTTTATATCATGAAAATCTGAAACAATGCCATAATCAGCATACTCAAAAATTGGCGCATCTTTATCAGGATTAATAGCAATTACTGTTCCCGACTGTTCCATACCGACTATATGATGAACAGCACCCGAAATACCGCAAGCAATATAAACTTTAGGTGCAACAGTTTTACCTGTCAAGCCTACTTGTTGCTCATACGGCGCAAAGTTAACGTCGACAAGACCGCGTGATGCGGCAAGTTCGGCATTATATTTTTCTGCAAATTTTGTCACCTTATCGTAGCACTCTCTTACACCCTTACCCGCTGCTACAATAATCTCACTAACGTCGTCTTCTTGAGTTCTGACAGTTGCCATAGCAGGTTTGGTTTTGCAAACAATTTTTGCAATTACATTACCGCTAAAGGCAGGACGATACATAAATAAATCAGTACCATCGGTTTCTAATGCTGTACAGTCAGCACAAAGTCCTGTTTTTAAGAGGGCTGAAACAATAGGCGCAGTTCTTCTTGACCATAAATCACTCGGCCAAAGCACTACATTGGGCTTTTTATCAATTATAAGTTTTGCTAAATTTTCAGCTGTATCTTTCTCAATTACAGTTATCGTTTCAGCAACACATTCCGCCATTTCGCGAGGTTTTTCGGTTATAATCCAAACATTCTTTAGCCTTCTTGGAGTGTATAAACAACTAATAGCCTCCGGCTTTTTCTCCAATGCTTCTTTAATAACACCGTCAAGTTGAGAAGGTCTGACAAACTTACATTTACGCTTTCCACTTTCGTTTTCAAAACTCTTAACAACCTGTGTTGGCGAGCCTTTAAGACCGCATTTAGACTTATCTGCTCCAATATCGTCAGCGTTCCAGACAATAACTTCCTTTGTAGTAGAACGAATACTCGGAAGTCTTAGTTCGTTAATACGCTCGACGGTAATAAGTGCGGGCATGGTTGCTTTTTCTTTACCTAAACGTGTAGTACAAGCAATATTTTTATTATCAAGTTTATCAATGCTTAAAACGTTTGTAATAACCGGGAATCCCATCATAGATGCTAATACAGAACCTGTTTGAGCAGTGTCACCATCAACTGTTTGTCTGCCACAAATAATAAGGTCGGGATTTATCTTTTTAGCTGCAAGACTTAAAGCATAACCTGTTGCCAAAGTATCAGCGCCTGCAAAAGCAATGTCCGACAACAAAACGCCCTTGATATTACCCAATCGTGTCATAGATTTGAGCATATCTTCTACGTTTTTTCTGCCCATAGAGAGCAAGGTTATCTCAGCATCGGGAATACGCAACGCACATTCCAAGGCACAAGCATCAAACGGGTTTAACTCCCCTGATGCCACCTGTTTTACACAAACTACTATCTTCATTTAATTCTATCCTTATAAATAGGTGCCAACGCATCATGAACTGACTTGTAAACCTTAAAAAGTTCATTATAACGAGCAGTGTTTTCAGGATTAGGAGTAACAACATCCTTAACTTTAACACACTTGTTTACCGCGTCTTCAGCGTCTCTAAAAGCGCCAACCGCAATACCGGCAAGCATGGCAGAGCCTAATGACGAATCACTGCTTTCGGTGGTCTTAAGAGTAATTCCGAGCATATCAGCCGTCATTTGACGCCAAAGTTTACCCTTTGCACCGCCGCCTATTATAGTTGCATAATCGTCGTGGGGAATTTTAAGTTCATTAAGAGATTCCATACTATGAAGCAGCGAATAACTTACGCCCTCTAAAACTGCTCTTGTAAAGTGAGCCTTTGTGTGCTCGGCACGTATACCGATAAAACTGCCACAAAGCATCGGGTCATTATACGGCGTAAGCTCGCCATTGATATAAGGGTTGAAAATAAGTCCATCTGCACCCATAGGTACTTCTGCCGCACCCATATCAAGTTCCTTGTATTCGCCGCCGAAAGTATCTCTGTACCAACGATAAGATGATGCAGCCGCCTTAGTAGCAGTGCCCGGATACCATAAACCATCTACAATATGAGCGTAGTTAATAAGGTAAGGATGTGGGTATGCTTTATCTGTAATAACACAAATTCTACCTGCGGTCGCAAGTTTAACCGTCATTTGTCCCTTTTTAACTGCACCCGAAGCAAAAACTTCAAGTACTGTATCGGTAGTACCGCAGATAACTCGTGTACCCGCTTTAAGACCTGTGTCATGGGCTGCTTTTTCGGTAATATTACCTATAACATCGGTAGGTTTAACTATAGGTGGCATAATCGCCTTATCAATTCCGGCTAATGCACAAAGTTTTTCATCCCATTGCATAGTCTTGTTGTCAAACAACATACTTCCCTGTGCTTCAATAAAATCAGTACAGTAAACATCAGTTAAAAGATATCTCAAATAGTCTTTTTCAAAGAATATCATACTGATTTTTTCGAAAACTTCGGGTTCGTTTTCTTTAACCCAAATAATTTGAGGCAAAGTCCAAATAGTGCCGGGTTTTGAAAATGTTTTATCTAAAATATATTCTTCATTGTTTTCCTTTAAATCAGCAACCTGTTTAGTACTTCTTGTATCGGTCCAATGAATTGCATTACGCAAAGGTTTAGCATTTTTATCGCAAAGAACAGCGGTATGTGTTGCTGAATCAACCGAAACTGCTAAAATGTCAGCAGGATTAATACCACTCTTTTTGATAAGTTCATTGGTATCTTCACAAAGTGCTGTATACCAATCATTAGGATTTTGCTCACAAAATCCTGCTGACGGATGCAATGTAGGATATTCAACGGAATGTTCTGCTACAATATTTCCGCTTGTGTCAATAAGAGTAGCTTTCGATGCACCGCCACCAAAATCTATACCTAATAAATATTTCATCTTATTCACCTTTAACCTCAAAATTAATACCTGTAACGCCACGAACTACCCCACGGGCAATAAGAGCTTCATTATCAACGTGACACAAAATCCACTTATTCTTTCTAAACATTATTTTATCTTCATATTCGCCATCAAGCGGTACATTTGTGCCTTGGGGTAACACAACAACGCACTTAAAACCACTTTTTTCAACCTGACAGGGACAAAAATGAAGTGTGGTAGCATAAACTTCTAAAACTTCACCTTTTTCGACGTAAAATGCCTTCATTTTTGAAGAATCAATTTTATTGTCGACAATATCTTGTACCTGACCTAAAAATAAAATTAAAGGTGTAACAGCAACATTAACCTCTGAACTTTTATGCCATTCAACAGCGTTTAAATGGTCACTATAACCCCAGCAATAACCCGCTTGAATCGGCATTTCGCCAAAATATTTAACCTTAATATCATTAATTGCATTAACATTTTCAAATGCTTCTAAAGTAGGAACATAAGACGAACCAACTTCGGGCATGGCAACGAATTCTGCTGCTTTTATAAATTCATTGGGGCAAATATCGGTTATAACTTTGCCGAAAGGTATAAACTCTTTATCCGAAGTCTTGTATATTTTAAGTTGCGGGTTTAATTCGCAAATTTTTTCATAAGTCATTTATTTACCCTCCACAGCAGTAATCACTCGAGTGCAAGTAAATGTTTTACCTGCTTCTACCGACTGAATAGCAAATTTCTTGGTAATATCATAGTTACTGTCTACGTGGTCAGGCGCACCAAACCATGGTTCAATACAAATATAGGGTGCGTTAGGCTTCGTCCAAACCATCATTACGGGAAAATCGGGATAATCGAGTTTTATTCCACGGCCTGTATTTCTGTTGATAAGTTTGCAAGATTTAGATTTTACATCCTTAAAAACAAGAGCATCAACCGAGAAATAGTCGTATTTAAGTGTTAATGTATCGGTATTTTCAATAACGGGATAAGTTTCTTCACCAATAAGGTTGCCAAAAAGAGTATAAGCATTAAGGGTTTCTTTGTTTTCAAAAATAATATCATACTCTTCAATGCCTTCGGGTGTAGCAAAACCATCATGCGAACCAACCGAGAACCACATTGTATTATCATTTTTATTGGTTACTTTATAATCGATAGCAACTTTTGAATCAAAAAGTTCATAACAAACCCTAAACTCAAAATCATAAGGCCATTGAGACTTTGTTTCGTCTGTTTCTGTGAGCAAAAATACAGCAGTAGTATCGGTAACAGATTCAACAATAAAATCCATATTTTTTGCAAAACCATGCTTGGGCATAATATATTCCTTGCCCTCTAATATGTATTTATCATCCTTAAAACCACCGGTCATTGGGAAAATATTAGGTGCGCTTGCAGCCCAAATATTAGGGTCGCCGGTCCACAGATATTCAACATTATTTACGGTAAAACTCTTCATTTCTGCGCCTTTTTCATTGATTTTAAGCACAGAATTACCATTTTTTAAAGTAACCATCTATATACATCTCCTTATAATATAAGCAGTTAATAATCTAATTTAAACGCAAATTGCCGAAGGGACTCTAATCCCTTCGGCTGATTTGTAATTATTTGTTTGCAACCCAATCATGAAGAGGGTCATTACTACGGTTAAAACCTTGATAATCGCCGGCCATAAGCCAGAGAAAATAGGATTGATAACCGGGGGTAGCAACAGTGGTGTGGTAACCATAAGGGAACTCAACAAGTTCATCGTACTTTACACGATATGCCTCGTCAACTTCGCCGTCTGCAGTATAAACACACTGAATACCAAAGCCTTGTTTGGGGTCAAACAAGAAGTAATAAATTTCTTCACATATACACTCAACAGGCATATTGTCCTCATCGTGTTTGTGAGGCGGGAAACCAGCCCAGTTACCTTCGGTAACGTAGCACTCACCAATGGTAAGAACCTTGGCGTTAGTAGTACCGTCAACAAGGAAGGATGTTTCTCTTTCAAAAGGAACCTTACCGAGAAGTTTTAAAGGAACGCGGTCTTCACGAAGCAACTGCGGTTCTGTCTTTTCGGTAATAGGAGTAGCACAAACAGCAATCTTAATATGGTCGATTGCTTCAATAGTAAGGTCTTGATTAATAGGCATATAGAAAGTTTCTGCTCTGTGGTTTTCAAAAACATTACTTCTGTTACCTACATTTTCATACTTTTCATTGTTAAAGTATACATTACAATGACCTTCAAGCATAATAAATGCTGTTTCTTTATCGGCAGTGTTAAAATCCAACTTGTCGCCGGCGTTGAGTTCAATAATACCAAACTCAAGTTTTTTAAGTGAACATTCACCAATTTTAGAAATAGGAGTATAACCTATAGTCGGTTTATAAGCTTTTTTAAAGTTCATAGCCGTTCCTCCTTAAATAGTCGATAGCAGTATCATAATCAGGCACACTTTCTCTAGCACCTACACCCATACATTTAAGGGCAGAAACGCAACTTGAGAAGTGACAACACTGAATAGGTGTAAAGCCACGAACAACTGCAGATGCAAATGCGCCGTGGAATACGTCGCCCGAGCCGTTAGAGTCAACAACATCGGCAGGATAAATGGGATACTCAATGACGTTTTCACCATCAAAAAGTAATCCACCCAATTTACCTCTTGTAACAACTACATATTCAGGATGATACATTTCATAAAGCTTTTTAGCAGCATCGGCGGCATTTTTTTCGCCGGTGTGACCCATAGCAAATTCCTCAGAAGGAATCATAATATCGGTCAATGCCAAAAGATTTGCAACACCTTCATAAAGACCGCCACAGTCATAAAGTACTTTAGTACCATTTGCCTTAGCAATCTTTGCAGCTTCAATAGCTGCTGCCATTTCGTTGCCGTCAACCATAAGCAAATCAGCGTTTTTGATAGCATTAATTTGGCTTTCGTTAAGCTTTAATGCAGGTAAATTACCTTTATCAAAAACACATGTTCTACTACCCTTTTCAGCATTAAGCCAAATGCAAGAAGTAAACGCACGGTATCCTGGTATCATTTCAATATTATCGGTTCCAACGCCGTATTTCTCAAAGTCACCTTTAAGATATGCACCATTAGAATCATCTGATAACACACCCAAAAACTCGGCGCTAATGCCAAGTTTTGAAACAGCAACAATACCGGTGGCGGTGGGACCACCGCCAACCAGTTTAGAAGATGTAGCACGAAGTTTAGTATCTTCAGGAGGAAAGCTTGGTAATGAAATGAGAGTATCGAGCACACATGCTCCGATTCCAACAACTTTACTCATTATTTTGCCTTTCCTTCTGCTCCACAGAGCAATACTTTACTCATACAGAATTCTTTTACAGCTTCGATAGGCTTCTTCATGAAGTTATCTACTGCAATAATTCTTTCGGGTTTGTTGATTTCCTCTTGAACGCTATCAAGGAATGTATAGCAAATATCAGTAGCAATATTAAGCTTTCTGATACCGGCTTTAACACCCTCTTTAATGGCCTCATCAGGGATACCCGAACCACCGTGAAGAACAAGAGCGGTGCCGTTTGTAGCCTTACGGATATCGGCAATTCTCTGAATATCAATCTTAGGCGGTTTTTTATAACGGCCATGAGCATTACCAACTAAAACTGCAAGAGCCTCAACACCGGTACGCTCAACAAAAATCTTTGCTTCTTCAGGAACAGTAAACTCATCCATTGAATCGTCCGAAACCATGCCAATATGACCAAGTTCGCCTTCAACCTGAACATTAACAAATGCGCAGGTATCAACTACCCTCTTGGTTAAAGCGATGTTTTCTTCAAAAGAAAGGTTAGAACCGTCAAGCATAATGCCGGTTGCGCCCCAACGCAATGAACGTGTAGTTTCAAGTTCTGAAGGGCCATGGTCAAGATGGAAGCAAACAGGCACACTTGCCTTATGAGCTGCAGCAACAACTGCAGGAGCAAGATAATAGCCAATTTCTTCTTTCATAAGACGAGGGTAAACCTGAAGGATGCAGGGAGCTTTAAGCTCCTCTGCAGCCTTTACGGCGCCCATCAAAGTTTCAATATTATAGACATTGAATGCAGGAATACAATAATTGCCTTCCTCAGCCATTGCCAAAATTTGTTTAAAATTAACGAGCATTTTTTATAAACTCCTTAAATTAAAGTGCAGAAAGAACGAGTTCTTCGATAGAAATAACTTTCTTGCCTTGAGGTGCAGCTTTCTTAAGAGCAGCATACTCAGAAACGCTTGCAGTAACGATGGTATCAGCACCAACGTTGATAGCATTTGTCCAACGTTCTTTTGCAACAAGTTCAGATACAAGAGGATTATAGATAGCCATATAAGAGCCACCTGCCCAAACAGTATCTTTTCTGTTAAGAAGCATTTCTTTAAGTTCTGCACAAGCAGAAACAATAGCTCTGGGCTCCTCAGTCTCCTCGAACATACGAGCGAGCTGATAAGGATCCTGGTAAACAACAGCCTTGCCTGTGTTCTTTACTTTGAGTTTCTTGTTAGCAATAAGACCAGCAACATAAGAAGTGAAGGTTACAACCTCACCGAGTTTAATGCCATACTCTTTGTACTCACGCAAGAATGCCTTAGCATCTTGAGGGTCAAAAGCGATAATGGTCTTATATTTGCCGATAACTTCTGCACAAGCAGTCATCTGCTGCTTGGTTTCATCAGCAGCGCCGATAAGCCAATCAAGTGCAGCACCCGAAGCGGGTTCTTTAGCCAAAACAGTAAATTTAACACCTGCTTTTTCAAGAACGGTGATAGCATTTACTGCTGCATCAGGAACATTGTAACGAGCCTCTGCGCCAAGGAAAAGAAGAACTTTCTCTTCTTTTTCATGAGCCTTAATAGCCTTATCAAGAGCAGCCTTTACTTTCTTTGCACCATATACGTTGCCGGTAGCAAATACTTTATCGAGCATATCGTTAATGTATGCAGGAGTTTTACCATCGAGAGCAGCCTGAAGACGTACTTCTTTGGTGAAATATGTAGGATCCCAACCGGTTGCACAGTCGCAAGTACAAGCCTCACACATCTGGCACTCATAAATGTTATCCATAATATCAGGAGTAAGTTCAGCAGCACCACGGTTAACAACAGAAAGTGCAAGTGCACGTGCTCTTGAAGTGTTTCTCTCCTGACCGGTAGCATTACCAACAGGGCAAATATGACGACACATCCAGCAGAAACGACAAGCGTCTACAATCTGCTTACTTTTTTCAGACATATACATTGTAAATTACCTCCCCTATTAATAATTAAAGACCAAGTTTGAACGGATTCATAATGCCGTTCGGGTCAAGCTGTTTCTTAATGCCTTCGAATACCTGCATAGCGGGACCATACTGTTCTTTCATAAGACGGCCAAGTTTAATACCTACGCCGTGATGGTCGTTTACAACACCGCCGTTTGCAATAGCGGTACGAACACCGGTACTCCAAATAGACTGATGGAGACGCATTGCTTCATGCGGGTCTTCAGGAACGAACTCTTTGTCAACGATAAAGCGGTCGTAAACCATTGCACCCCACTCGTACCAGTGAGAGAAGTGAGCGATAAACTTAACGAACGGGAATTTGGTCTCAATAGCCTTCTTCATTGCCCAGTAAATCTTTTCAATCTTATCATAAGGAGCAATAGTGTCCATAGTACCGAACATCTGAGGAAGATCCATCATATGACCGGGATAGAAGAATGTAATCTTTTCTTTCCACCATTTTTCTCCGTATTCAGAGCCAAGGTCTTCAGCGCCATACTTCTTAAATGTATCAAGAAGAATCTTCTCTTCAACTTCAACCATTTCTTTGCAGCCTTCATAAGCAATATTCATGAAAGCACCCTTCTTCTCAACACCAACAATCTTCTTAATGAGAGAAGCAGTTTCAGCCTCGTCATAAAGACGCATAACAGAAGGTTTAAACTTCTGGAGAAGTTCGCGAGAAGCCTCGAATGCACCGTGCATATCCTGGAAAAGGAATGCGCGGAAACGACGCTCTTCAGGCTGAGCAAAAATACGAATCTGAGCTTTGGTAATGATACCAAGAGTACCCTCAGAACCAATAAAAATCTGGTTAAGGTCGGGACCTGCAGCATGCTTAGGAGCTGGAGAAGTCTCAATAATATCACCGTTAGGAAGAACAACTTCCATTTTGAGTACCATATCGTCAATCTTACCGTATTTGGTAGAAACAACGCCGATACCACGATGTGCCAAGAATCCGCCAACGGTAGAGCAAGTAAGTGAAGAAGGATAATGCATGGTTGCATAACCAACTTCGTTTGCTGCCCACTCGATGTGCTTATAAATTGCACCGCAACCGCACTCTATGTAAAGAGACTCGGTGTTAACGTCATAAATTTTATTCATTCTCTTGGTATCGAGAAGAATACCACCGGCAACAGGAATAGCACCGCCCTGGGTACCGCCGCCGCCACCCCATGTGGTAACGGGAATCTTGTAGTAGTTAGCAATCTTCATAACCTTTGATGTTTCAGCAGCATCTTTAGGTGATACAATGAAGTCAGCCTCGGGCATACGCTTACCGCGATCAGCCCACATACGTGAAAGCCAGAAATAGTCAACACCGTGAGTAATCTTATCGATTTCTCTTGTTGAGCAGTTTTCTCTGCCGACAGCATCTTCTAATTCAGTAAGAATAATGTCTGTCAAAAACTCATTACAAACCATCGAATCATCTCCAATTTTATTATTTGGGATTTTCACCCCATAAATTTGCAACATTATATTAACACATTATTTATAATATTGCAATAGTATTTTGAAAATTATTTTCGAAAAAAACTTGAAATTTGTAGGTTTTTATGCTAAAATGGAGTAAATTTTCAAGCGGAGGTGCATTATGGAGTCGATATTGCTTAAAATCAAGGAATTATACAAAGAAATGGGCCATAGTGAGAAGAAAATTGCCGATTGGATTATCACAAATTTCCAAGAAATTATTGGTTTGTCTATAAGTGAACTTGCATCAAAATGTGAATGCGGTGAAGCAACGATTGTAAGATTTTCAAGAAGACTTGGCCTCTCAGGATATCAGGAACTAAAACTTAAAATCGCACAAGAATCAGCGAATACTGCTGCCGGCGGTGTTTTAGGTATTGAAACCGGAGATAATTGTTATGACATTTTTAATAAAAGAATACGCGATATTGCTGTTGCGCTTGAAAACACAAAGTCGGTATTAAGCGCTGACGAAATTGAAAAGGCTTCAAACGTCATTAAAGACGCAAGACGAATTGTGATTTTTGGTCTTGGTAATTCGGCATCGGTTGCAGTTGATGCTCAACACAAGTTTTTAAGAGCAGGTCTTGACGCTATCGCCTACTGTGATAACCACATGCAAGCAATTGCCGCATCTCACCTTCATAAAGGTGACGTAGCAATTGGTGTTTCACACTCGGGTTCATCAATTGATGTTGTTGATGCTTTAAAAACAGCCCGTGAAACAGGTGCTACGACAATATGTATCACAAACTTTGGTGAAAGCCCAATAAATAAGCATAGTGATATAATTCTCAACACCCGTTCAGATGAAACCAAATATTCTATTCTTGCAATGAGTTCAAGAATTGCACAATTAGCAATTTTTGATGCAATCTATACCTATATAGTTATGCACAGTAACAAGGCGGCGGTAAGAGCAATCAAAGATGCCGAGAGCGCATTGCACAGTAAAAAGTATTTTTTAAACCGTTGATTTTTTAACAATATTTTTATTAATCTGTAACATTAATACATCTTGAATGTAATTTATATAATGCTATAATTATAGTAAGAATTGGAGTGATAAGTATGTACCAAAGAACACATGACACATTTTGTGAGTATCTTGTAAAACCAAAATTAAATAATAATTCAAAAGCAATTTTAATTGGAATATGGGTGGCATTCTTATTATTAGCAATAGGCTTATCCGTTATTTCTGCACTAAACTCGGCATTAGGAGTATTACTAATACCGTTAGCTGTTGTTTGTATATACCTTGCCTACCACCTTACATCAAAGTTAAACGCAGAGTTTGAGTACATTAATACTAACGGTGAAATTGATATTGACCGAATCCTGAACGGTAAGAAGCGACAGAATATGGCAAATTTCAAATGTTCATCTATCGAAAGAATTGAATCATATAACAGAACTTTGCACAAACAGGACGCTAAAAAAAGGGTCTACCACGCATGCACCGCTGATGAAAACTCATTAGTATTAACAATCAGGCATCCTAAAGGTGGCGTTTACACACTTGTTTTGGAAAGAAATGAAGATTTTATCGAATCAATGAAAAAACATCTGCCATTTGAACTAAAAAATAAAATTTAAAGGGTGACAATATGTCTTACGTACTTAATTGTGAACAAATAAAAACACTTGAGCAAAACGCTGTGCAACTGGGCTTAGGCTGGTTAAGGCTTATGGAAAACGCAGGTTCTGCTGCCGCCAAAGAAATACGTAACCGAATTGACAGTAATTGCAAGAAGATTGTTATCCTTTGCGGAAAAGGTAACAATGGCGGTGACGGATATGTAATTGCCCGAAAACTCACCGATTATTTTGATGATATTAAGGTTATTTCTGTTGATTCGCCTTCTACCGACAGTGCAAAAGAAATGTATACTAAGGCTGTTGATTTAGGCATCAAGCCAATACCATTTAAATTAAATCAGTCTATTTGCATGAGTCAAATTTTGGAAGCAGATTTAATAATTGATTGCCTTTTTGGAATAGGTTTTCACGGCGAGCCTGATGATATAACCAAACTAATTATCAATACAGTTAATTCTACAAATGCCATAAAGGTTGCAATTGATGTTCCAAGCGGAATTAACTGTGATAATAATACAGTTGATAATATTTGTTTAAAAGCAGATATTACTATCACTTTTTCGGCTTATAAACCATGTCAGATTTTTTATCCTGCAGCCAAGTTTTGCGGTGAAACAAAGCTTGTAAGTATAGGAATTCCAAACGAAGCATTTAATGGAATTGAACCCGAGGCTATTGCTGTAACTGAGGAATTCGTTACTTCCCTATTGCCTGTTAGAGAGCCTGACTGTCATAAAGGTACTAACGGAACTGCCGGTTTGTTTGTGGGAAATATCGGTTACTCCGGTGCTGCAGTTATTGCAGGTAAAGCCGCTGTAAAAAGCGGTGTAGGTATTGCTAATATGATTATCCCGGAAGCAATTTACAATATCGTCGGAACATCAATACCTGAAGCAATATGCACAATCATAAAAGGTGACAGTTACGAAAGCATCCACGAAAATGACGCCGATAAAATTATCAAAGCACTCAACAATTCTACCGTTAGTCTTTTAGGATGCGGTTTAGGACGCAGTTTGCATATTAAAAATATTCTAAAAAGAATACTCAAAGAGTGCAATATCCCATTAATAATAGATGCCGACGGAATAAATCAACTTACCGACTGCATAGAATTAATAAATCAATACAAGGCGGGTGTTGTTTTAACTCCTCATCCTAAAGAGGCTTCCCGTTTGCTTGACTGTCAGGTTGAAGACATACAAAACAACCGCTTAATTGCAGTAAAAGAGATTACTAAAAGAACTAATGCTGTTACCGTGTTAAAGGGTGCAAACACCTTGATTTCAATGCCCGACGGCACTGTATTTGTAGTTACTGACGGCAATCCCGGAATGGCAACGGCAGGCACAGGTGATATGTTGGCCGGTATGATAACTGCATTTATTGCTCAAGGACTTAATATCCGTTCGTCTGCGATATGCGGTGTAAAAATTCACGCCATGTCGGGCGATGAGGCAGTAATTAAGAGTTCTGTTTTGTCCTTAACACCTACCGATATGATTAACACATTGCCTGATATCTTCTTGAAACTTTATAAGAAATAAGGTGAAAATACGAAAAAACTATACATTATAGCAATATGTTTAATTCTACCTTTGTTTAGTGGATGTAGAAATGCGCATATCAATAATGTAGAGCCTAAAACATCAAATTTTTCTTGCAATTTTAGTGTTGAAGATACCGATTTTAGCGGCACTTTAGATGTCGATGATGAGTTTAAATGCATTTTTACTTTTGACTCACCGCCCGAAATGTCAGGTACAATTATAACCGTTTATGACGATGTTGTTTTAGTGGAGGCAAATGGATATTCTTCACGGTTTGATGCAGATGATATCCCCGAAAATTCATTTACACTCATGGTACAAAATGCATTAAAAACTGCTGATATTTCTAAAATCGTAAACAACCGTGATATTACCTACATCGACGGTTTAACAAACAGCGGTAATTTCAGAATTGAATTTTTTCACACAGGCTACATACAAAACATAACTTTTTTTGAACCTGATTCGTTAATTGAATTTTCTAACACAATAGAATACGAAGAATAAAAAAGCAATCCCGAAATCTTTTAGACTTCGGGATTGCTTTGTAGTGAAATATACTAAAAAATTCCTTGCAACATAAGATATAGAGTTGATGAAAAAAGTATTAATAATACTATTATTGCTATTATAATTGAATCAATTATAATAGTGATTGATGCCAAGGTTCTTCCTAATCGGTACCTACGATATGCCGATTCAAATTCTGCTATTTCCAAAGTAGAATGTAAATTTAATTCCGGAATTTTTTCTGAACCGGATATACATAATGTTATTATTGAAAGAATAAATCCAATTATTGCAAAAAAGAAATTAATTATTATTGATATTATCCCGAAAGTTAATACCTTTTTTGATTCATAATCAAATTTTTCAATTAAAGGATAAGCGTGAGAATAAAAATTAATATTATTATCATACTGAATATTGTTGTTGGCGTTGATAATATTACAATTATTTAACCGACTTCCGCAATTTAAGCAAAAAGAACTTGTCTCGGGATGTTGCATACCGCATTTAACACAATACATATAACATTTCTCCATTTTTGTAAATTTGAATAACGGTTTACCGTTAACGGTCAAATGGTATCATAATTCAACATAAAAGTCAACGGTTTACCGACAACTATTTCACTTTTTTTATTGTATAATGCTTACAAAGAGGTGAAAATATGGGGATTTCTAAAGCTGTTGCCATGAGAATACTCGACCTTTGCCGCGAGAAAAATATTACTGTTAATAAATTATGTACAATTTCAGCAGTCACTCAATCTACTGTAAACGATATCGTCAATTGTAAAGCAAAAAATGTTGGCGTAATCACAATAAAAAAACTTTGTGACGGCTTAGGAATTACCGTAGATGATTTTTTTCATCACGATTTATTTAAAAATTTAGAACAAGAAATAAAGTAGAGAGCTTTTGTAATACTGCAAAAGCTCTCTGAATTTTTAATTATTAATTACTTCTTATCAAAACTCGGGTTGAATGCGTAGAAATTCTTTGCATTAAGTCGCTCAGTGAGTAATCTTAAGCCTTCACCAAATCTTTGATAATGCACTACTTCACGCTGACGCAAGAATTTTATAACGTCCTTAACATCAGGGTCGTCGGCACAGAATCTCAAAATATTGTCATAAGTGGTTCTTGCTTTTTGCTCGGCAGCAAGTGATTCATGCATATCGGTTATTGCATCGCCTTTAGACGCAAAACTAAATGCGTTATAAGGCACACCGCTTGCCGAAACGGGATAAAGACCTGCTGTATGGTCAACAAAATATGCATCAAATCCGGCGGTCTTTATATCTTCTTCACTAAGGTTTCTTGTTAATTGATAAACAATTGTTCCAACCATTTCTAAGTGAGCCAATTCCTCGGTACCTACATCGGTCAATAAGCCTTTGAGTTCGGCATAAGGCATTGCATATCTTTGACTAAGATATCTTAAACTGGCACCTATTTCACCGTCGGGACCACCGTACTGCGAAATAATAAGTGATGCAAGTTTGGGGTTTGTTTGCTTAATATTGATAGGATACTGAAGTTTCTTTTGATATTGCCACATAAATTAGTTAGCCTCCTTTTCCCAAGGCCAAGGATTTTTAATCCAATCAAATCCATCAGAGCCAAAATCGCCTGCAAGTGTTAAGGGACCGAATTCTTCCTCATACTGCTTTATATATGCCTTGAGTCTTGCTCTGAACATTTCAAATTTAGCCAATGCATCTTTATCATGGGGATGCGTATCGAGATATAATCCTACTTCTAAGGTAGCAAACTGGGTGGCAGAGATGCAATTTAGAAGTTTTTTCTTGTCTATTTCCATGCTTCTCTCTCCCCTGTAAATTTACCGTAAAAAGGCTTGTCAAGTTCGGGGAAAATTGTTCCCCTGCATAATCCCTCTGCTTCTTCGTAAAGGACACCTAATTTTTGCATAGGTGTATAACTCATGGTAAGAGGCAGTTCATCGAGAGGTGTTTTAGAAAAATCGTTATTTGCAAAATCATGTTTGCCTATAACAAAATCTTTAAATTTAATATCTGCCATTGTTACTCCTTCCACCGTCAGAAACTGACGGCAAACTTAAAATCAAGGGGCATATCCCCTTAGTTTCATAATATGATTAGAAAAAAATTAGTTGAAAAAATAAATTTTCAAAATATGAAAAAAACACTTGAAATTAATAAAACAATGTGATATTATATTTGCGTTGTCCGGGTGTAGCCCAGTTTGGTAGAGCGCTTGAATGGGGTTCAAGAGGCCGCAGGTTCGACTCCTGTCACTCGGACCAAAAGAGTTCACAGTTTTATGCTGTGGACTCTTTTTTTTGTTATACGCGGACTCTTGAACCCGTTCAGGCATTGAGCATGAGCGCATCCTGTGGATGATAAAGCGAATGCGAAATGGCGCAGCGGTCGACGTAGGCAAAGGCGTGTACCGACGCCTGCGAATACGTCGGGCACCGCAAGAGGTAGCCGCAGGTTCGACTCCTGTCACTCGGACCAAAAGAGTTCACAGTAAAAACTGTGAACTCTTTTTTTGTTTAACAATTAAGGTGCATACCAAAAGGTATACACCTCAAATGCATTATTCAAACTTAAATGCGTTGTGTTGTTCTTGCAACTGTGCATAAACACTAGATTCATCAATACTAATAGCAAGGGAAAATCCATTTATATACAAGCGTGAGTTACTGCCAAACCCGTTGAATTTATAGTATGGTAGTCCATTAACATATACCAATTTAATATTTTTAATACTAAATTCATCAGCATTAATTTTCTCTAGTTTGCCCTTATCGTTAACCATGTATGCTGTTTCCAAAGCCTCATCCGGCTGCAGTAAAGTCAGATTATCAACACACTCACTGGAATAAACATTTGCTTGTACTTCACCGATGTGTTTATAATCTTCAAATACAAAGCGGATGTATGCACCTGTTCGCTCTCCTTCACAAAGGAAATAGCAGTATGTGACAACCAATCCATCTGCAACAGAAGATTCATAATCATAATCGAAAACGCCATGTTTGACAATATGAGCACTTAGGCCACTATCAATCAAAAACACCTTTGCTTGCTCTATACACTCTTCAGCTGTCAAGTTGTTGTGTGCTTCATTAAGTGCGCCCTTAAGGAAAAAACTATACTCACCTGACATTGTACACTCTGTTTTTTTCCAACCGGCAGACTCCAGGTTGTTAAGCATTTCTGCAACATCCAACTCCAACGATGCAATTTTATATACACCTATCTTATTACCATTCTTGTTAGGAAAAGTCGCTTCATCATTAGGTGTAGTGGTTTCGTTGCCGGTTGTTTCATCAGTTGGACCTCTGAAAATAGGGTCAGTAATCGGTTGATTATTTTCAGAAATGGGAGGTATGGGCGTTCTGTTTTGCATCATAAGCAAACCACATACCACAAGGCAAAGGCAAGCAGCCATTGCCGCCAATCTTATCCAAACCACAGTGTGTGTTTTCTTTTTAGTAGTAATGGCCGCGTCCTCGATCAGTTCATCGCTGATCTTACCAACAGCATTAAAAATTTTTTCGTTTTTCATAAGGAAATTTCCTCCTTTTCAAGATGCAATTTCAGTTTTAATCTCATACGGTGTAACAGGGACATGACTTTGCTTTCGCTCATACGATAGGCTCCAGCAAGATCACGGATGGAATATAGATACCAATACCGTCCAATAAATATGTTGCGTTCTGTCTGTGGTTGAGCGCGTAAAAAAGCTTCGATAACGTTCACAAGCACTATTTCATCAGTAATCTGTTCAATAACCGTTTGCGCCGGTATGCAACCCTCCAACTCAGACAATGCCAATTCCACCTGCCCATTTCCTCGTTTTTGGGCTGTCAGAAGTTTATAGCGGTCAAAAGACAGATTGCGTGTAATCTTGCCAAGGTATGTTGATAAACGATTTGGTCGATGAGGTGGAATTGACTTCCACGCTTTCAACCAAGTGTCATTCACACATTCTTCTGCATCTTCATTGTTGTTAAGAATATTATAGGCAATCGAATAACAATAGTTTCCGTATGTATCGGATGTTGCTGTGATTGCAGCCTCATCCCGACTTAAATACAGATTGATTATATCATTGTCTTTCATCATGTCCTCCTTTCCTTAATTTGTAAAGGCCTTTCACCTATATACACGACAAATAATCTCTTTTCTTGCATAAAAAGGGGTAATTCAATTATTCAACATAGCATATATAAAATCAGCATAACAAAAAAGTTCACAGCTTAACGACTGTGAACTTTTTTGTAATATTATCTAGCCAACGGGTGGTATTTTTTATAACTTTGAGCGTAACGGTTACGCATGAGTTGAGCATAAACTTGAGTTGATGACAAATCTGAATGCCCCAAAATCTCCTGAATATCCTTTAACGGTGCACCATTTTCCAACAAATGTGCAGCGAAAGAATGACGAATGGTATGCGGTGTAATATCCTTCTTTATATTTGCTTTATCTGCATAATATTTAATTATCTTCCAAAAACCTTGTCTTGTCAGTGGTTTACCGTTCATATTTGTGAAAAGTTCTTCGGTTGTGTCACCAAGAACAACAACATCACGAACACTGACCAAATAATTGCTTACTGCCTTAATAGCCTCAGGATACATAGGTATTATTCTTTCAGTTTTTTCACTATGTAAATGCAAAATTCCTATCTGTAAATTAATATCATTTACTTTAATATTAATAAGTTCCGATACCTTAATGCCGGTTGCATAAAGCAATTCTAACATAGCCTTATCACGGCAACCTTTAAGTTCCGAACAATCAGGCTGTGAAAGAAGCAATGTTATCTCCTTGGAAGTTAAAACCTCGGGTAATTTTTTGGCAGTTCTGTTAACCTTAATGCCGTTAACCGGATTTTCCTTACATATATCAACCGATACACAGAACGAATAGTAACAACGTAAAGATGCTACAACACGGTTAACTGTGGCATCAGATTTGCCCAATTTATGTAACGATTCAATATACTCATTAATATGCGAGAGTTTAACTGAAGAAGTTGAACGAATCTTCATAATTTCACAGTAAGATGCAAACTGACTTACATCACGCAAATAAGACTCCAGCGTATTACTGGAGCTTTTTTTGGTTTCCTTTAAAAAAACCTCAAATTCTTTAATGTAAGCCTTCATTTTTAACATCTCGATTCTGATGGCAAGTCTAAAATTAATGCCTTATGTAAAATTAAAAAACCTAATAAACCCAACGGTTAAAATTGCCTGAACAAGTGCTGAAACAACAACTGCTACAACGCAAAGCAAAAACTTTCTCGCTGCGATAACGCAAGAAGGACGTAAAACAACGCCTTTTGACGAAACATCTCTAAGCAACGAGAAAAACTTTAACGATAACTCAAAACATTTTGACGAAAGATATATAATCGCAAAAAAGCAAATCAAATCAGACGGCAAAAGTATTAAATTAGAAAATGCAATTCCATGCAATGAATAATATCTATACAAAACACCTGATAGAACACCCGAAGTAAAACCTCTAAAAACAAGCATAAGAGGAACAACAGGTATACCTATCACTCCGAACGAAGAAAACAAAACAACCGATATAATACAAAATTCCTTAAAAAAGGAAATAAAAAACAATTCTAAAAAATTTGATTCTTGACGAAGCGAAATAAATGAATCAAACGTTCTTAAAACCATATCCTCATATCCACCGTTAATATACCCGACAGACAATGTTCCGGCAAGAATACCAAGTAATAACAAAACAGAGGAAAAAATAAAAAACTTGTTTATTGCCAAAACTTTATACGATTTATTAAAATTTGTGCTCTTTTTTTCAACTACCATCATAATTATCACCTCTTAAAATTATGGTAATAATTATGAGACAAGCCGTAAAATAATGACAAAAAATCTTGTCCCTTAAGCAATTAAAGGACAATTAATAAGACAAATTGATAAAATTTATGACTATAAATTTCAATAATTAATAATGTATTATGTAACCTAATGTTTAAAAAGTAAACAAAACAAATCAAACTTAAACATAACATTACTTTATCAAAACAAGCACTATTAAGGTCTATATTATTTATACCCTATTTTTAATATTATGTCAACAACAAAATTTCAATATTTTTTAACATTATGTCAACAATTTATGTTAACCACATTATGTTGTGCTTAACTTGTATTATGTAAACTAAGTCTAACTATTTTTCTATTTATTTTTTTAAAATATTGTGTTAAAATAAAACAAAACAGTAAAGAGGTGATTTTTATGGGCAAAACTGTTATTGTAACCGGCGGTGCTAAAGGTATTGGAGCCGCTACTTGTTCCCTATTTGCTGAACAAGGATATAATGTTGTTATTAACTATAACTCTTCTGAAAAAGAAGCTACCCTTTTATTCAATAACCTTAAATCTAACGGTTATAACGTTTCGGTTTTTAAAGCTGATATCAGCAAAAAAGATGAAGCCGAAAAGTTAGTAGAACACACAGTTTCAACCTTTGGTGGAGTTGATATACTTATTAATAACGCCGGCATTGCTCAACAAAAACTATTTACCGACTTAACGTCTGATGATTGGAATAGTATTATTTCGGTTGACCTTACCGGAACATATAACTGTTGTAAGGCTGTTGTCCCCTATTTCATTCTTAAACAAAAAGGAAGTATTGTTAACATATCGTCTGTATGGGGTGTTGTGGGTGCGTCTTGCGAGGTGCATTATTCTGCAGCAAAATCCGGAGTTATTGGACTTACAAAAGCACTTGCTAAAGAATTGGGTCCCAGTAACATCAGGGTAAATTGCATAGCCCCCGGAGTAATTGATACAGAAATGAACTCTTGTCATTCCGAGGAAATAATGAATTCACTTTGTTATGACACACCGTTATGCAGAATAGGTAATCCTATTGAAGTTGCAGAGGCTATTTGTTTTTTAGCATCTGACAAAGCCTCATTTATTACAGGTCAGGTTCTGTCAGTAGATGGAGGATTTGCTGTTTAATACCCTTCAGCACCGTAATCAAACAGTATTCCTGCCATATCACTACCTGGGTACTCTATTACGTTAGTGTATGCATCAGGCACATCACCAACTATTATTGTCTCAGCCAATACAAACTCGGTTTCATAACTTCCTGTTGTTCTGTACCACGGCATTACAAAATATATATCGGCACTTATATCTAAAATTATTTTATGTAGTGTCTGATTAATGCCGGCAGAAGTAAATGTACTTGAAATTTTTGAATATATTGCCGAGCTCATTCTAAAACTAATATCAATATTAGGTCCTCGATTGTTTAAGAATTGATTGCCTGTCAGCGTACCAACAGGAACTTTTATGTTTATATTTTCATTTGAAGCAATTTTATTTTGAACAAGTGATATAATTGATGCTTTCATTTTGGTGATTGTAATTGTGTCAAATTCAACCGAATTTACACTACCGTTTTCAGCGCAATTTATTATAATTAAATCCTTATAACTTACCTTTTGCTCGGTTAAATAATTGCTGACAGTTGCATTTATTGCACTGTTGGCTATTATTTTTGCCTTGTTTTGAGCATAACTGTTTACTATTACCCTCATTCTCGAATCAGCACATATTATAAGATAAATGCTAATTAACAAACTAAGTAAAACGAGAAATGCTTTAGTTCTTATATTTAATGCGACTCGTTTAATTCTCATACAGCACCCCAAAAGGCAAAATAAAAAACCACGATAAAATCGTGGTTTAATACATTTTACGCAAGAATTATTTTTTTGTTAAAATCACTCGTTGTAGCACTTTATTATCATCTCAACAACCTTATCGTCTCCGACCTTACTGTTAAGTGCCAAATCAAAATTTTTAATATCTCCCCATTTAAGTTGAGTATAATAATTATAGTATGAGGCTCTCCTCTTGTCGGTTTTCTTAACAATATCTTTGGCTTTAGACTCAGGTATGCCAAGACGCTCAGATGTTGTTTTAATACGAATATCCTCATCGCAATAAAGGAAAACTTTTAAAACATCGTCACGCTCTTTCAAAACATAGTCGGAACAACGTCCTAAAATTATACAAGGTCCCTTCTCTGCCAACTCCTTAATCGCCTCACTTTGAGCGATAAAAAGTTGGTCATTAAGTGGCAAATTAGGAGCATGAAATGATGAGCCCAAATGAGAATAAGAACTTAACGACAAAGAATAAAGCAAACTGTTAGTTGCTTTTTCATCATACTGTTCCAACACATCAGAACTAATACCGCTTTTATTAGAAGCGTACTCAATTAGTTCACGGTCATAAAAAGGAATGCCTAACGCCTCTGACAATTTTTTGCATATCGCACGGCCACCGCACCCATATTGCCTACCAACAGTAATAACCGACTTCATAATTTACCTCCCACATACTTTCTATATTTATTTTACCATAATTCTAAATAATGTCAAATACCAATTTGTTTAATTATATGTAATTTAAATAGCAAAAATCTCAAATAATTATGTACGTAATGCTTATCATTACATTTAATAATCGCTTGACATAAATATAACTTGATGCTATAATGTCAAGTAATCAAAAATCCAACCCACCTTTTACTTCTTCACTATTACCTATTACCTATTACTTATATTTATGCGGGTGTGGCGAAATTGGCAGCGTTGAGCTTGACCGCGTCCTTAGGACGATTAAGGGAAAGCGAAACGGCGCAGCGGTCGACGGAGGCGAAGGCGTGTACCGACGCCTGAGAATACGTCGGGCACCGCAAGAGTACCGCGGAGCGCGGATGCGCCCCAAACCATTAAAACTTAATATGCGGGTGTGGCGAAATTGGCAGACGCGCTAGACTTAGGATCTAGTGTTTTTCACGTGCAGGTTCAAGTCCTGTCACCCGTACCAAAAATCCTCATTCTTACGAATGAGGATTTTTACTTTTTCACTCTTCTCTTTTCTTTTTTTCTAAATCTTTATTTTTAGCGCCCTCTATATTCAGATTTTAATACTTCTGCCATTTCTTCAGGCGACTCTTGACATCCGCCTGAAAGCCACAATTTTATTATGGCATTAAGACCATTTCTGAAAAATTCAATATGATACTTAATGTTATTATCTATTTGTTCCTTCTTGGCTCGTCTTGTATCATATATTGAAATAAGGTGTTTATCATCATAACAAAGTTTAAAATACGTTTTATAGAATATCTGATTATCCTTAATATGTGTAAACATCTTAAGCGCACCACTACGTTCATTAAAATAATCGTAATTTTCAAACAGATTACTGAATTCATTTTCAAGTTTTTTTCTTGTTTTATCAGCAAGGTCAAATATGTCAATGTAGTTTGCATAGAACGTACTGCGGTTCAATCCTGTCATTTTAATTAGTTCCGAAACGGTAATATCCTTAATGTCACTAGTTTGCAGTAGTTCTATAAACGCCCGTTCGATTTTTTCCTGCGATTCTTTTCGACGTTTATTATTCTTTACGTTCATAACAATTCTCCATTATTCCAACATTTGCGACCAAACTGATGGTCGCATTTTCTTTTATTCCAACACTTGTTGTTTGTTTGTTGATTGTTTTGACTTATCAGAAATATTATACTATAAGTGCAATAAAAACACAAGTGTTGGTTTAATGAAAGGAGATTTAAAATGAAAAAGAGTAGTTTTGTTGCTTTAATATTAGGAACTGTAAGTGGAGTACTTTTTGCGCTTGGTATGTGTATGGCACTTCTGCCTGAATGGAATGCCTTCACAGAAGGTATAATTTTTGGAGCAATTGGTATTGTATTCGGTATTATTACTGCACTTATCTGGTGCAAAATGGAAAACAAAAAACTTCCTAAGATGAATGGAAAAAATGTTTTTCGCACCATATATGCTATTGTTGCCGCATTGGTACTTGGTGTAGGTATGTGTATGTGCCTTGTGTGGGAGCAAATAATTTACGGTACACTCGTCGGATTACTTGGTATCATCATGCTTATTGCTCTCATTCCGATGATTAAAGGTATCAAATGAAATTATTAAATCTTACAAGAAGCCCTTATACAAGTCTTGCATTTAACACATTTTATGCGTTCGGCAATTGTATTATAGGTTTTCTTAATACTTCATGGTGGTTTATTACAGTAGGTGCATATTATGCCGTACTGGCAGTCACCAGATTTTCAGTGTTACAGGTCCGAAGAAAAGCAAGTGGCGATTATGATACTGAACTTTTTGCTCGGCGCATTACAGGAATTTTATTGGTTATGCTTTCATTCTGCATAGTAGGTGTTAACACAATGTCTGCAGTTAAAGACAGAGGCATAGTTTTTCACGAAATTGTAATGATTACCATTGCCACATACACATTTACTAAAATCACCGTATCAATTATCGGTATGGTAAAAGCAAAACGTTACGCTTCTCCGGTATTAAAGACTCTTCGTAATATTTCACTCGCTGATGCTTGTGTTTCAATTTACACAATGCAAAGATCGATGCTCGTTTCTTTTCCCGGAATGGAGGCGGCAGAAATCTTATTACTAAACATATTTACAGGAACAATTGTATGGATTGTTGTACTGCTTCTCGGAATTAATTTGATTGGAGGAAAATATACAGATATGGCTAAATCAAAAATTGTAAAGGCAAATGAGAAAATCGCTGACGCAGTAACCGACGGTTACAAAAAAATTGAAAAAGGTGTCGTTGATGGTTATACTAAAATTGAAGATAAGTTCGTAGATGCTTACCTCACTAAAGACGGCGAAACCGTTGAAGAAGCAAAGGCAAGATTAAAAAACAAAAAGTGATTTGTATTTAACACAATAATATAACCTATAAAAGACTTTTAAAAATAAAAGTCCTTTTTGCATCAATTTTGCGTTAAATTTTCATAAAAAACCGACAAGAAAAAACTTGTCGGTTTTTACATTATTAAATCGTCAATATAAGTTAAAAAAGTGTTGACAATTAATTAATTAGTTATTATAATAATCAATGTTGTTAAACACAAACGGAGACGTATCGAAGTGGTCATAACGGGGCTGACTCGAAATCAGTTAGGGAGCAATCCCCCGCGAGTTCGAATCTCGCCGTCTCCGCCAATAAAAAAGACACCCTTAGGGAGACTTCTCATAAGGATGTTTAACAGCAATGGTTTCAACACCATTGCTGTTTTTTATTATTCTTGCATAATCTTTTTTAAATCTTGATATATATTGTGAATTATGCTAAAATAATTTAGTATTATATAGGATTGGAGCAAAATATGAAATTTGGAATGAGAACACCAAGCATTAAAAAAAGTTTTAGTGCTAGAACTACTGGAAAAATGAAAAGAGAATTAAAGAAATCCATCAATCCTTTGTATAACAAAAAAGGTATGGGAGTAATTAACAACCCACAAAAATCAATTTACAATAAAGTTTATAATAAAACAACTTTTGGTGTTTCAGATTTAGTTTCTAATTCCAAGAATAAAAACACAAAAGATACCAATATTCCACAAGAATTAGATTATTTACTAAGATTGCAACAAATGAGTTATGAGGATTTTACAGAAGAAGAATTAGATGCTATGAGTGTTGAAGAACTTGCCGCAATACATAACGGAAATCAACATAGAAAAAGCTGCAAAATATTAGGTGTATTATTCAAGATTTTTTCAATTTTAATTGCTATTATTTTTGGTTTGCCTAGTTTAGTTTCTTTGATAATCCCTTTATTTATTTTTGTAGTTATTGTATGTATCTTATTTTGGAAATTGGGAGAAAAACTTTCAAAAGAAGCACTAAAACACAATAATAAAATCAATAAAAGAGATTTGGTCGATATATTAGATTCTGATGATTAAAAAAGATATGAGAGATTCTGTTTTCTCTCATATCTTTTTTTGATCGAATCTTCTTTTGCAAAGTTTAATTATTCAGATAGAACCAGCATCGCATTTGTATGTACAAATACTTTTTGGGCTTAGCCCAAACCCTTATTTAGATTTTATAGTTTTAAGCGAGGATATTAACATTCTGCGAATTGCACCGCAATCGTTTTGTAATGTTTTATAATTTTCTTCGTTCATGCAATTTGTTTCAAATAGAAGTTCAAGCCAATATTCAGTTTCATAACACTCTTTTTGTGCAATCTCAAGTTTAGAAATAAAATCTTTCGTTCCTTGTGCGTATTGTGCTTCGTGCAAATTAGCACCGATTGAAGTTGCAGAGCGAAGAAGCTGATTTATTAAAACAGATTCTTTATGGTTTGATTTCATATCACGACAGAGAAAAACAACAGTTTTTGCAAATTCCTTTGCTTTATCTCTTAAAATACTATCAGCCAAAGTTACCACCTCTAAAATTATTATATATGAAAAATAATAATCTTTCAAGTTATATTCCGACTTTGTCGGAGTGATATTATTGCCTTATGGCAATAGTGATATTGAAACCTCGCGGTTTCAGTGTTATTTTATTCGCATGCAAAACTTGCGAAGCGAATACCACTCGGCGTAAGCCGAATATCACTGCGAAGCAATATAACTCGCCGCAAGGCGAATATAACTGAGGCACCTTCCTTACGGAGGGTGCCTCTATCGGGTGTCTTTTTTATTATCTTAAATTTCTTGGGGTGCTGCAAGTTTTATACCGTTGGTTTCAAAAACTTCAACTGCTTTTTCCATGTCATCAGGTTTCATAACCATTAATGCTTTGCCTTCGGTACGGCCTAAAAATGCATACATATAGTTGATGCTAAGTCCGGCATCAGAAATGTGGTCAAGCACAGCAGCAAGTCCGCCAACGCGATGATCCAAGTAAACAGCAATAACGTCCGTAACCTTAGAAATAACACCAATATCCTTCAAAACAGCTTTTGCTTTAACGACATCGCTTACAATAACACGAAGTATACCGAAATCAGTAGTATCGGCTATTGACAACGCAACTATATTAATGCCATTATCACTAAGAGCATCCATAATAGCATGAAGTCTTCCGAGTTTATTTTCAACAAAAATAGAAAGTTGTTTAATAAACATATAATACCTCCGTTAAATAAGATTGCGTTTATCAATAACGCGTTTTGCTTTACCTTCGCTTCTTGTTATCGTCTTAGGATTAACAAGATGAACATTTACGCCAAGGCCGAGCATTGAACGAAGTTTCTCAGTAATATTTTTCTCAATTTTTGCAACCGATTTAACATCGTCTGAGAAAAGTTCTTCACTCATTTCAACATCAAGGTCAAAAGTATCGGTATTATTAATACGGTCAACTGTAATAAGGTAATTAGGTGTAATATCTCCACCGCCGACCTCAATAAGAACTTCCTCAATTTGGGACGGGAACACGTTAACACCGCGGATAATAAGCATATCGTCACTTCTGCCCATTGGTTTAGCCATCTTTATAAGAGTACGTCCGCAAGAACATTTTTCACGCGATAAAACACAGATATCCTTTGTTCTATAGCGAAGCAACGGAAAAGCCTCTTTAGAAATAGACGTAAATACAAGTTCGCCCTTTTCTCCTAACGGCAAAACTTCACCTGTTTCAGGGTCAATAATTTCAGGAATAAAATGGTCTTCATTAACATGCATTCCCGTCTGTTCTTCACATTCGAAACTTACACCGGGACCTGAAATTTCAGTAAGTCCATAAATATCATATGCTTTGATTCCCAATTTTTGCTCAATATCTCGACGCATGCTTTCACTCCATGCCTCAGCGCCGAAAATGCCTGCTTTGAGTTTAATTTTATCCCTTATTCCCTGCTCATTAATCGACTCGGCAAGATATGCAGCATAAGACGGTGTACAGCAAATGATTGTAGCGCCTAAATCGGTCATAAACTGTAACTGACGGTCGGTATTACCCGAAGACATCGGCAATGTAAGGCAACCAACCTTATGAGAACCTCCATGAAGACCGGGTCCACCGGTAAACAAGCCATAACCATAGCAAACCTGACAAACATCTTCCTTAGTACCGCCTACAGCCGTAATAGCACGTGCGCAGCAATCTTCCCAAAGGTCGATATCGTGCTGAGTGTAGAACGCTACAACACGCTTTCCGGTAGTACCCGAAGTTGACTGAATTCTAACACAGTCTGAAAGCGGTTTTGCAAGAAGACCGTAAGGATAACATTCCCTCAAATCATCCTTAGTAACAAAGGGAAGTTTATAAAGGTCATCAACACTTTTAATATCATCAGGTGTAACGCCATTTTCTTCCATTTTTTTACGGTAATAAGGCACGTTATCCCAAACATGTTTTACCTGTGCTACTAATCTTTCACTTTGAATTTTCCTTAGTTCCTCAACCGATGCAGTTTCAATTTCAGGTTGATAATATTTACTCATAATAAAACCCCTTTAAATAGAATAACCCAAATCAAAGGCTTTGAGGTTAACCTCTAAGAACTTTGCAGGAACAGTATTTTTAATAGTCTCCACCCAGCACTCGTACGGGATATCGCTCTTCTTAGCCATAACTCCTATAAGAACAATATTAACCGCTTTAATATTACCTGCCTCTTTTGCAAGTGACAAAGCATCAGCAACAGTCACATCAGCAACTTCGCTTAAGGTTTCAACAATATTCTCAGGGTACTTTGCAGCACCGGTAATAACCGGCATAGGGTCAATCTGTTGATTGTTAACAATCATTTTACCGCCTTTTTTAAGATACGGTAATGCTCTTAATGCTTCCAACAACTCGAATGCGAGAATAATATCTGCCTCACCGCGGTCAATTATAGGCGAATGAACCTTATCACCATATTTAACATATGTAACAACGCTGCCACCACGTTGGCTCATACCGTGAACCTCAGAAATTTTAACATCGTAACCTTGATTAATAACAGCATTACCCAAAACACGGCTAGCAAGAAGAGTTCCCTGACCGCCAACACCGACAATCATAATATTAGTAGTCATTTAAATCTCCTCCTTTTCAATAGCCTTAAAGGGACAAACATTAATACAAAGTCCACAACCGTTGCACTGAGTATTATCAATAACAACCTTATCGTTCTTAATGGTAATAGCAGGACAACCAAGTTTCATACACATCTTACAATTTTTGCAGTTATCGGTAATTTTGCAGTGACCAACATATTTAACCGACTTAAGCAAAGCACAAGGACGTTGTGCAATAATAACCGACGGCTCTTCCCTTTCGACTTCTTCTTTTACTACCTTTTCAAAGGTTTTAACATCGAACGGGTCAGCCACAACAACGTGCTCAACACCGATTGATTTACAAAGAGCAATTAAATTAACCTGTTTGGTTTCCTCGCCCTTTATTGTATAACCGGTTGTAGGATTATTCTGATGTCCTGTCATACCGGTAATGGAGTTATCAAGAATAATAACCGTGTTGTTGCCTTTATTATAAACAATATCAACAAGTCCGGTAATACCCGAATGCATAAAAGTCGAATCACCAATAACCGATACGAGTTTTTTGTTAAATTCGGCTCCTTGAGCCTTTGCCATACCGAGTGCGGCACTAACCGATGCGCCCATACAAATGGTAGTATCAACCGATTGCAAAGGCAACGCAGCACCCAAAGTATAACAGCCAATATCACCCGAAACGGTAAGTCCCAACTTTTTAAGTACATAAAAAGTACCTCTATGAGGACAACCTGCGCACATAACAGGAGGTCTTACAGGAATAGGCTCTTTAAGTTCAAATGTTTGGGGTGCAGTTTCACCTAAAACAGTTTGCTTAATCATTGTGGGTGTATATTCACCAAGCAAAGTAAACTTTTCTTTTCCAACAATATTAGTAATGCCAAGCGCTCTGCAATGTTCCTCAATAACGGGGTCAAGTTCTTCAATAACGTATACTTTGTCATGGCTGTCAGCAAACTGTTTTAACATTTTATCAGGCAGCGGATAAACCATTCCAAGTTTTAAAAAGTCAACCTTTTCACCCAAAGCCTCTTTTGCATAAGCATATGAAATACCTGCAGTAATAACGCCAATTTTAGAGCCGTTATTTTCAACATTGTTAAGTGATGAGGTTTCGGCATAACATTTAAGCGCAGCAATTCTATCTTCAACAACAACATGGCGTTTGATAGCATTGGCGGGCATCATAACATATTTGCCAATGTTTTTTTCATAAGGCTTAACCTCAACATTTTCACGGTCACAAAGTTCTACAAGGCTCTGTGAATGTGAAACGCGGGTTGACAAACGAATAAATACAGGAGTATCAAATTTCTCCGAAAGTTCGAAAGCCATTTTTGTATATTCTTTACACTCAGCCGAATCCGAAGGCTCAAGCATCATTATCTTAGATGCCTTAGCATAATGGCGAGAATCTTGTTCGTTCTGGGATGAATGCATACCGGGGTCATCAGCAACACAGAAAACAAGACCGCCGTTTACACCCGAATAACTAACCGTAAACACAGGGTCAGCCATTACATTAAGGCCAACATGCTTCATACAACTCATGGCTCTGGCACCTGCAATAGAAGCACCTATAGCAACCTCAGCGGCAACCTTTTCGTTAGGTGACCACTCAGAATATACTTCATCAAATTTTGCAACTTCTTCAGTAATCTCAGTACTTGGCGTACCGGGATAAGAAGCCACAACGTTAACACCTGCTTCATAAGCACCACGTGCTACTGCGGCGTTACCTATCAATAATTTTTTCATATGTAAACTCCTTTAATTAATCTCGTTTTGCTTAGCAACAACACTTTCTCCGCAGTAAATCTTACGAAGTTTTGGCTTTTCAATTTTGCCGGTGGGATTTCTCGGCACATCAGCAAAAATCACCTTACGAGGTCTTTTATAACGCGGCATATCAAGACAAAAATCTTCAATATCTTGTTCGGTTAAAGTACAACCTTCTTTTACTTGAATGACAGCCGTTGCAATTTCACCAAGTCTTGCATCAGGAAGACCGATGACTGCAACATCACTTATCATTTCGTGTTTGCGTAAAAAATCCTCAATCTGAACGGGATAAAGATTTTCACCACCCGAAATAATAACATCCTTTTTGCGGTCAACAAGATAGATAAAACCATCCTCATCTTCAGATGCCATATCACCGGTATACAACCAACCGTCTCTTAAAACGTCGTTTGTTGCTTTTTCGTCCTTATAATATGCGGTCATAACGCCGGGGCCTTTAACAGCCAACTCTCCAACATCGCCTCTTGCAACAATATTACCGTTTTCATCAACGATTTTAGTTTCCCATCCAAATCCTGCCTTACCGATAGCACCGACTTTATGTTCATTTTCGACACCCAAATGAACACAACCCGGACCAATCGACTCAGAAAGACCATAGTTTGTATCGTATGCATGGTTTGGGAAAATTTGTTTCCAGCGTTTTATAAGACTTGGCGGAATAGGTTGAGCACCCATGTGCATAAGTCTCCAACGTGAAAGGTCATAATTATTAATGTCAATTTCACCACGGTCGATTGCATCAAGTATATCCTGTGCCCAAGGCACCAACAACCAAACAATAGAACATTTTTCCTCAGATGCAGCTTTTAAAACCCACTCAGGCTTAATTCCTTTAAGAATTACAGCCTTACCACCTACTAAAAAACTACCGAACCAATGCATTTTGGCACCGGTATGATATAAAGGCGGAATGCAGAGAAAAACATCATCCTTTGTTTGTCCGTGATGATTCTGCTCGGTTTTGCATGAGTGCATAAGGCTTAAATGCTTATGAATAATGGCTTTTGGAAAACCAGTAGTACCTGAGGAGAAGTAAATTGCCGCTTCATCGTCATCACATAAACTTATATTTGGATTTTTAGAAGAACAGTACGAAACAAGATTATCGTAACTTTCGGCAAATGTCGGACAATCCTCGCCGTGATAAAGCCACATTTTTACCCGTTTAACCTTTGAACATATTTCTTCAACACGTCCTGTAAATTCAGGTCCGAAAACCAACACATCGGCATCCGATAACTCAAGACAATATTTAATCTCGTCAGCGGCATATCGATAGTTAAGAGGTACAGCCAAAGCACCCGTTTTTAAAACACCAAAATAGATAGGCAACCATTCAATACAATTCATAAGTAAAATTGCCACCTTATCCCCTTTCTTTATGCCTCTTGACATAAGAAGGTTGGCAAAACGGTTTGCCTTTTTATTAAATTCGCTCCAATTAATTTCCTTGCGGTATACTTCGTTGGGATTGGCCTCAATGAGAGAATATTCGCGCCAAGTAAGTCTGGACTGATTCTCTAATTTAGGGTTAATCTCAACAAGACTTATATCGTTTGGATAGATTTCTGCGTTCTTTTGCAGAATTTCGGTAATCGGCATTACATTTCCTCGTCTTTCTACGACAATTTATTGCATTATTATACAACATTTATTAAAGCAAATCAAGGCGCAAGTTAAAAAACTGCGCCTTAAAATTTATTGACCTAACGATTCCTTAGACTGAACTACAACTTCACGATTGTAGCAAGAGAACATTTCGTCGGTTTTTTCTTTATTCTGCTTTGGAGTAAGTAAACTAACTACAGGAACTAAAATAAGTCCTCCAATCATTGCGATTACGCCACAGTTGATTGGCGACTTTAAAACAGACGGGAAAAGGCTGTTGGCGAGCATATTAAGTACCATGATTCCTGCACCAAAACCAAAACTTACAAAACAGGCAATCTTAGTAGTTCTCTTCCAGTATAAACCGTACAAAAACGGTGCTAAGAACGCACCTGCCAAAGCACCCCAAGAAATGCCCATCATATCGGCAATATAGCCAAGTTTATCTTTATTAAGTGCAATAACAGCAGAAATTACAATGAACACAACGATTAAACCCCTTAATACAATAACCTGCTTTTTCTCGCTCATATTTTTCACAACATGTCCCTTAATAAGGTCGAGCGTCATGGTTGAACTTGAAGCAAGAACTAAAGACGACAGTGTTGACATTGATGCCGAAAGTACTAGCACTATAACAACACCGATTAAAGCATCGGGAAGTCCGTCTAAAATGGTTGGAATAATCGAATCATATCCGCCTTCGGGCATATCGTTTACAACGTTTAATCTACTTGAGAACAATCTGCCAAAACCACCCAAAAAATAACAACCACCGGCGACTATAACGGCAAATAATGTTGAAATAATAGTTCCCTTATTAATATCCTTTTCACTTTTAATAGCATAGAATTTCTGGACCATCTGTGGAAGTCCCCACGTGCCTAACGACGTAAGAACAACTACAAACATAAGACTTAACGGGTTTGGACCAAAGAACGAGTTAAATGCACCGGGTGCACTTCCATTAGCCTCTACCTCAGCAAGAGCATTTAATGCCTCGGTAAAACCGCCGTTTTGAGAAAGCACTGAAGCTATAACCAAAACAATACCGACAATCATTATTATTCCTTGAATAAAATCATTAATGGCAGTTGCCATATATCCGCCTGCTATTACATATACACCGGTTAAAATTGCCATAACTACAACACATACTGAATAATCAATACCCGGAAATGCCATTGAAAAAAGGCGTGATAAACCGTTGTAAAGTGAAGCAGTATATGGAATAAGGAAGATAAAAACGATAATTGATGCTGCTATTTTTAATGCAGGACTTAAAAACCTTTTGCCAAAAAACTCAGGCATAGTAGCAGAATTAAGATGTTGAGACATAAGCCTTGTTCTTCTGCCTAAGATAACCCAAGCAAGTAAAGAACCTAAGACAGCATTACCTATACCTATCCAGGTTGATGCAATTCCAAACTTCCAGCCGAACTGACCTGCGTAACCGACAAAAATTACTGCGGAAAAATATGATGTACCATAAGCAAAAGCGGTAAGCCAAGGACCAACCGACCTGCCCCCTAAAACGAAACCGTTAACGTCGGTTGATTTTTTGCGACAGATAAAGCCAACAAACAGCATAACCGCAAAGAAAACGACCAACATTGAAATTTTAATTAGCATAAAATCACTGCCTTCTACTTGATTTATACAGATTTTACCACTTTAAAGCGACATTGTCAATACTTTAAAGTGATAAATTGTATGTTTTTTTAAAAATTTTT
>JAZQDU010000003.1:0-13239 GCA_045546915.1 Acutalibacteraceae bacterium | reverse complement strand
AAAAATTGACACTTTCTACAGATAAGTGTCATAGTGGGTTACGCACTTTCAAATGTGCGTAACGGGAGTACATATTTTTCAAACTAACCTATCTCAAAAATAAGAATATTAAGTGATATTGTGAGACAGGTCTCACAGTGATATTCCTTTGGAATACCTCGCCAACGGCGAGATATTTCCAAAAGAGTGATATTGAAACCTTGCAGTTTCAGTGATATTATATTCGCCCCAAAAACTCGCGAAGCGAATATAACTTGGGCGTAGCCCAAATATAACTGCGAAGCAATATCACTCGCCGCCCGCGAATATAACTGTGGCACCTTCCTTACGGAGGGTGCCACAAAGGTGTCTTTTTAATTTGGTGACCCGGACGAGAATCGAACTCGTGTTACCGCCGTGAAAGGGCGGTGTCTTAACCGCTTGACCACCGGGCCATATTGGTAGCGGTAATAGGACTTGAACCTACGACAAATCGGGTATGAACCGAGTGCTCTAGCCAACTGAGCTATACCGCCAAGTATTATACCGCATTAACGCGACTTCGATATTATAATACCCAAAAGGCGTTTTGTCAAGTGCTTTTTTAAAATTTTTCGGCAGAGACAACATTTTATCTCTGCCGAAAACATAAATTTTATATTACTTTGTTTTTATCATCGCATTAAGGCACTTCACTGTCGGTCAACGGCGGCACAAACTTGTTAGTATAAAGTACAATTAACGAATCGGTGCTTACCCATTCGCCTGCATTTGACTCAACCCTCAACACAACATCGTGAGCATATCCTTCGTCATATGCCTCTTGCCTTATTTCTATATTAAGGAAACCTCGTCTTAAAAGCGCAAGTTCTGCTTCTTGAGAACTAAGTCCTCCAAGATGCAACTCCTCAACAAGTGTCGCCAGTTCAATTTTTTGCGGGCCCATACTTACAACAACTTCAATTGTCGTTTTGCCCACCGGAACTGAGGTGCCTGAAGCCGGAAGCTGCGAAATGATTTGTCCCGCCTCATATTCATCACTATACTTCTTAGACGAAATAACAATCTTTACCTTATCGGTTTCAAGTACACTTTGGCCACTTTCTGCCAAATAGAAATATTGGCCAACAAGATCTGGCAATTTGTATTTTTCGTCGAGGTCAACGTCAACCTTAGACGCTGTTTCTCCGTCGTCTATTGACACTACACTGCTTGTGGGCTTTTGCGACTCGTTTGATTCCTTATCCTGTTCGAAAACACCCATGCTGAAAAGCACTCCAAAAAGTATCGCAATAAGTAAGCAAACCGTCACAACGCAAGCAACAACACCGTAAACACCTCCGGTGCCCTTGTTTTTCTTCTTTTTCTTGGTTGAATAACCGTTGTCAGGCTCAACCATTGTGTGTGCTCTTGGCGGAACAACGGTTGCTGCAGCCGCAACCTGAGCCGACGATACCGAAAGTCCCTTTCGCATTTCATCAATGCTGTGTGTACGGTCTTCCGGCAACACCTGCAAAGCATTTGCCAAAGTCTCAAGCACAATTTTAGGTGTTTCCCTGGCTATTTGTGCAGGAATGGTCATGTTATCATTCTGTAAACGGGCAGGCGCCTCAGGCGGGGGGTTGCCTACAAGCGTTCTGTAAATGGTAGCGGCAAAGGCATAAATATCGGTCCAAGGGCCTTGATTACCTACACTGCCGTATTGCTCAACTGCGGCAAATCCGGGAAACATCTGCGACGTCAAAACGCTTTTAGCCGTTCTTGCCTCAGGGATAAGAAAACTGTTTATTCTAATTTTGCCGTCTTTACCTACAATAAGTGTATCGGGCGAAATACCGCGATGTATTACACCTGCTTTATGAAGCGCCGAAATCGATGAAATAAGCGGTGCAAAAAGCGAACGAGCCTGATCCCACTTAAGCATTCCGCCGTTACGCATCAAAAATTCCCTTAAAGATATGCCGGGAACCGATTTTGTAATTCGATATGCAGTATTGTTAGCCTCTCTGACATCTAAAACATCAAAAAGCGCAGGAAGTTCGTTAAGGCGGAACAAGGTCTTGGAAAGTTCGATAAACTTCATAAGCGTATCGTTATAATTAAACTCACTGCCGGTAATCATGGCAACCGAGCCGTCAAAAGCATCTCTTTCGCAAAGGCCTACCGGGAAAAATTCGCGAATATTAACATTAGAAGAAGTGACCGTATCGTAACCTAAATATGTAACTCCCTCACCGTTAGAATCAATAACCTTACCAATTACATATCGTCCGTCGAGCATGGAGCCGGGCACAAGATAAGCAGGATTTACGGGTTCGTCAGGATTATATCCGCAAATAGGGCACTTGCCGTCCGACATTTTTTCACTCATACATCCGGGACAGAGATTGTTAGGATTAAGCATAACTTCATTCCTTTCAATTTCAATTAAAAACTTGGATTAAAATATATTATAACACAAAACTTGCCTTTTTGCAACCGAACTATTTTTGTTCGTCGAGAGAAAGTGAAAAACTTTTCAAAAACTCTTCAACAAAAATGTCAGCAGCGGGAAGATTCAGTTCTTTAATTGCTTTAGCAGTAGAACGCTCGGCTGCAGAAAAATCGCGGTTACCGAGAGACAGTTCATCCTTGCACTTAATGAGTGCCGAAATTTTATCCGCGGCTTTAACTAACTTTAGCAAATGTTCATCGGTTTCGCCGAAAATCGCCTCAAATTCCTCCCTTAAATCCTCAGGCACTAAACCAAGCAACCGTTTTTCGGCCGCCACTTCCATCTCACGGTAGGCGGTTTTTATATCCTCATTATAATACTTCACCGGTGTAGGAAGGTCGCCGGTTATTATTTCGGGCACGTCATGAAAAAGCGCTAAAACAGCCGCCCTTTCGGCATTTACACTGCCCCCTAAACGCTTATTTTCAATAACCGCCAACGCATGCGCTATAAAAGCCGTTTCAAGCGTATGCTCACTCAACGTCTCTTTACGTGTGTTACGCATAAGTGCCCAACGGTCGATATACTTCATTCTGAAAAGCATGGCATAAAAATGGCTGTTCAATGTTTTCACCCTTTCTTTACATAAAGATTATAGTCCAAACAAAGCAAAAAAACAACAACGGGTTTGTAACAAATATATTACAATATCGCAACAAGATAAAACCGCCATGATTTCTCACGGCGGTCTAATAAGACTTGTTATACTCTGAGAGTTGCTCCCACAGCCTCAAGTTTTTTCATTATTTTATTTACAATACGTGTTGTATCTTCTTCAGCAAGGGTGCCTTCCAAAGAACGTAAAGTTACTCTGTAGGCAACACTCTTTTTACCCTCGGCAATCTGTGAACCCTGATAAACGTCAAACAGTTCAACCTTTTCACAAAGTCTGCCTGCTCCCTCGCGGATTGCTTTATCAAGTGTTCCAACAGGAGTATCAGCATCGCACACAAGAGCAAAGTCACGCTCAACTGCGGGGAATTTAGGAAGCGGTTTATAAACCGATTTTTCGGCAGGAAGTTTGTAAAGTTCGTCGAGTTTAATCTCGGCAATATAGCATCTTGCATCAATGCCAAAACTTTCGGCAACTTTAGGATGTACCTCACCAAAGGTGGCAACAGCAGTTTGACCCAAATAGGCTACTGCGCTTCTGCCGGGGTGGAGATACGTTTCATTTGCAACCTCTACACTGACAGCACGCTTGGTAAATTTAGAAACAACTGCCTCAACAATACCTTTAAGCGCAAAGAAATCAACATCACTGCCATACATGCCAAGGCACAAAGCAGGAACCTCTAAAGGTTGCGAGGTAACAGGCAATTCTTTAGGAGCAAAAATTTTATTAAGTTCAAAAAGTTTTGCTTCTGCGTTTTTACGAGCAAAGTTAGTACCGAGAACTGTCATCATAGATGTTACCAACTGAGTACGCATAGTAGAATACTCATCACCCAAAGGATTAAGAATGGTAACGCATTTTCTTCTTGCGTCGTCTTCTGCCAAATTCAAGACATCAATCGCTTTAGAGCCTATAAATGAATATGTGGTAATTTCATTAAAATCGTTTGCGATAAGACAAGACTTGATTTTATCTGCCTTAATGCGTTCGGGCAACTTTTTGCCTCTTGTTACAGCACCATTCATAGGTGTACCTACAATGTGGTCGTAACCGTAAATTCGCATAACCTCTTCGGCTATATCGGCTCTGCCCTCAATATCGTCACGGAAGGACGGAACAAGGCAGTTCAAAACACCGTCATTAAGGGTTGTTTCAATGCAAAGGCTGTTTAAAATGCGCACCATTTCATTGGCATCAATTGTAAGTCCCAAAAGGGCGTTAACATCAGAAACCCTAACGTTTAATTCTCTCTTTTCGGGTAAACCTTGATTACAATCAACCTCGCCGTCTATAACCTCGCCGGCGCCCAACTCATCGACAAGTTGTAAGCAACGCTCCATAGCATATTTTACATTGATAATATCAACGCCACGTTCGAAACGACCGCTGGCTTCAGTACGAACGCCTAATTTTCTTGCGGTTTTACGAACACTGTCGCGACGGAATTTTGCACATTCAAAGAAAATTGCGGTAGTATCTTCTTTAATCTCGCTGTCAAGACCGCCCATAATACCCGCGATACACGAAGGGTCGCTACCATCGGCAATAACCAACATATCAGAAGTTAACTCGTGGTCTTTTCCGTCAAGAGTAGTTATTTTTTCGCCGTCATTTGCATTGCGGACAATTATCTTGTTGCTCTTGACATCACGCAAATCAAACGCATGCATAGGCATACCGGTTTCAAGCATTACAAAGTTAGTGATATCAACAATATTGTTAATAGGACGCATGCCGGCGGCGATTACACACTTTTTAAGCCAATCGGGTGACTCGGCAATCTTAACATTTTTAATAACTCTGCCATGATAACGAGGGCAAAGGTCATAGTTTTTAACCTCTACGCTGATATAATTGTTAATATCGTCGCCAACGGTTTTGTATGCGGGGTTAGGCTCGCAGAACGGCACGCCCAACACAACAGCCGCCTCGCGGGCTATACCTAAAACGCTCTGGCAGTCAGGACGGTTTGCCGTAATCTTAAAGTCGATAATATAATCATTAAGACCTAAAACATCACGCATATCGGTACCGGGAGCGCCTGCATCGGATTTTAAAATCATAATACCGTAAACTTCTGCACCGGGGTAATCCGACTCAATTAAACACAACTCCTCACCCGAACAGAGCATACCGTTTGAGGGCACACCGCGAAGTTTTCCCTTTTTGATATGCATTCCGTTAGGCAAATCGGAATCGTGAAGTGCAGCAGGAACAAGGTCACCAACGTTTACGTTCTGAGCACCTGTAACAATCTGCACATTTTCGCCCGTACCAACGTCAATTTGGCAGATAAACATATGGTCAGAGTCGGGGTGACGTTCCATTTCAACAACCTTACCGACAACAACGTTACGCATGCTGTCGCCTTGGTTTACAATCTCCTCAACCTCAAAGCCTGCCATAACCATTTTATCGCAAAGTTCTTCTACAGGCACATTGATATCAACATATTTTTTAAGCCAACTTAAACTTACTTTCATTTTTTGTGCCCTCCTTAAAATTGGTCAAGAAAACGTAAATCGTTTTCAAAAAGCAGACGGATATCGCTTATTTTATAGCGTGTTGTGGTAAGACGGTCAAGACCTATACCAAATGCAAATCCTGAATATTCCTCTGGGTCGATTCCGCAAGCCTTAAGCACCCTTGGATGCACCATACCTGCTCCCAAAATCTCTATCCAACCGCTGCCTTTACATACTCGGCAACCTTTACCGCCGCACTCAGAACAAGTGACGTCAACCTCAACGCTCGGCTCGGTAAACGGGAAGAATGACGGACGGAACTTAACCTTGGTTTCGGGTCCGTAAATTTCATGAGCAAACTGCTCTAAAACACCCTTTAAATCGCACATAGTGATGTTTTTATCAACAACAAGGCCTTCTATCTGATGGAAAACGGGCGAATGGGTTGCATCAACCTCATCTGCACGATAAACTCGTCCCGGACAAATAATTTTAATGGGAGGTTTGCGATTTTCCATAGTTCTTATCTGTGCGGCAGAAGTCTGAGTTCTGAGCAACAAATTCTCAGCAATATAGAATGTATCCTGCATATCTCTTGCAGGGTGGTCTGCCGGCACGTTTAAAGCCTCGAAATTATAATAATCGGTTTCAACCTCAGGACCGTCAACAACATCAAATCCCATCGACTGAAAAATATTTATCATATCTTCAAGCACAGTATTAAGCGGATGAAGTTTGCCCTCTTTAGCAGGGACAGACGGCATAGTGATATCTATCTTTTCCTCTTTGAGTTTTTGCTCGCCCGCTTTTGCCTTAAAGTCTGCCGATGCTTTCTCGATAGCCTCTTCAAGTTCTGCACGAACTTTATTTGCCAAAGCGCCTACAATAGGTCTTTCTTCCGGAGTAAGGCCACCCATCTGCTTTAAAATAGCGGTCAGTTCGCCTTTTTTCCCAAGCACCTTAACGCGAATTTCCTCAATGCCTTTTTCGTCGGTTGCGGCGGCAATATCGCCCAAAGCCGAAACTCTGATTTCTTCTAATTTCTGTTTCATTTTGTTCCTCCCAAAATGTAATTACCAAAAAAAAATAAAAAACTTCGCCCCTTAAAAAGGGACGAAGTTTTAATTCTAAAACTCCGCGGTACCACCCGCATTCCCGATAAAAATCGGGCACTTTCGAAGGCCAACACCTTCTTTTGCCTTTAACGGTGCATTTCCGTCGGCGCCTACTTTAATTTCAACACCGCCGCTCCGAAGGGAACTTCACCGCATACCTACAAACGTGCTTCCAGCCATAGGCACATCTCTCTGTGTGTTGTTAAAGCGGTTACTTTACTTCATCAACGCGTTTTTACCTACCAGCAAAGTATACAACAAAACTTTTTAAAAAGCAAGCATTTTTTAATTAAACCTATTCATCCCAACCGTTACAATGCACGATATTGCCCGTTTCGTGCCAGTTTTCATCAAATCTTGAGTCACCCGTTACGGCATATTCCACATGCATAAAACTCCACCCGCTTTCGGGCAGGTCAGGCTCATAACGGCACCAATAATAATACCTTGTACGCTCGGTATCCTCGGTTATACCGTCAATAATTCTACCCGTTTCATGCTCGTAATCAAGACCAAACGCATTCATAACCGTAGGGAAAATATCATCATGGCTAATAGGCGCCGTTGAACGTTTTAAAGGCTCGTCATAGCCTACACCCTTCGGTTTATAAAGCATAACCGGGTTGATACTAAGTTCCGACTCCTCGTCAATATGATAACTTTTACAGGTGCCGTGGTCGGAAGTGATAATTATTGTAGAGTCCTCATACACACCAAGCCGATTTAACTCTTTTAAATACTCAGTTACTAATTTTATACTGCCGAGGCTTGACTCGGTGGCGTTCTGAGGAATACTGCTGAATTTACAGTCTCGGTCAAGTTTAAACGGTTCGTGCGCTCCGCTTGTATGAATAAACCTGAAACAACCGTCGGTATATTCATCGTTAACCGAAAGACCGTACTTTTTAATTTTTCTATACATCGAAGCATCGGTATAAGGTGAACAGAAATAGTAATCGTCACCCTCTCCCGAAGTTTCAACCGCCCAGTTAAAATCGTCAGCAGTATAATAGAAAAACTTTTTAAAAAGCAACGGCAAACCGCGGTAGTACGATGCTTTTTGCGACGCAACCATTACCGACGCCACTTCAAGTATCGAGTTTTCGCTTGAACTTACATTGTGTAACTTACTTCGCGATTCCTCACCCTTTACCCTTGAATTTTCGGTATAAACACCTATGCTTGAAACATTATCGGCTAAGCCGTTAAAATATTTACTTTTTTTCAACGCCTCTTCAAACTGAGCGTCAGAAGGATTATACTGCGGTATACGTTCACCCGACAGCAGATAAGGTATGGCAATGTGAGTATAACAGTAAGAACCGGTCATGTTATCATAGCAGGTAACCCCACGCAACCCGTCAAGCGAAGTCGCATCGGCTTCTAACATTTTATCAATGTTATCCTGGTCAAAACAATCTAAAACCAAAACAATAACATTGTCCTTTTCGGCGACATCATAAAGCCCTTTTTCGGTAAGACGGCTTTCTATTACCGGTTGCTCAACCGTTGCAAGCAATGATACCAAAGCCACCGCCTGCATACCTACAATAAGCACACAGCCAAAGGTTAAAACCGCTTTTTGAAACTTAATATTAAACACGGCAAACACAACCGGTACGGCTACAACAACAAGCCATATTACAAGGTTTATAACACCGTTTAAAAGCCCTATATCTTCGCTCCCGCCGTTTAAGAGCATCATATTGCCGTTTAGGAACATTCCCTGAACATACGACGCAACCATAATTCCAAAAACAACCGCTACTAATATATCGAATGCCTTACCTTTAAAAATAAACTGTACTACGCTTAAAAGAAAAATATAAATCGACGTTTCGGCAACCACAATATGCCAAAACGACGAAAACTCAAAAACAAACTCACCGGCATTGCCAAGGTAGGTCTCAAAGGGAATAAACATTATTACCGAAAATGCAAACGCTGAATTTACAAGTAATGTTTTTTTCAGTTTGCCCTTAAAGACTTTAAAATCTGATTGTGAAAAACTTTTGCACTTGTTGGCTAAAGCTGATTTAATGCCTACCCTTTTACCGTCTTTGACAACGCTGAAAAAGAATAATGCAAAAAACGAAACAACTACCGCTAAAACAAGCCTTCCGAGTGTGTCGAAGCAAGTAAAGATTTCTCGTTTTTGATAAGATAACAAAAGAGGCAAAAAACCTACAACTACGGTCAAAACAGCAATCAATATGAAGGCTGTCGTATGTCTTAAAACATAACCTATAGCCTCTTTTAAAGCACAAGGCAGCCTTTTATTGAGTATAAACGGCCACATAACCGATGCCAGTACAGAAACCGAACCGTAAATCGACAAAAGCATTGGCGAAGAGCCTATTTCAAAAGGTGTAAATTTTGCGTGCCAGCCAAGTGATGCCACCGACATCATTAAAATATTGTTAAGCAGAGTATAAAGCACATATTTGGAAACGATATTCTTTATGCATTTTGAAAACCGACAGTCAAGTACTACCGAGACAAAAGACGGAAACGCTAACAATATTGCCGTCATAATATGTGCCATATTTATACCCCCTTAAATACTGTCAAGATATGTAAGAATGTCTGAAAATTTGTCAACCGTACTGTCTTTTTTAAGATACAACGGATGATGCGGATGCCCTTTTGCCTTTGACCTTATCCCAGCAGTATACCAACACGCACCATACTCCTCGCCTATTGTGACCATTTCACGCACACAGGATTTTAAATAATCCCGTTTTTCAATCACAGTACCCCAAGCAGCCCATACAGACGGTTTGTTGCCGTCTTTGTAAAGCGACAAAATATGGCGAAAAGCCTCCATGTTTTGCGTATGCAAAGGACGATTGAACTCTTTATCCATATCATCAGGATTGGTCGCCCTTTGAGGATAAACGTTGAACATTACAAAAGAATCATACCCGTTAAAAAGCGCAATTCGCTCAACGCTTTTTAACGTATTATCCAAATCATCAGGTGCTGCTGTCGAAGGGTTTATTCCGATACAAATGAGTGGATTTTTGCCCTTTGTGCCCAAAATATATCGGTACTCGGAATAACGGCACGGAACATACAGCCATCTGTCAGCATCATACTCGTGCGATGTCGTTTGTTCCTCTTTTAAAGCGTTTTCAAAGGTTAAAATCTCGACATCTTTAATTTCTTTTGTGGGTATATGCATATTAAACCTCAGGAAGTTCTGCTTCTTCGGAATAATCTATGTACGGATTTCCGTTTTCATCAAATTTTATTTTAAGAACAACATAAGTGGAAGTGAAATATTCGTCGCTTGTAGTGCCCCAACGGTCGCCAAAGTAGTAATACTGGGTGTTTCCGTCCTTTTCAACAGGCAAAACAAACGAAGGTTGACTACGATATGTTACCTCGTCACCAAAATTAGAAAGCAACGACCAACGGCCATCAATAGTGCCCTCTTTTGAATAGCAATATGCACCTTGATTTGGTCTCCAACCGGTACAAGCCGACGAAAGCATAAAAATCTTATCTTCCCTTTTAAAGAAAGCGGGCGCCTCGCGAGACTGGTTTTGATACAGTACGTTTACCACCTTATCAACGCTCATTTTATCCTCGGTCATGCGGTAAACATAAAGGTCTTTATTGTTTCGTGCCGCCGAAATAAAGTAAGTTTCACCATTATCCTCTAAAACAGTGCAATCGCGTGACATATTGCCAAACGGATTAAAACTGCCGTGATAAGTAAAATCTCCGTCGGGTGTATCACAAGACGCAACAGCGCAAGCAGCATCGTTGTAATTAAGACCGTTTTCATAATGCATCCACATTATATACTTGCCGGTTTCTTTTGAGTAAACCACTTTAGGTCTTTCAATGTTTATAAGCAATTTGCCGTCTACTATTCTTTGTAACCCTAACCTTCTAAAATCGGCAGAAAGTTTTTCCTTTGGGGTGGAAAGTTTTAAATCGGCATTAAAAACATACGATTTTTCTGCCTTGCTTCTTGATGTTAAAACATTATTTCTAAATTCAAAAGTCTTAAAATCCTTGGTGCGATAACAAGCAACATAATTATCTTCGGTGCGGTTTTCACCATACCAATAATAATAGTCCCCAGCCTTTAATATCCAACCACCATGAGCGTGGATAACATTACCGTCGGTATCATACCAAAATTCACCGTTTTTCATGATTTTTCTCCTTTATCAGTCAATATCCTTGCCGCAGCAACGCTTATATTTAAGACCGCTTCCGCAGGGACAAAGAGAATTTTTGCTTACAACACCCTTGCCTCTTACAGTGGCATTTTTATCGGTGCTTTCTTCCTTTGCGACCTTTTCACGCTTTATTTCCTCATCTTGACGCTTTATTTTTACACAAAGCACCATTTTTGTAGTATCCTCACGGATAGATTCGGTCATGGCGTTAAACATATCATAACCCTCATTACGATATTCAACAACCGGATTGTGCTGACCGTAAGCGCGAAGACCTATGCCTTGACGAAGTTCGTCCATGGCGTCAATGTGGTCCATCCAATGCATATCAACACTTTTTAACAACATTACGCGCTCAACCTCACGCATAACCTCAGTGCCAAGTTCGCGTTCTTTAGCCTCATAAAGTTCATTAGCACGGTTTAAAACATATTCTAATATGCTCTTTTTATCTTGATTATCAAGTTCACGAACGGTAAACACAAGGTCGTTATCTTTTAAAATCCAACCGCGGAAATGGTCGCGAAGCCCGTCAAGATTCCAATCGTCTGCAACATCGCCCGCAACATAAAGGTCTACTGCCGACTCAACCGTTTGGTCAACCATTTTTCTTACGGTTTCTTTAATGTCTTCGCCATCAAGAACACGATTACGTTGACTGTAAATAAGTTCGCGCTGTTTATTCATAACATCGTCATAATCAAGAACGTTTTTACGAATAGCAAAGTTGCGCGACTCTATCTTTTGTTGAGCACCCTCAATTGACCTTGATAAAAGGCTTGTTTCAAGCGGAATGTTTTCGTCTACTTTGAGCATGCTCATCATGTTATAAACACGTTCGCCGCCAAACAAACGCATAAGGTCATCTTCTAAAGATACAAAGAACCTACTTGTACCGGGGTCGCCTTGACGACCTGCTCGACCTCTTAACTGATTGTCAATTCGTCTTGATTCGTGGCGTTCGGTACCTATAATGAACAAACCGCCCACTTCCCTTACCTTTTCGGCTTCGGGAGCAATTTCTGCCTTATATTTTTCATAAAATTTAGCATACTCGGCTCTGGCCTTCAAAATATCGGCGTCTTGTGTTTCGGCAAAGCCTGTTGCCTCACTAATAATTTCATCTGAGTATCCTAACTTTTTAAGTTCCGATTTAGCCAAATATTCGGCATTACCGCCAAGCATAATATCGGTACCGCGACCTGCCATATTGGTAGCAATGGTAACCGCGCCAAATTTACCTGCCTGAGCTATAATCTCGGCTTCCTTATCGTGATATTTTGCATTAAGAACGTTATGCTTAATACCCCTCTTTTTAAGCAAAGCACTGAGCACTTCCGATTTTTCAATCGAAATGGTACCCACAAGCACGGGTTGGCCTTTCCGATGGCACTCGGCAACATTTTCAACCACGGCATTAAACTTTGCTTTTTCGGTTTTATAAACAACATCGGGTTTATCCTCTCGGATAACAGGTTTATTTGTAGGAATTTCAACAACATCGAGTTTATAAATCTGCTGAAATTCTACCTCTTCGGTTCTTGCAGTACCCGTCATACCCGAAAGTTTGTTATAAAGTCGGAAGAAATTTTGGAAGGTAATGGTAGCCAAGGTTTTTGACTCATGCGCAACCTTAACACCCTCTTTTGCCTCAATGGCTTGGTGCAAACCTTCGTTGTAACGACGACCATACATAATACGTCCCGTAAACTCGTCAACGATAAGCACTTCGCCGTCTTTGACAACGTAATCAACATCACGCTTCATAATTCCATAAGCCTTAATAGCCTGCTGAATATGATGCGAAATGGTAATGTTGTCGGCATCGTTTAAATTTTCGATATTAAAATATTTTTCTGCCTTTTCAACACCGCTTGGTGTCAATGTGCAGGTCTTTGCCTTTTCGTCAACAACATAATCACCATCAATCTGCTGGTCTTCGTCTGACTTTTTATCGTCGCTTTCACGTACCTTTATGCATTTGAGCGAACGCGCAAACTTATTTGCAGTAAGATAAAGGTCGGAAGATTTGTCACCGCGGCCCGAAATGATAAGCGGAGTTCTTGCTTCGTCAATCAAAATCGAGTCAACCTCGTCAACAATAGCGAAATTATGCTCGCGCTGAACCTTTTGCTCTTTATAAATAACCATATTGTCGCGTAAATAGTCAAAACCTAATTCGTTGTTGGTGCAATAGGTAATGTCCGCGTTATATGCGATTTTCTTTTCTTCATTGCTCATGCCCGGCACAACAAGACCAACCGTAAGACCTAAAAATGTATAAATCTTGCCCATCCACTCGCTGTCACGACGTGCAAGGTAATCGTTAACCGTTACAATGTGAACACCCTTACCGGTAAGTGCATTAAGATAA
>JAZQDU010000002.1:0-13868 GCA_045546915.1 Acutalibacteraceae bacterium | reverse complement strand
TTCCACCATGGGTTGAAATCGTTCTTCTTCCCAGTACTTGGGTGTTGTGATTTTCTTGGTTTCCATGATTCTCACCTCTTGAGTTATTATAATTGTTCAAATTATTACTGTCAACCACCTCGTTTGCTGACTTAATTCCCGTTTCCGTAATATCTTCTGTTTTTTTGATAAAACTTGTGTCTGATTCATAAAGAGAGGAGTGCTTTTTAGTAAACTCTTCAGCATAGCGATTGGCAGTTTTTAAAATGCCGTCACCATAATCTTTGCTTGAAATTTCATTGTATATACTTTTAACATCATTGACCGACTTAGCTTGTTCAAATCGAGATTTTATGTCATCGTTAACAGCACTATATAACTGTCCCAAATTTAAGTCAGATATATTGTTAGGTGTGCTCTTTTTAAGAATGCCTTTAACAACACCATCTTTATTGATGCCTTTTGCATACTCAAAAATCCCCTCAATATCAGCTCCAACATTTTTAAGTTGTGAACCTATTTGCGTATCGATAGCCTTATTAGTAGCAAGATATTTACCGCCGAATATTGCACCACCGGGAACACCCGAAGCAAAACCGCCAATACCCGCCCATAAAACATCATATAAATTTTCCATTAAGGCTCTTTTCTTTGCTTCCTTTTTAGATATGTTCGGGTTTTCTTTAAGCAGTTCTTTAACTCTTATGTTAAATTGGGATTTATCCTGCATTATTAAACCGTCGGAAATTTTGTTGGCAATCTCTGTAAATATTTCTTCGCTTGCCTCAAATCCACCTTGTTTCAATAGGTTAAAAGTCCACTCTTTAACATTTCTCAAAGGAATGTCTTTATTAAGCAATTTTTCTAATGACCAGTGTTCAAGTGCCATTTCTGTCGCACCTGCGGCAATACCACCCCAAAACACTTGATGAACGTTGCCACCGCGTTTGTATATGTCTTCTGCGGTATCGGCAGCAGAAGACATACCGGCAAAAACACTATAAGCAGGTCCCATAAGCGCGGCACCGGTTATGCTTGTCAAGGTTGAAACGCCTATATTGTAAACTTCAGCCAAGACATTTTTTCCCATGAGTTGAAAACTTGAATTGTCTTCGATTTCTCTAATAATACCGCTTCTGAAAGCGTTTGCGCCACGTCTCGAGTTATTTATGCTGCTATATGGATTAATTTTACCTTTTGTAATATAATCCGCAACATTGTCCACAAAAGAAAACGTATCTCCGATTGATTTTGCAGGTATCGTGGCAAGCGTAATACCTGCGTTAACCAACCAACCCTTACCACCTTCATATTGGTTTAAAAAGTTGTCAATTTTTTCAGCCGTCTCATTATCTTGACGTGCTTGAAGGGTAAGAGTTAACGAATCAAGATAGTTCATGGCGGCATCGGTACCGTCTTCTCCAAGTATTGACAAATAAATTTCATACTCTTCGTTGTTAATTTGATTCCAACATTTACTATCTCCGTCTTCAATATATTTGTAGAAATCTTTACCAACTGAATCTGTAGCAACGCCAATTGTATATTGTCTTGCATCCTCGGTGTTTACAGCATAATCCATATAAAATTTCAATGGATTATTTATCTTTTGTTTGTTATTGTAAAGTTCTTCTATTTTTCCGTAAGCAATGTCATCGCCACTCCTAGCTTGTGCTAGAAGTGCGCTATATTCTGTTTCATAATCTACGAAATATTGAACATCGGGATTACTTGCATTTTTTCCTAACTCAACATACTTATTAAAATCAGGATTATTCTTAAAAATGTTATACATGTTTTGAGCAAGCCAAGTTTTTTCTTCACTGTCATCAAGATTTGAAACAGCATTTTTAAGTTCATTATATGGCATATTAGAATATTTATTGTTATACTCAACTGCACGTACCGCTTGGTTATAATCTTCCTCAGTCTCCCAACGAGAGAAAAATTCCGCATTTGTTTTAGTCGCTTTTTTAACATCCTCAATACCACTTCGCACAGAGTTAAAATACGAACTATATTCTTGCCGTTCCTGCCCGGTCATGTTTTGAGAATTGCTGTTAATATATGCTTTTATCTTATTTAATCTCGTTAGTAAATCTTGTCCGCTTTTATCATATTTATCGGCTATTGCACTCGCATTGCCATAAGAAGTATTGGCAGATTCCGAAGTGTAATCTGTGACAAATTTATTATAATCACGATTAAAAGCATTAATGTAATTATCATCAACATCAACACTGAACGACTTAATATTGCCAAGAACGGATTTCATTCTGCTTTCAGGTTTTGCGGAAACTGTTTCCATATTTCCGATTTTAGATAATACATCACTTAGTCTTGACATATTTAAACTCCTTGTTATTAAATATCATCTTTGAGAATTTGCAAAATTGTAGCAATATCGTTTTCCGTAAGACTTTTGTCCTGCTCTATCATATCTTCAACATATTTTTTATAACCACCACCGCGGTTGTCTATATATTTACTTCTAATGTCATCTCTTCGCGCCCATATTGTATAAAACTCATAACCAGAGGGCAGTTTATCCATAAACGCTTTTACTGCCGGCGTTTCATCATAGAAGAAAAGGCCTCTTTTATTTAATTCATTTCTAACCGTTACTTTTATGTTATCAGGAAGTTTTGAAAGAATGCTTTCTATTTCTTTGACGGAAGTTTGGTTTGTATAATCATCAATATACAAATCCATCCACCCTAAAACACGGTCTGCCTTTTCTTTATCGCTATGCAACGGTTCTTCACTTATAACATCACCATACTCGTCTTTTACCTCTTTAGTTTCATTTAAAAACTCAAGCACACCACCGCTGCCATAATAGTCATCATACATTTGCTCTTTACGTTGTGCTGCATTCTGACTCGCCATTACCTCTGCATCAAGCTCCGCATTACGGGCACTTACAGCGTTTTGCATGGCCAATTGCTCATAGCCCGATTCAATGGAAGCAATGTCCTGATTCTTTTTAATCTCAAGTTCTGTTCGTTTGTTTCTCATAGCAAGAGCAAGTGTATCAATAGCCTTTTGTTTTTCGATGCTTATTTGGTTATTTGTATTAGAATAACTAAGTTGATTGGCAGTCTGTTGCGTACGGTTAAGCCCTGAGTCGGTAAGACCTGAGTTTGCCATATTTTCGGCTATTTTGCGCTCGTTAACTATTCGGTTTACAGCATTTTGGTCATAAAGTTCATTGTATTTTTGTTCGGTCTGGGCAGTTTCAGCATTAAAATTGTCCTCAAGTGCACCGACATTTAAATTAAATTCTTCTTCTTTACTTTTAATATCTTTGTTTTTTTGACCTGCTAATGCCTTCCTTTGTTGTTTAAGTAATTGTTCAATAGACGTAGCCATATCATCTTGCTCCTCCTAACATTCTGTATTCTAAAGTTACAGCTTCAATAGAAAGTTCACCTTCGCACTCAACCTCAAATCCAAACCTTGTGATTGCCCTTGTCGACGGCATAAAACGTTTGCAATTAAGATGTTTAGGTGAACGCATATCCTTTTCAGATTCTACAAGCCTTGTTGTATGCTCATCGTAAGTGTCAGCTTCCGAAATAAACCTTGTGTTGATAACCTCACCGTGATTATTGCCAAAGGTTATATTCACCAAATTAACGGTCTTAAAATGTGAAGGCAGACCAAAATCATAGAGCTTTGAGCGTAAATAAGATTTAATAGGTGATATTATGCTTTCGGTATAATATACACCGTTAACGTCAGCTAAATAATCATACCCTTCAGTTCTTTCTTCCATCGAAACAACATCAACAACAGCGTGATTACCACTTTTAATAGACCGAATTAATCCCAACCAGGAGTTTAAACCTTGAACAACTGCAACGGGCGTGAACGAAAATTCCCAAATATACCACGGGATTTTCACGTTTGCATCTTCATTTTTTTGATAAGAGGCAACGTAGTTATATCCGTAAGAATTGTAGTCCATAACGTAAGCCTTTTCACCTGAAAAAAGAAGGTAGTGGCCGAAACAGTCGGCAGATAAACATTCTTCGCCCTCTAATGTACCAACCATTTCCGATACGGAAAACACGTTTTTTTCATTGTATTGTGATTGATTGGTGAGAGAATAAACCTTATTGTTATAACGCCATACAAGGCGATTTTTGCAAACTTGAACGCTATCTGCAGAATCGCATCCTATACGAGAATGTATTTGTGTCATAGGGAAATATGCCATCTGTGTCGATAAATCAACAACCGTTTGGTTCATTAAGTCTTCACTCGTCACACTATCGTTAGCTTGATACTGTGTAGCATATATTTCGTGTTCTTTTAAAATCACAAGACTTGCATCTTGCCTACCGAAAGCAACAATACCTTGTGCTTTGTTACCGACGTAGGTATAATTGTTTTCTGAAAAATACAACGGATTGTTAAGGTCGCTCCATACAATAAGTGCTTGTTCGTCACCGTTTTTATTGCCACCTAAAAACAATCGACTGCCACCGTGCATACCGTAAGCACTGCCGCCGAACCATACGGCCGTGGTCATATCAAAAATTTTTTTCTTTTGTGCTTCATCATATGGTCCCGGTGCAGTGATAACAAGGTTGTTCTTAACAAATTCGTTTTTAGTGATTTTGACCGATGTACCAATACCATTATCATTAAACTCAAAAAACCTAACTTGGTTATCATATACACTCATGCAAAGATTGTCTTCACCGGATGTTGATTCTTGTCCATTTCCATTTTCATTAATAATCACTTCATGTGTGAATGTTTCACCATTAATATTCGTATACTCTGCTTTGACTCTTTTATTTAAAGCATAATTTAAAGCCTTATTTTCGTTTGTATTCTTCACTGGATGAACCAAATTAAAAAAAAGTAAATTTTCTTCTTCATCCAAATCAACCATTGAATATTCCGCTTTGTAATACCCCGTCAAGAGATTATATCCGTATATTTGGTCTCCGCCTTGTACACAAGGTTTCCCATTTGTCATCACAAGCGGTGCATACATATCTTCATCAGTTATAACCGTTTGCCGACCGTGAGTATCAAATTTATATATCTTCTTTACATTTTCACCTGAAACGAACATGTATATATCTTTGCCAAAAGCATATGCAAAAAAAGAAACATCTTCATCGCATGAAACGCTTTCAAGCTTTAAATCTGTATCTTCAAAAAATAAAAGCCACGGCTGTAAAAAGTATTTTCCTTTTGATTTATATTTAATAACAAGAAACGTGCATAACGAATCATTTAAATATTGGCTGCTTGCCGTTAATCGTATTTCATCAAATACTTTTACATCTAAAACTTCTGCACCATCTATACTGAGCAGTCTTGTTTCTGAATTTCCGTTAAAGTGCAAAGACGGTCTTGTTTTTAGCAGACCGTCTTTGTACCACATATTCAAAACTTCGTTTAACTGATTATCCTGTATCAATGAAACACCGTCACGTTTGTTCACACCGCCCGATAAGGCGGGAATACGTAAACTTCTGCGACCATTACTATTAATAAAAGGTATCATTATATCACTCCTTACGGTGTTGGAATAATGTCTTGTATCTTGCTTCCGACAGACACCGACCGCCTTTTTGTGTTATACATTTGTGCAAAAAACTGTTGATTTTCGCCATCACCAACGTTTTTAGCAATAAACGAAGCAACACCATACGGCATAACATCATTTAAAACACGTTCAGGCAGGTCTATTTCTTCGGAAAGTTTGCCGAGTTCTTTAAATCCTGTGTCATTAAGGCAGTAAAATAAATCTGCAAAAACAAAATTAACCGCATTTAATGCTGTCACTTGAAATCTTGCATCTGCAGTATTTCCGTTCATATCGTTGTATCCAAGCAGGGTCAATGCTTTTTCAGTTATATCTTTAACTGTCATACTGCGGCACCTCCCATTAATTGATTCATCATTTCTTGCTGTTGTTCGGGCGGCAACTGTGTAAACTCTGCATACTCTTTAGGATATTGCTCAGCAAACTTTTTCATTGCATTATTTTGGTCGGATTGTGCATTTGAAAGTTGTTGCTGCTTTGTTTTAAGTTCTTCGATAAGCCCTGATTTATCAGGAATAATGCCGTTTGGTAACCGTTCGAGATATTGGTCAGGTGTAATAATCCCGCTTTCTAAGAGACCACCGAGTGTTGAAATAACAACTGCCTCGCTATACATAGTTGAAGCACCAACGTCAACCTTAGCGGTAATAACAAGGTTTTTGTAACGCTCTGCATCAAAAGGTAAATAATTAACACCGTTTTTGTCCTTTATTTTTAGTGAACGCTTGCCGTACATCATGAGCCAAAAATCACAGAAAATTCGGGCAATGTCTTCGTTGTAGTCGTAAAATCTGTTCTGATATATTTGCATAGGCTGTAATGCTGCCTCTCTTACCTGCACAATGGCAGAAGCGTTGTCGGGTCTCAAACTGCCTAATGCGGCGTCATTAGCACCTGAATCGTAAAGCGTATTGCTTGATAAATCGTTTGTAAAATTTTGTAATTGACCGGCAAATGAGGGTGGATTCATATAACTTATTACCGAAGTGACATCGCGGTCGGATGAGTCAATTTCAATAATCTGTCCGGGGTCGTTAGTTATTTTAGTCCTTACTGCATCGCGGTTTACAATCATTTTAGGCATACCGGCATTCATGGTTGCCCAAACTGTGGCAGTAAGCGCACGGTTTATTGCAATTTGATTAGGAATAAGATATGTTATTTCGCTGTCACCGTAAGCACACGACCGTCTTGGCTCCCAAGTGAATTTTGCAATAGGATAGAGGTGTAACTGCATATCCCATTCCGGCCTTACAACCGCGTTTTCGGTAACTCGTATTGCTTTAAGCAAATATTCACCGTTATCATTAAATTCTTTCCATAATTTTGTAAGTACGGTTACTCTCTTAGAATTTTCCGGCTCATTTTCTCCACGGTCTCCTGAGTTAATAAGGTATGCTTCCGCCTTGTCCGGCTTTATTTCATCAGACTTTTGCTTAAAACGTTTAGCCTCTCTTTTTACTTCGCCTACTGTTTTGCGCTGAGAAAAAATAATAAATGGCTGACTTTGGATATCGTCAGTATTCGGGTCTCCAAGATTCACATTTTCAACGTCAAGAACTTCACACATAATGTCACCGTCAATTGCCGTTGTTTTACTTTCATCGGCATAAAGACCGGTCTTAACGGTCGAATCCCAATATGTATATAAAAAAGCCGTACCCGAAGTATAAGCTCTGTCAAGTACAGCCATATTTTTTGCATTTAATTTAATTCGTTCGGCGGTAGTCGAAAAATAATCCGATAAAGCATTCATAATAACCGAAATCTCAATATTATCGGGAACAGAGTTTTCAATTGTTTGACCGCCTAATATTCCGCTTTTAAATTCCTTTTTCGACTCGGTAATATCACTTGTATCAGGTATACCTTCTGCCGAATAAATAACCGATATAGGTGCCGACCCTATAACAGCCTTTTTGTATTCGCCAATACGTTTAATTACGTTTCGTCTGACAAGCGGTCTTGTATTGCCGGCCTGAGCACCATACCATTGGTCGCCGACATAAAAACGTTCATTTATCTTTGCTTGTTCAAAAATACCTTTGTCGCCAAGCGACGATTTATAATCCACACCGGCTTTATATTCATCGAATATTTCCTTTGGCGTTATTTTTACTTTTTCGTTTTGCATTTTCATTCGCTCCTTCCTTTTTGGGGAGTTCTTTTTTTATAGGTTCTTGTTCTTTAAAACCTTGTGATTTAAGCCATTCTATTTTTCTTTTATCATCTGTAATAACAACTTCATTTCCGTAAAAACTAACTAATCTCATATTGCACTCCAAAAATAGGGGACATCCCTAAAAAAATAAGAGATGTCCCCAATAAATTAATTAACGCGTACTAACGAATGAATAAAATCAAGGTTGCTCTTCTTTACAAAAACATCGTAATAAAGTCTGTAATTAAATACGTAAGCATCGGCATCCTTGTTCTGCTCAGGTGTGAAAATACGCATGGTTTCGGTCTTTTTAACGAGACTTGCCGCCTTTTTAGGCAATACAATAAGACCAATATCGGATGCACCTTCACCTGCTTCAAATCCATCATTTGAAAACTGGAATTCAGTTTTCATTCTCGAATCAGCAACAGGAATTATTGTTACGCCGTCAATGGTTTTGTATCTTAGGTTAATATCACCCTTTTTAAAATCTGAAACGATAATTTTTTTATCAATTTCAGGTGAGTTCATAAGACCGGTGTAAAACTCATTGTTTACAAAAGCAACCAATTCTTCATCAAAACCTGCTTTTGAGCGAACAGAATTTATCGTACTTATAAAATCGCTAAAATAATTACCGGTTATCTCTCCACGGTTGGCTCCATTAGCAGAAATACCTGCCAATTTAGAAAGGGTATAAGCATCTACTTCGGGTACTACCTTTGTACGTGCGAATTCACCCAAAATTTGTCCTGCAAGATTAGCAATGCCGGTCTCGTCGAGGTCCTCACGGTCAAGCATAAGCTGACGTCCTCTGTCTTTTGTAAGGGTATAAGGTGTGTGGTTAATTGTGGTTGCACCTTTTGAAAATCCGGTGTCTCTGTCATAATCAGCAAGGCCAACAAAATCAATGTCAGGCATAATTACTGTTTTTGCACCGACAAACTTCTGTCTGAACACATTATCGGCAAAAAAACCGGTAACCGCCTTCTGAGTAACGATTTTATCAAGTTCAGAACTGAATTTTTTAACTTCTTCTAAGGGAAAAGTATTAAATGACATAATTAAAATCTCCTTTATTATCCATATAATCCTTGCATAAACGCCGTCATAACGGCATTTTGCTGTTCTCCGCCGGGTTTCATATTTCCCGCCGATGCTTTCTTTGCAGCTTCGGCCGAAGCCTTTGCTGCGTCTGTTTTCTTCTTTTCTGTATGTAGGTATCGCAAATAGGCATCATATAAATTTCGCCCGTCTGCAGCCACATTCTTGACCGACTGAGGAAGCGACGCAAAATCCTTTACTTCGGGGAATTCCTTTTGCAACTCGATAAACTCGTCTGCAAGTCTCGATTCAAGGGTTGTACGATGTTCTTCTTTTTGCCTTTCAAGTTCCGATTGAGCAGCCTTAACGGTTTTTTCTTTTTTAGAGTTATAAAGTTCCATAAGACTATTAATCGTTTCGGTATCGTCCCCGAATTTTTCCTCCAATTCAGCACGATACGCTTCATCTTGAGCCTTTTCAAAGCCATCAATAAAAGCCTTAACATCTTTGCCCTGTAAAGCGGCGGCGCGTTGCAACTTTGGGAATAAATCGTCATACGCATATCCCTTTTGCGCCATAGCCGTAGCTTCTTCGCGGGTCAATGATTTGTCCTCGTGATTAAATTGAATGTTTAAAAACGGTTCCGGTACCGCATCGGTCGGGGTGCCGCCCCCGTCCTCATTTGAAACTTCGGGGTTCTGCTCCTGTGGTGCGGTGGCAGAATCTTGTTCCAAAGCGTCGCCTGCGTTTTCTTCTATCGGTGTGGTGCCCTCAAGATTCAAACTAAGTTCTTTCATAAACAAACTCCTTTCCGTCAAAGACGGTTAATATATCAACGCAAAATGCGTTAATAATCCTTAAATTCTTCTTGCACTGTACCATCATAGGTCAGCATATTATGTAGTTCTCTTGCCTCTCGCTCTGCTTTTCTTAAAATTTCGGGGTCAATTTGTGCTTTTGTAGTCTTTTCAGCCTTTGCCTTAAAACAACCCTTTGTAGCAATTAAAAAGCCGACAAGCAAACAAAAAACGTTGCTCATCAGCCAAAGCATAAGTAATATTAAAATTTGAATAACTATAATCCCCAACCTCCACTTAAATCATCGGCACTAATGCCGTGGTATTTGTTGTAATAATCATCCGAAGAAAGTCTTTTACGTTCCTTTGGGTCTTCAGGATGATAAAAAATAACATCGTAAAAAGCATATCTCATCGCATCCATAAGGTGATTGTTGTAATCAATCGGTTTGTTGATTCCGTTATCAAATTTGTCCACCTCGTATCGATACGAAGAAAGTTCCTTAATTGTGTTAACACACTTTGGATGAACGTATATTTTGTATTCGCTTATCTTCTGTATGCCGTTTAAAATACTGTCCTTGCCTTTAACACTCGGTTGTATTCTGCTTATGCCGAGCCTTCGCAAATCGTCGTTCGATTTAGGTTCTGCAGCATCTGCTCTTATTCGCTCTTTGGCATATCCCTTTGAAATAATCATATTTGCTATATCGGAGTTAAGCATTTTCTTTTCGTAATGCTCATCAAATATAAACAATTGCTTTGTAATTGGATTTAATGAAAAAGCAATAAACGCTGTAGGGTCGTTGGTATAACCATAATCAAGGCCAAAAAACGAGCGATATTGCCACTCTGTATGGTCCTGCTCACCCAATTTATTAACATCAAACTCTAATGTTTCCCAATTTTCATATACAAGGCCTTCAGCAATACCCCACTCACCAAGACCGGCAACGGCATATTTTCTTGGATTTGTTTCTTTCATAATTTTAAATATATTACGGTCGGTATCGTCAAGAAACTCGTTTATAAGATAATTGGTAGAATAAGTCGAAACACCGTTTTGTTTTTTATCAAAAAATCTTTTTTTAAGCCAATGCTCTGCACTCCAAGGGTTAAAGGTCAATGTTGTCTGCTTAAATAACGAATCAGGAATATTACCACGGGGAACAGATAAGTCCAATTTCTCAAAATCCGTTTCAGATTCTATTTCATAGGCTTCTTCTATCCACACCCAACAAAGATAACCTTTTGATACAGTAGTAGATGCCAATTTCAAAACATCATCAAAACCACGAAATAATATCTTTTGCCCCGTAGGAATATATGTCATTTCCATGGGTGATACATTGCACTGCCAAAGGTGAGTAACCTGTAATTTTTCCATTGCCCATTTAAGCTGTGCAAAGGTTGAATCTCTGTGTGTGTTCATAACAGCACGAACAACAAGTAAATTGCTTTCAGGATATCGCATTAAACGGTAGATATAATTTAAGGCAGTAGTGGTAGATTTCTTACTACCTTTACCGCCTTTTAATACTCTATATCTGTTTGTATCTTTCCAAAAAGCACCGTAACCACCGCCGATAATATCAGAAAGCCTAATCGCATTCTTCAATGTCGTCGACAATGTTAATCACCTTACCGTCAAATTCAACCTTGTTTTCTATTCGGTCGCGCCAATTCTTTGGTTTTCTGTTTTTAAGCCAGAATATTTGTGCCGTAGTATCAGCAGGAATGTGAACTTCTTCATAACACTCTTCTATTTTTTCATACTCTTTAATCTTCCTGCCTGTTATTTCATCATAATCGACAAAACGCAACTTAAAAGCCTTTTTTACTTTAACGGTATATCCACAAGCCTTTTTAAATAAAGCGTTTTCAATGATAACGTCAGAAACCTCACGGCCTTTTTTAAGAGCGTCGGCAATGTCGGAATCTTTATTTTTCCATTCGTTAAGTGTATCACGACAAATTCCTATATTCGTGGCTATTTCTTCATACGTTAAACCGTCACGAGCCCAAGCCGATATTAGCAATAAACCTTCTTCTGTTTTCCACTCTTTTATTTTTGATTTCGCCATAACCTGCTCCTTTCTGAAATATTTATAATCCCACCAAACCCCACCTCACCGGCACAACTACTCCGATGCCTTATCTTTAACTCCCGGACACACAAGAGAGAATTAAAGCAATACAAAAGAGCAAGCCAAACGGTTTGAACCGATAGGCCTGCTCCCATAAAATAGCAGGAAATATAAACCTGCTCCGAAATTTAGTTTTAAAATCAACCCCTTATCATATTAACACATAAAAACGGCAAAATGTTCCCATTTTTTTCCCAACTTTTAAAACAGGGGTCAATCTACGACTCCATACATAGCAACAGTAAACTTGTATAACGCCTCGTCTTTAACTCTGTAAACTGTAGATTTTTCACAAAAAAGTTCTTCTGTCAATTTATCGATGTATCCCGGCATTCTGTGAATATAAAACCCGTTTAATATTTTACGTTCGCGGTCGTCAAGAACGCTAAGACCACGTTCAACACGTTTAATCGACTTTGCAACAGCGTTGTAGTTTTTTTTGAGTTCGTCACGTGCAACAATAACGTTAAGACGCATATCTTCTATTTTTGAATGTCCTCCCGATTTTGGAACGCTGTCAGAACTCCCACCTAAGGATGTGAGTTGACTGTCTAATTCTTTGATTCGGTCTTCAAGATTTAATCGTGATGCCTGCCGGGATAAATGCTTTTTAAGTTCGTCAATTGCAAAATCCTGCCATATCATAGGTTATAATCCCATCCTTTCGTAATCTTCCTTTTCAAACGGTACACCCATCTGTTGAAGCCTTTTGTCTGCATGAATCCAAAAAACTTCATCCGATATATGTTCATCTGATATTTTTGTAACTTCGGAAAGAAACTCGCCGCAACGCTCGGCACCAAACCCAAACTTTTCGTTTAAGGCAACACAAGCAATTTTAAGTATTCGCCGCGTGTGGTCTCGTGCATCTTTTGAAAACTGTTCATTACAAAACTCTTGCAAGACCTTCATTTGATTATTTGAAATTTTGCCCGGTAAACTAATTCTTGCCTTCACACCAGTCACCTTTCCTTAGTTTTAATACACTCTCTAATTGCTTTATAACTTCACTACCAAAAGCATTTCTTGTTATCTCGATAAACTCATCAACTGTGAATGTATCGTTTTCAAGGTCATAACCACCGTTTTTCACAAAAGAGTTTCTTCCCATTTCACAAGAACCTGTTAATCGGTTGTGCCATATGTAAAACGATTTGGCAGGGTATTTTTTATTGAGGTCTGTAAACTCTTTTAAAAACATATCTATTGCTTCATTGGTATCCATGTCCTGAAATATTTTGTTTTCCAAATCTTCCATAGCCTTTTTGAACGTTTCACCGTGAGCAAATTTGTTATGACCTTTTACTATGTAGCAAGGTGTAAGTGATAAATCATCATTAAGAATAAACCCTTTTGCCACATTGTTTCTAACCTGTTTGATAACAGTTGCAATATCGTCTATTTGATAGACATTTAAGCCATTTATGGCTTTTATGCCATCGCCATAGCCAGAGCCATCGCCATCGCCAGAGCCATCGCCATCGCCATAGCCAGAGCCAGAGCCAGAGCCAGAGCCATCGCCATAGCCATAGCCAGAGCCAGAGCCAGAGCCAGAGCCAGAGCCATCGCCATAGCCATAGCCAGAGCCAGAGCCATCGCCAGAGCCATAGCCAGAGCCATAGCCAGAGCCATCGCCAGAGCCATCGCCAGAGCCATCGCCTAACTCAATCTTTAAAAAATCTTTTATCTTTTCCATTCCTTTACACCCTCAATGGATTTGATAGCCTGCTCCGAACAGGGGATAATTTCAATAACGCCTGTTATGATTATTTTAGGTACGGTTACAGTGAACTTGCAATCTCTTGGATTGCTTGTTCCATCAACTGCTAATTGAGAAATACTTGCAGCACCACTCCAATACCATAACCTGCGGCAATCGGTAAGGACAACCTCTGTGCCGTTCTTTTCTTTAAGCGTTCCAAAGAATACTCCTGCTCTGTCTGCTCTGATAATTACTTTCTTGTTTAACATTTTCATTACTCCTTTATATTTTTTGATTTTTATTAAAACGTCACGCAGACGTTAAGTACTGCAGCAGCAACCCAATACACAGCATTTTTTACATCACCGTTTAAAAGATACGTAACTGCAGCACCTAAATCCAATGCGATTAATAAACAGGGAAATATGTATTTATTCATCATCATCACCCACCAATTCTTTTAAGA
>JAZQDU010000001.1:0-26610 GCA_045546915.1 Acutalibacteraceae bacterium | reverse complement strand
ATTGGAGCAGGCTATAAATCAAATGCAGCCTAAAGCAATTAAAGGGTTTAAGGAATTGATTTTGAATATTCTTAATAAACTCAAAACGGCTTTGCAAAGAATGGGTAAGCAGACCGAGATTGAACGTCTTGAACGTGATTTTGTTGAAATTTGTGACGAGGCTATGAAGGCTTGGGAAACCAAAACCGACGGACAAAAAGAAAACTCCACCACAGAGGGTGGAGAGCAGTATAGCTTTAGTGACAATCTTAACCAGCAGTTAAAAGATTGGTTAAACGGTGGTGGCAAGAAAAATGGAACTTACAACGGAGAATATTTTGAACTTGGTACTACGCCGAACGTTTTAATTAAACACGGTGCACCTTCAGCTGATATTATTATGTATGATGACGTCATCATCAAAATCACAGGTGATAAACACAATATCTCATTGGACGAAATCGCAAAGTTGCCTACACAGCTAAATGACCCTATACTTCTTTTCAAAGGAAGCGTTCCTAACAGTTTCGTAGCATTAACCGAATTATTAGACAAAAATGGTAACGATGTGATTGTTGCTGTACATATAGATAAAAAACATGGTCGTACTACGGTCAATAAAATTGCAAGTATTTACAGCAAAAGTAATGATTTTGGAGACAACAAAATTGTTTCATATATAAATAATCAAATTGCTTCCGGTAATCTAATCGATGCAAGCAGTAAAAAAGCATCTAACTGGTTTACGTCCAGAGGGCTCCAATTGCCCAAGGAGGTTCAAACCATATTAGATGCTAATAACAGTATAGACCAAAATAAGCCATCTGTCAATAGTTATTCTATGCAAAATAATGAACAAAATTCCTCTTTCGAGGACGATGTGCAGTATTCTGTGGGGTTGACTGATACTGAGGATTTTGATACTAAGGCTTTTGCCGGAGAACTTATTAATAAGTTTGGTGAAAGTAATTTAAGTCAAAAGAAGATTGCCGATATGCTGGACGGTATTTATTACGACGTTCTTAATTCTCAATGGTCGGAGGCTTATGCGGATATTACTAAAATAGCAGAAAGTTTTAGCGATATTGACGTTGCTGAAGTTACAAATAATATTTTAAGCAATATCTCGAAGGCTCGTGATAAAAGCGTTGCTTTTGCTAATGAGTACATTACAAATAATAAAAAAGCAACAACAAAAGAAGAAAACAAACGGCTTAAAATCACGCTTGACAGTGCCAAAGAACGCATCAGAACACTTGAAGACCAACGTCGAGAGGCTGAATCGACCTCTAAAAAGCGTAAAGACAAGGAAAACCCGATAAGTATTGCGAGGTTAAAGCCACAGGCGGCAAACACAACACCGTTTGTGGAAAGGCAGACAGGTAATGCTCCCGGCAACAAACAGAGTAATTTTTATGAAAATATGCAAGGGTCAAGTATTTTTGACGAGCGTTTCAAAGAGGATATGAAAAACGATGATTATATCAAAACATATAACTCTACTACTAACAAGGAAACGCTCAGAAAAGCGGTTAAAGCACTTGAGACAGGTGGTCAAAAATATGTTACCGAGTGGTTTCAAAAACCCACCGACGAGGCAAGCCTTTTGGATATTACGGTTGGCCTTTTGCTTATTGACAGATATCAACGTGTTGGTAACACCGAGGGTGCTATTGCAACGGCTCAAAGAGTTCGCGAAATGGGTACTGCAAGCGGTCGACAGGTGCAAATTTTTTCTATTATTGGTAGATTTGACCCTAATACCATGGCGGCGTATGCTCAAAAGGAGTTAAATGTGGCTTATGAGTTATTGGTTAAGGGGAAAACTAATAAATGGATAGACGCCAACAAGAAAAAGTTTGAATTAACACCTGACGAAATTGAAGGCATAAGACGTAGAACATTACAGGCTGCGATGTTGCCTGAATGCAGAACCAAATCAATTCTTTTGGCTGAAATTTGCACGATGTTACAAAATAAAATACCGCCCGAATCAGGTCAATCAATACGAGCATGGCAGAGAATATCGATGCTTTTAAACGTTAAAACAAACGTGCGAAACATTTTAGGTAATGCGGGTATGGTACCGGTTTATTTCGCTTCGGATTATTTTGGTGCTTTGATTGACAAAGCAGTTGCTAAAAAGACAAAGGTCAGAACAACGGGAATTTCTGACCCTCTTGCAAATGCTTTAACCAAAAGCGGTCGAGAACACATTTCAAAAGGCGCTAAAAGTTTTGGTAAAGGTCTTTATGAAAGTTTTGACGATTTCAAGCGAGGCATACACACCAAACAAGAAGAACTTAATCGTTATGCTGTGGAAGGATTTGATGCTTATAGAAAAAGTGGTGATATTAAATACACGGTTAACAAACGCGAAGGCGTTGCCCAAGGTGGTAAAAGTTTTAATGAAAACACAAAATATAAGGCAATAAATGCTATAGCAATACGTCTTAATGCACTGGACAGTTTAACTTCGTTTTGTTTGGAAGTTGGTGACAGACCGTTCTTTGAAATGTGGTTTATGAATTCTCTTAATAATCAGTTACGGCTTAATAAGGTTACCGAGCCAACTGTTGAAATGATTGATATTGCAACACAAGATGCTCTTCAAAGGACTTGGCAGGATGATAGCAAAATGGCAAAAATGGTTTCGAATTTAAAGAAAACTGCTAACGGTTTTCCTTTGCATGTGCCGGGTACAACGTACGGTTTGGGAGATTTGATTTTTAAATTTACCAAAACGCCGGCCAATATTGCCAAAGCAATAGTAGATTTTTCTCCTGCTGGATTGGTTTCTGCTGCATACAAAGCTTACAATATGAAAAATGCAATCGAAACATCACAGTTTACAGCACAGATGCAGAGAGATTTTGTTAAAACAGCAAGCAATGCCATAACCGGTACATTTATTTATGCGTTGGTGATTATCGGTGCTTCGCTTGGTTTTGTTAAATTAACCGGAGCAGGTGACGATGATAAGGACGCTGCAAACTTTGAAAAATATATTGCAGGAATACCACCGTATTCAATAGAATTGTTTGGAACTAACGTTACTTATGATTGGTTTCAGCCTTTTGGTTCAACGTTGGCTATTTCTGCTGCTTACATGGAAAATCGAAAAGACCCCGAAACCTCGTGGGACAAGGATATACTAGACGCTTTTGTAACAGCAGGTACTGTTTTTACTGAGCAATCGTTTTTGGAAAGTCTTAACGAGTTTTTTAAGGCAGTAGAAGCTGACGGTAACATATTTATGGGACTTGTTGATATGGCCATCTCAGACCCATCGGTAAACATACCAACTTTGTTTTCACAGGTTGGAAGCTTTTTAGATAAAGATAGACGTTCTACCTATGATGCAACGTCGGATTTCAAAAATATGATTAATGGTCTCATGGCTAAATTGCCCGGTATAAGAAAACTGTTGCCGGAGCAGGTTGATGTTCTTGGTCAAAACGTAGAAAACAACCAATATTTAGACCCGTGGAGAGCGTTCGTTTCACCTTATAACGAATACCCTGAAAGTGCTGGAGAGGTTGCAAATGAAATTTACGACCTTTACAAAGCCACGGGTGATAAAACGGTTATACCGAGGGTTGCCCCAAATTACATAACGGTAAAGGGCAAAAAATATAGCTTCGATACCGAAGAAAAGGCTAATTACCAACGTGAAATCGGTACAGCAAGTGCAGAAATGCTTGAGATTTTATTTAAGTTGCAGGACGACTACGGCCTTAATGACAAGCAAATGGTTGAAATTGTTAATAAAATCTACGATTATTCAACTAAGTTGGCTAAAATCAAGGTGGTTTCAGCCAATTACGACTATGAATTATTATCAGCAATGGTTGGCAAGAAGGATAACGGCAAACCTATTTTAACAAAAGCAAAATATGACAGTCTTACGGAATCGGCAAAACTTCACATTATACAGGAATCGTTGTTATTTAAAGCTGAAATGAAATTCAGAACCAAGGAAGATGCTGTAAAATATTTTATTAAGCAGGTTCGCAATTAAACAAAAGGGACCGCTTATTGCGGTCCCTTTGTCCTGAGATTTTTTATATCCTCTTGCAGCATTTCATTTTTAGCTTTTAAAAGCAATATTTTTTGTTCAGGTTCATCCGTTGCTTCTATCATTTGTTCTATTTTTTCATATACTTCATTATTTAGTTGTTTTTGCCATTCTTTAGTCGCATGAGGAACAATCCAATTGTTATAAGTATAATGTCCGGAATAAAATTTTAATTTTTCTATTTCTGCTTCTTGTTTTGCTTTTTTTTCATCTTCGGCAATTCTTTCTTCAACGGTCAGCTTATTTCTACGTATTTTTTCAGATATCCAAAAAAACAATGAACAGATAATAATATTTATAGTGCAAACAAAAACACCTTTCCAAAAAGGTCCAAATGACATGCAAAATAAAAAAATAAAAAACAAGAACAAGGAAATTGAAAGAACTGAACCGAAAACACCAAAAACTACATTTTTTAAAATAGAAGAAATTAGTTTTAAAATATGATTTTGATTTTGCTTTTTCATATGCCCAATCCCCCCATATATCACTCTTAAATTAAATATACAATGACAGTTTTACATTGTCAAGTTATCCAGCACCTTCGGGGTGCTTTTTTAATACATTTTTCTAAAAACCCAAGCAATTGGGAATCTTTTAAGGAGGTCAATTATGTCAGTCAGAAAAATCGTGTATTCCGTCAACGACTATGAACTGGACCCTTGTTCGGCGCAGTTCGGCGGTATGCAAAATGAACACAATGCCACGGAGGTCAAATACAATATTGATAATTCGTTTTTAGAAAAATTGAGTAAAAATGAAGGTGAAAACGAAACACGAGATTTGTTTTATAGAATCGACTTTAATTCTCCCGGAGCAGGTTATCAACCTTCGGAAAATCTCACCCTTGTGAATAACTCTGTATCAAGAAAAATACCGAGGTATATGACGCAATACGGTGGTCAAATGCAATCTACACTTGTTATTTCGGCTCTTAAAAACGGCGGGGAAGAATTTGAAGTTTTATCTTTACCCGGCATTATACGCTTTACTCCGGTACAAAAAAGTGATAGCGATTTAGCAGCTTCGTTACCTGCTTATCAATTGTATATTGAAGACAAAGTTCAAGAATCAATTGATGAAAATGAAAAGTCGCAAAGTTTCCTTGACAACTTAAAAAACGACCTTGAAGAAGGAAAATTTGACGGATATAGTCCAAGTGCATCAATAACTGCAGTTAACGGCGGTGCAGAACTTAATGTTACTGACCGAAATGGCACAACGAAAGTTTTAATAAGAAACGGAGATAAAGGTGACAAAGGTGATGCTTTTAAATTTGAAGATTTTACACCGGAACAACTTTTATCATTAAAAGGTGACCCGGGCGATGTTTCAATGGATTATCTCCACCAAAACGCGACTAACGCCATAAAAGGCACTGTATCGGGTGAATCCATTATCCTTTCAGATGTCTCCCCTTTGTCTCATAAAATAAAGGTGACAATTCCTAAAAACATTGGCGCTACTGAAGAAACCAAAATCACAAAAGGTTCGTTTATCGGCACTATTGACGAAATACAAGATTCGGCCATTACTGAACATGATTGGCAAAATGAAGGCGAACTAGGTTCTTTTGAAATAAATTGGAATATAATACCTATTGAAAACCGCACAGACCTATATGTTGATATTCCCGCTTTTTATGGCAATGCGGCGGCCGTACTCGTCACAAACGACAATGATGAATATCGTTGTTTTCGTGTTTGTAGTAATGCCGGAGGACATGTCTTTTGTTATATTGAAAACTCAAATATTTATTTGAGTTTTAATGGAACGGATTTTATAACCTACGGTGTTGGCAATAATGCGAAAATAATTGGTATTAGTTGCGATGGAGAAAACTTTAGCGGTAATAAACTCGATTTATATTCTTGTAATTTCAACAAAACCACTGTCGAAGTAAGCGGTAAAAACTTGCTTGTGTATCCGTACACACAACCAAAGTTTACTTCACACGGAATAACATTTACTGCAAATGCTGACGGTTCGGTTACTCTTAACGGAAAGAATGATGGCACCGGTGTAAGTATGTTTTATTTTTTTAATAATACCAAAACTGGTAATGTAATAACATTGAAACAAGGCGATTATATCGCTTCAATAACACCTTCTTACGATGGAGTTTCGATAGGAGGAAAAACATCGAGTGAGAAAGAAATAAAATTTTTAATTGGAACTGCACTTACTGAAAATACTGAGTTCAAAACTTTATTTTTAGCAGTTACTAGAAATAATGAAACCACATTCGACAATGTAACGGTATATCCGATGATTGAGCAAGGCACAGAGCCTACCGAATATCAGCCGTATGAACATAACACGTATACTCCCGGTTCAAACGGCGAAGTTTTGGTATCTAGTATTTACCCTATAACAAAGATTAATACCAACAAAAATGATGGTATTATCACAGCAGAATATAACCGGGATATTGCCAAAGTAATTGGAAAATCTGTATTGACGGACAAGGAAAAAGCAGAAATAATCAACATTTTTGAAAATGATGTGGCTGAAATATTATTTGCATTAAACAGTTATGCACAAAACATAATGCTTAATTCGGATGAAAAATATGTTTTAAGTATGTATAATAATGCTTTTAAAACATGGACAACGACATCTGATGGAATGCTTGATATTAAAAACAGAGATTTGGACGGTAACTTTATTACTTATCCTGTAAATCAAAGTATAGAAGGCATCCCATATTCATCAGTTTATAAAACAGGCGGAGACGTATTTATAAACAGAAATTTGTCAACGTTTTATTCTGCCGTTCTCAATCCTAATTCAGTCCTATATACAATGCCTTTAAACACAGACGTGAATACTGAAATTGATGGCTTAGGTAGTGGTAGTTGCACATGGTACGGTTGTGTGTGCAGCACGTTTGTAGCAGCACTTTTAGGTCAAGAACATTATACAACCCGACAATTAAATAAAAATTATGAAGATTTGGGATTTGAAAGGATTGTCATTAGTGATGAAGATGATTATAAACTTATAAAGCCTTTTATGATATTACTGGAATACGATTCCGCCGAGGACATCGGACACGTTTCATTAATTTTAGACGTTGTTTATAAAGATAGCAAAATGTATCTAAAGGTGTTGGAAGCATGGCCACCTGTGACTCGGTATGCGGACTCCCAAAAAGAGAAAAATTTATGGAGTTATATTTATCCAAAAGCCATTGGAGATGACCCTGTTTTTAGAATTTTAAGCAAACCATTAAACACTGAAAAAATTATTGATAGATTTTCTGTTTTGCCATATGCTACGGATTTAATTACACAATTCGGAAATAATACGTGGTTCCATCTCAACAAATCAGATACATCAATAAGTCCAAAAGGCAGCACTACTATTAAGCTCTATAATCCAACCGGTGCTACAACGATTTATTATAAAAAAGATTCAGATTCTAATTGGAAGGATTTTGTTATATCGTCAGAAAATGTTGACGAAATCGGTAATATCAATGTTTCCGGCATAATAACATCATCAGGCAAATGGCAGTTTACTACTAACACGAACAATACGGAATATTGCAATATTTTTGTTTTTGACTGTAATTATCCCGATATAAATATTGCCGAAAAAACTATCACCTTTAATTCGGATGATATTTGTCCCGGTGCCATTCCAACTAAAGTCGAAGTTGTTAAAAAAAGAATTGAGGATACCGGTTGGACAGTAACAACAACACAAACAATGCTTCCGCATGCTTTTAAACTTGAAAACGGCAAATATACCGCTGATTTTGATAATTGGGACTACTTAGGAAGTAACCCCGGTTATTTAACGAAGTATTGGATAAGAAGTTATTTTGATACAGAATACGGATTAACATTCAAAGACTTTTTGGTTGAAGAACCTGAATAATTGCAGAGGTGTAGTAAATGGTAACAAAATCACTTAAAAATGAAGTATTAAATCTCGAACTGAATTTAAACAAAGTTTATGATGCCGGGGTGAAAAACGGAACAGATGCCGGAGCAAAAAATGAATATGACCGCTTTTGGAAGCGATACCAAAACTACGGCGATTTATATAACTGCGCCTATATGTATGCTTTTGCAGGATGGAACGATAACACTTTTAAGCCTAAATATTCTCAAACGGATATGACAGGCTGCGGCAATATGTTTAATACTTGCGGTGTGACCGATTTAAAAGCAGCATTAGAACGGCAAGGGGTAACGTTTGATTTTTCAAAGTGTACTAATTTTGGCGGTACCTTTGCTTATTCAAAAATAACTGTAATACCTACAATTAACACAAGAAGTGCAAGCACGTTAAGTTCCACTTTTGCTTATGCTTCAGCACTACATACTATTGAAAAACTAATACTAAAAACAGACGGCTCGCAAACCTTTTCAAGTACGTTTAGTAATTGCTCAAAACTTGCAAATATCGTTATTGAAGGTGTAATAGGCAGGAGTATTGATTTTTCGCACTGCCCTCTAACCCCCGAAAGTGCAATAAGTGTTATATCGGCTTTAAAAAATTACTCAGGTACTTCAAGTTCATTCGCATACACTATAAAGTTTTCGGATAAAACGTGGAGTGATTTGAATGCTTACGTAACAGCACCAGAGGCCTATCCAACATGGCAATCGTATGTATTTGATATGCTTGCTTGGAATGTTTAATTTTTAAAAAGGAGTTTTTATTATGGCAATAACATATGAAGATATGGCTCAGCCATTAGTGCCGAATACCAAAATGCAAAAAGTGATAAGTAACGGTGCTCATAATGTTTATACCTTGCGACCAGTTGATGGGTATGTATTACATGATAACGAAGCAGATGAAACAGAACATGACCCGTTCACCCAAGAACCCACAGGCAGAATAATTTTCCGTTATTCAAGCGGTATGTGTTCTTGCGGTGCAAATTATGATTTTACACCTATAACCGTTACCGATGAAAACGGTGTAAGTCACACCGCCTACGGTTCAAGAGAATTTTTTGCAAGACCGCAAACCGAAGTACCTGAAAATCAGTTTTAAGACATTAGCAAACAGTTGGATATAACGTTTGGCAAACTATTTATAAGGAGACCAAAATGATAGCAGCATTAATATCGGCGGCATCTTCGATAGTCGTTGGCTTGCTTGCTTTGTTTGGAGTTATAATTTCTAACAAGCAGTCACAAAAAGAAGTTGCTCACAAACTTGAAACGGCTCAGGCTGTTACTGACACTAAATTAGAAGAACTAACAAGAGAAGTTCGACTACATAATGATTTCGCTTTGAGGATACCTGCTTTATCGGAGCAGGTATCCTTTTTAAGAGAAGATATTAAAAAAGTTTATGAACGCATTGAAACGCTTGAAGAATTTCATAGAAAATAAGGAGAATTATTATGATAAAACAATATAACAAAGGCGACGAAATTAAAATATCTGAGAATTTTAAATCAACTGAGTTTGATTGCAACGGTAAAAATTGCTGCAAAGTTACCAAAATCGATACCGACCTTGTAAGCATTTGCCAAAAGGTCCGAAATAGATTCGGCACACAGGTCATTATTAATTCAGGATACCGTTGCTCAAAACATAACAAGTCAGTCGGCGGTGTGTCTAAATCTAAACACTTAGAAGGAACTGCTGCTGATATTCAGGTTAAAGGTATTAAGCCTATCGAAGTTGCAAAATATTGTGAAAGCATCGGTGTAAAAGGCATTGGACTCTACACATGGGGATGCCATATTGATACAAGAACAAAAAAAGGTTTTTGGGAGTCGGACAAACAGATTAAACGGGATACATTTGGTGGTGCGCCTTTAATTTCGGTTAAAGAGTGGCAAAAAGCAGCAGTTAAAGATGGATTCAAATTCCCTCTCTATGGAACAGACGGTGTTTGGGGGAAAGAATGTATTGAAGTTGCCAAAATTGCTGTCTGCAAAAAACGACTTATTTACAAATATAAAAATCTCACCTTGCTCATTCAAAGAGTTGTTGGTTTAACCGGTGATGATATTGACGGTAAATTTGGCAAAAAGACGGAGCAGGCTGTAAAGAAGTGGCAAGGTCTTATGGGCATTGAACCTAATGGGATTGTTGATGTAAATACATGGAAAGTGATATTGGGGGTAAAATAATGAAAAACTTTTTAAAGCGTTTTAAATCTTGGGCAGTATGGGTATCAATAGGCGCACTTGTAGTATTTTGTGCCAAAGAGTTTGCAGGTGTAGACATTAAGGAATCCGTTGACGGTCTATTAAATGTGCTTTTACCATTGCTTGTGGCGTTTGGTATTGTGAATAACCCAACTGATAAAAATCATTTTTAATAACAAAAACGCCCCGATTGTTTCGGGGCGTTTTTTCGTGTGCACTTTCGTGTGCACTAAATATCAAAATATATAGTATTTTAGTACATTTTTTAGCATTTTATTTTAAAATTTTGCAGTTGCAAAAACGCTTAAAACCGCATAACAAAAGGAAAAACCCGCATTTCTGCGGGTTTTAACTTTGGCGGAGAGAAGGGGATTCGAACCCCTGAACGGGTATTAGCCGTTACACGATTTCCAATCGTGCGCCTTAGACCAGCTCAGCCATCTCTCCAAACATATTTAAGTTTAAGACCGAATGTTATTATAACGGCTATGTGTAAAAAAATCAAGTCTTTTTTTATTATTTTTAAATATTATTAAAACACAAAAAACCGCCGACGGTAATAAATACAGTCGGCGGTATAATGTTAGTCGCAACAAACGTCTTTTCTGTTTGGCTTCTTTTCTTCGGGTGCAGGTTCGGTTACGTCGCCAATACCTGAGGTTTCCGAGAACATGACATTAGATTTAGTCATTTCAACGGCGTTTGTAGGAATGATAATTTTAGATGCTTTTCCGTTTGAAAGAGCCACTAATGCTTCGTACTTTTTAAGTTCAAGTACGGCCCCATCGGCGCCTGCAGTTTTCAGTGCTGCAAGACCGTCGGCCTCCGCTTGCTTAGCAAGTAAAATTGCCTTTGCTTCACCCTCGGCACGTGCAATACGGGCATCTCTTTCACCTTCGGCGGCGAGTATCATAGCCTGTTTGTCACCTTCTGCACGGGTAATAACGGCTGCTTTGTGACCTTCTGCTTCAAGCAAGGTTTCACGACGGTCACGTTCTGCCTTCATCTGTTTTTCCATGGCGTTTTGAATTTCGGCAGGGGGAATAATATTTTTAAGTTCAACACGGTTTACTTTAATACCCCATTGGTCAGTCGCCGAGTCAAGAATTTCGGTCATTTTACCGTTTATTGTGTCGCGCGAAGTTAAGGTATCGTCAAGTTCAAGTTCACCAACAATATTACGCAATGTAGTAGCGGTGAGATTTGAAAGAGCACTTATCGGATTTACCGCACCATAGGTGAACAATTTTGCGTCAAAAACTTTAAAATAAACAACTGTGTCGATTTGCATTGTAACGTTATCTTTTGTGATAACGGGTTGAGGTGGTGAGTCAAGCACCTGCTCTTTTAAAGTGACTTTTTTGGCAATGCGGTCGATAACAGGAATCAAGAAATGAAGTCCTGCTGACCAGGTTTTTTGGTACTTGCCCAAACGTTCAACAACAAACTCGGTTGCCTGAGGGACAACTTTAAGGCAAAAAATAATCAAAATAACGAGGATTGCAATAACTATATATGGCATACAAATCACCTTTCTAAAATTTCTAATTTAATTATATCAAAAGTTAAAGCCCATGTCAATAATTGTCGAACATGTAAAACTTGTAAGTTTGGGTTTAAATATTTAGTCTCCGTAGGTGTATTCAAAGAAGTTTTCAAGGTATAAATCGGCAGTTTTTTTGATTTCTTTTTTATTTGTTGCAAATTTATTTTCAATAGCAATTACATAAAGTCCCAGTTTTTTTGCGGTCTTCATGCTGTAAAGCGCATCTTCAAAAAGCGCCATTTCGTTCGGTTTACAACCAAATGAATCGGCAATACCCTCAAAAATTTCCGGCGAAGATTTTCCTTGGGGGTAATCGTCGGTTGTGACGATAAAATCAAAAAACGGGAGTAGGTTTGCGCGGTCGAGTGCCATTCTCACAAGTTTGGTAGGAGTTGCTGAAGCGCAACAAAGTTTAACGCCATATGATTTGAGTACATGTAGAACCTCGGCAATGCCATCAAAAGGACTCGGCTCGTTGAAATAAAAATATTCTATTACTTCATATATGTTATCACGTGTCAAAGTATGAACAAGTGGGTCAGAAGAATGTTGCCTTAAATATTTAAGCCCGTCGTTTGTAGGCATATCAAAAGCAACGTCTAAAATATCGTCGCTTATTTGTGGCTTGGGTAAACCTTTGATTTCGGCATAATAACCAACCGAATCGCGCCAGTATTTCATGGTATCAAGCAACGTGCCGTCCATATCAAAAATTGCATATTTAAACTTCATTTTAATCACCGAAATTATTATACTTTATATGTAGGAGTTAGTAAAGTAGGAGTTTTTGTAAAATAAAGGCATATTTTCATGAATAAAAATACTTATTGTATTGACAACTAATATGAATTGTAATATAATATATTTAGGAAATACAATAAGTATAAAAAAGGAGGATATTCATATGAAAAGGTTATTAGTGCTTTTATTATGCCTTGCCGTTTGGCTTGGTTGTTTTTGTGGGTGCAATGCTAAAAATGAAGAAGTATCCTCCGATAGTTCTTTAACTAACGAGGAAGTTGAGTATTTTCATACGTACGAGGGTGAGCCTTTAGCACATAAAAAATATACAGTTTATAGCACCCCACGAAGTAGTGTTAAAGAGGGTATAGCAAATGACCCGAAATCAAATGTTTTGGCGATAAAAGATGCTACAAAGTTATACTTTGGATTTATAATGGGTTGCGGTATTGAGCAAAAACCTTTTACTTACATAGAAAATAAAGAGTGTTTTGATGATAGCATACCAAGTTGTCAAACGGTTGAATATTGTGGTAAAAAGTATGTTTTGGATTATACAAAAACAATGGCTGTTACCGAGACTTATACTTTTGCCGGTAAAGAATGTACTTTTACGGTGAATTATGATACATATGGCGTTTGGACTGAGAACCAAACCGATAGAATAGGAAATTTGACAATAAGACGGGATACCGGAGCAGTTGTTTGGTTTGAATCAGATGCCACACATGGTACACCAACGAAGGATGTAATACCAATTTCAAGTGAAGAGGCACGTGAAAAAATTCTTCAATATGTTAAAGATTTGTGCGGTGAAGATGTATTAGAAGACTATAATGTTAAGTCTACAGAAGTTAAAAAAAGTGATGGTTATAGTGTAAATATAAATTATTACACAGAAGGTTATAAAACTAAATATTTTTTGAATGTACGAGTGGCTGATGATGGTGAATTGCTTGAGTTGTATGTTGATTATGTGAAAGATGTTTTTGAAACGGTATTTGAAATATATGGAAAAGACGCAATAGATAAAGCAAAATCAGTCTTGGAAAGTGCCGTTGATATTCCGGATTCAGTGCAGTTTTATATTGCTTTTGATTCCGATGGAAAATTTTTCTTAGTTGCAAGCACAAATCAAAGTTATCCACAAATTGAACCCGTATGTGATGGTGTGCATCGAATATACTATGCTGTTGAAATTTTGCCAATATAGTAAAAAGCAACCCCCACCTGTCAACAGGTGGGGGTTATATTTGTTTTATTATGCTTTTTCGTTAAATTTTACCGGAGTGCCGCCGAGTTTATCGGATTTGAATGCGGCTTCCATAACCTTCATAACTCTGCGAACTTGTTCTAAAGTTACAAGCTGAGGCTCAATACCATCAATGGCTTTCACAAGATTGCGGTAGAAATCGTGTACGTCACTTACAGGTTTTTCAACCTCATAAGTGTCGGTAGTGATTTCGTCACGCGGTGCCATTGTTTTAGTAATACCGGCAGCGGTCTGAACGGGTAAAACGTCGTTCTCGTGCCATGCTTTGCATTTTACTACCTTTGCTTTTTCACGCCAGTCGGTAATCAAAGCGGTACCATTTTTGCACTGCATATAAAACCTTGGAAGCGCTATAAAGTTGTATGTACCAACTTCGATATAAGCGGTTTTTCCGTCAACAAATTTGATGTTAAGTTTAAAACCATCGTCAACTTCGTCGGTTGTGATATGGGTACAGTTGCAAGATACTGTGTCGATATCACTGGTAATAAGGAACAACATCTGGTCGATAAGGTGAACGCCCCAGTCAAGCATCATACCGCCACCAAAAGCCTTATGACAACGCCAGTCGGAAGGAATACCGCGTGAGCCGTGAATACGTGATTCAACATTGATAACTTCGCCTATGTCACCGCTTTCAATAACCTTTTTCATACCGAGGAAATCAACGTCCCAACGGCGATTTTGATGAACGGTGAAGATTTTGCCGCTTTTGTTTGCCGCTTTAATCATTCTATCAAGCGCTTTAACGCTCATTTCAACCGGCTTTTCGCAAACAACGTGTTTACCGGCTTTTAAAGCGTCAACAACTATCTGTTCGTGAACATCATTAGGGGTAGCGCAAACAACGATATCCACATTAGGGTCTGCAATAACTGCCTCGAAAGATTCGTATGTATGAATGCCTTTTTCACGGGCATATTCCATTCTTGATTCTTTAATATCGTAAATGCCTGCAAGACCTATTACGTCGCTTTTTAGGGCGTGGTCACCGTGCCATGCACCTTGACCTCCAAAGCCTACAACGGCGATATTTTTTTTCATAGGGAGATACCTCACTTTAAGGTTTAATAAAATTTAAAGCATTTTTCCTCATGCAGAAATTTGCTCATATAAACCGTCGCGTGTTACCGCGACGGTTTGTTTGGTTCTTAAATTTCAGGGATTACAATTTCAACTTCGTGACCTGATTTAGAAGAACGGTTAATACCGTCTAAGATGGCCTGGTTGAAGATAATCTGGTTGGTGGGAACAGGTGCTTCAGTACCCTTGATGCAAGCATCGAGGAATGAACGAATCTTTCTGTTCCAAAGATCCTTAGTTTCGGGGAGGAGAGGAATAGTAGTTTCGGTAGGAACGCCTGCAACATCATGATAAATGGTCATAGGCTTGTTGAAAGTACCATTCCAGCACTCGGTAGAAGGAATTCTAAGTGAACCCTTGGTACCCATAATGATGGTATCGCCCGAAGTGTCGAGGTGCATATACCAAGCAATACGGAAGTCAAGAATAATGCCGCCTTCAAGACGGATATAAGCAGAAGCAAAGTCGTCAACCGAGAATTTCTTTGCGCATTCGGGTTTGCCAACCTGTGCGTATGCTTCGGGAGTAGTTCCAAAGTAGTCGGTAGCAGTACCGGTAACGGTCAAAGGCTTCGGGTTGCCGAGAGCATTCATAACAAGGTCGATAGAGTAGCAACCGATATCGCCCAATGCGCCAAGACCGGCCTTCTCGCCTTCGATAAAGGTTTCAGACCAAGATACAGGAATACCGTGACGACGTCCGCCGCCGGTCTGAACGTAGTAGATTTTACCAAGTTCACCGGACTGAACAATCTTCTTAATCATTTTCATGTTAGCGTCAAATCTGGGCTGGAAGCCAACAGAAACAATCTTACCACTCTTCTTCTCAGCCTTCATAACTTCGATAGCTTCGTCCAAAGTTACGGTGAAAGGCTTTTCGAGGAGAACATGAAGACCATGCTCCAAAGCGTAGATAGCACATTCAGCGTGGGTGCAGTTGTATGTACATACAGAAACGGCATCCAATTCCATAGTGTTAATCATTTCTTTGTAGTCGGTGAAGAATTTTGCTCCGGTTACACCTAAAGCTGTAAGTCTCTTCTCGGCTTTGCCTTCAATAAGGTCACAAGCAGCTACAATCTCAACGTCGGGTTGTGCTTTGTATGCTGTGATGTGGCTACCGGCAATACCGCCGCAACCGATGATACCGATACGCATTTTTTTATCGGTATTGATGACTACTTCTTCCTCTACCATATTGGTAGAAAAATTGTTCATGTCAAAATCTTTTGCCATTTTCATTTGCTCCTTTATTAAAAATTTTAATTAAAGCGATTTAAGATAGTTAATGCTCATTTCAGCACATTCCATGGGGGTTTTATCCATGCTGGGATCATCTTGTTCTACGATTACCCATTTTGCGCCCGCTTCTTCTGAGGCTTTGAGTATAGCAGGGAAGTCCTGTTTACCGTAACCTACGGGACGGAGACAGAAAGCGTTTTCATTTTCGTCTTTCTTTTTCTGTGCACCATCGTCAATACCAATAAGAGCGTACATGTTTTCACTCTTTTCACCAACAAAATCTTTAAGGTGAACGGTGGGAGTACGTCCCTTGTATTTTCTGATATAATCTGCGGGGTTTTCACCACCAACGTTTACCCAGCAAGTATCGAGCTGAGTCTGTAAAAGGTCGGCTGTTACTTCGGTATAAAGAATATCGAGAGCATATTTGCCGTCAACCTTCAAAAACTCAAAGTCGTGATTGTGGTATGCAAGTTTCATACCGAGTTTTTTACAAACTTCGCCCAAAACCTTTGCACCTTCGATAACCTCGCCAAAACGCTCGGCACCGGGACGGTACTCTTCGGTCAAATAGGGGATAACGACCTGTTCACAACCGATTTCTTTGTATACGGAAATAACACCTTCAGGGTCTTCCATCATATCTACAAAAGGAATATGGGCTGATACAGGAACAAGGCCAATATCTTGGCAAAGTTTTTTGACTTCTTCGGCAGTTTTGCCAAAGATTCCTGCGAACTCAACGCCGTCGTAGCCCATGGCTTTGATTTTTTTGAGGGTGCCCTCAAAATCTTTTTCCATGTCATCACGAACAGAGTAGAGCTGAATAGCAACGGGGAAATTAATCATAATCTTTTCTCCTTTTAGCCATATTGGCTTCATACTACTTGTATTCTAAAACATTTTGAGATATAATACAAGTCATAAAATAAAAAAATATAGACAAATATTGCACTTTTTTTAGAAAAAATTGCTTTTTGAGGGGGAATCTTATGTTTTTTCAACTTGAAGATAAAAAATCGGCATACGAGGCAAGAAATACTGCCAATGTTTTAACAGTAACCCCGCATTTGCACAGCCATATAGAAATAGTGCTTCTTTCATCGGGGGTCAGCATTGGCGCTGCCGACACGCAGGAAGCAGAAATGAGAGCAGGCGACCTTTTTATATCATTTCCAAACCAAATACATTATTATCGCGATATAGAAAGGCCCGTAAACCACAGTATTCTTATTGTATCGCCCGATATGTGCCCTGAGTTTAGCAATATATTTAAAACCATGATACCCGAAAGCCCTGTTTTAAGAAACGCTGCTTCAAATGAGCGTATTGTGTCGGCAATTAATAATATCATAGATTGTAAGAAAAGCGGTGACGAGTATTCAGAAACCGAAGTAAGAGGCAGTATGCTTATTTTGATGAGTGAACTTTGCCGAAACATGAAACTTGTTAAAAATGTAAGTTATGATTCAAATCTTGTTAAAGACATAATAAATTATTGTTATGAAAATTATGCAGATGATATATCGCTGCAGACAATAGCCGACGAACTTCACATAAGCCGTTATTACATTTCGCACTTGTTTGGTCAAAGGTTGCACATCAGTTTCAGTGATTACATAAATTCGTTAAGGGTAAGAAGCGCCGCCGAAATGCTGAAAAGTGGTAATAAAACCATCACCGAGATAGCCTATGCGGTGGGGTATAACTCGGTCAGAACATTTGACAGATGTTTTTTAAAGGTGCGAGGAATCACACCTAAAGAATATCGCGCAAAAGCACATAGTAAAAAGTAAAGGAGAGCATATGCTCTCCTTTTTTGTTACAATATTGTATTAAAGATAACCTCTAATATCCGTGGTTAGTTTTTCTTCGAGGTTGATTAGACGTTTTGTGATGTCCTTTGATTTTTCGTCGGCTGCTTTATACTGGTTAAGGTATTTATTTAATGATTTTACACCCATATTACATCCGTCGGTCATGAGGTCGGCAACGGTGCTGTCCGATTCGTCAACACCTAATTTGACGTTGGTCTTAATCCACGACATTCCTTTGGCTATTGGGTTGGGATTTTTGCCGTCATCGTGAAAACGGTCGAGTTCTTTTTGTATTTCGTTGCTTAAACTTTCGTGTTCATCTTTGCACTTGTTAAGGTATTGTTTTAAAGAGTCGGAGCGAACCGAGCCCAAAACATCGTCAATTGATGCAACACCCATTTTTACACCCGCGTCACATTCACGCAAAAGTTTTATCGTATCCTGCTCTATCATTACATTTGTCCTTTCTTTTTGAGTTTACAAAAAAATTATGCCCTTGTTTTAATCAATTATGAATTAAAACAAGGGCTTCATTTTAAATATTTTGCATTAAAAAGAGGTTTAGTTGGTCAAAATCGCCTTTTTCGTAACGCGAAATGTCTTTTGCGTTTTTGTTTATAAGGCAATCGGTAAGCAGAAAAACTTTTAACCCTAAGTTTTCAGCAGCCATATCTTCGTCGACGTCGTTGCCGACCATGATACACTCTTCAGGTAAAAGAGAAAAATTTTGCAGTATTTCGTTGTAATAATTAAGGCTTGGTTTTATGTCTTTTGAGTTTTCATAAGTCGTAATGAGTGAAAAATCCTGCGGGTCAAGTCCTGCCCAGAGCATACGTTTTTTGGTGGCAATGGCGGGGAAAACGGGATTGGTGGCAAGGATTATTTTTATACCCTTTGATTTTAACATTTTTACGGTCAGATTTGCTTTTTCGTTAAATCCGCAAATTGCAGAAATTTTGTCAAAATCATTTTGATAATATTCTTCAAAAATGGGAATATCGTCCTTTATTTTTTTGCCGTACACAGAGCAAAGGCAGTCCCAAAATGAGTCTTCGTTTATTTTGTCGGGTTGACTGTGCATTGCTCTTATTCCTGCCCAAATAGAGTCGATTAACTGTTTGAGTTCATAGCCGTTTTGTGCCATTTTGGTTGAAAGACCTTTAAAATAATGCTTTACAAATTCATCTTGATTTAAGGGCAAAAGGGTGCCGTCAAGGTCAAATAAAACTGCTTTTATGCTCATATTTCACTCCTGATTTCAGTAGTTGTATTTTTTCTGTTTTAGTTTTAAAAATATTGCCGAAACGATTACAGCCATAACTTCAGCCATAACGATAGACCACCATATTCCGTCAACGCCGAATATTATCGGCAACAGTAAGACGGCGGCTATTTGAAAAACCAGTGTTCGCAAAAATGAGATTATTGCTGAGGTCACACCGTCATTAAGTGCCGTGAAGAAACTTGAGGCAAATATTGCAAATCCCATAAATGCAAAGCATAGAGAAAAGATTTTAAAACCTTTTACGGTGAGGCTAAAAAGGTTGGCGTCATAACCAACGAAAAGTAACGATAACGGCCTTGCCAAGCAAAATGCCGAAATTAACATTGCCGTTGAAAAAATTGCTGTTATAACAAGGCTTTTTTTAAGTAAACTTTTAAGTTCGTTTTTATTGCAAGCGCCGTAATGATAACTTATAACCGGTGCCGTGCCTATTGAGTAGCCGAAAAATGTTGAGGCAAAAATCATACTGACATACATCATAACGCCGTATGCCGAAATTCCGTCTTCACCGACAAACTTTAGTAATTGCACATTGTAAAGCATACCGACTACCGACATTGAAATGTTGCTCATAAGTTCCGATGAGCCGTTGATACAGGCTCTTAAGAGTGCTTTTGAGTCAAACGACGTTTTTGTAAATTGCAGTAAACTTGTGTTTTGGCGGGCAAAGTATATAAGCGGAATGACGCCACCCATATATTGGCTTATAGTTGTAGCAACGGCGGCGCCAATAAGCCCCCATTTAAAAATTCCGACAAAAAGCAGGTCGAGTGTCATATTGGAAACACCTGATATTACTGTTACAAAAAGGCCTAATTTAGGCTTTTCGGCGGTGATAAACAGGCTTTGAAATTCGAATTGCAAAACATAGGCAGGCGTGGCAACAAGTATTATTCTGCCGTAAAGAACAGCATCAGAGTGCAGTTGTCCTTCACCGCCTAAAAAGGTGGTAATCTGCGGTAAAAAGCAGAAAGAAACAATCGTAATTACTATTGAAATTATAAGCGAAGCCCATATAAAAAGCGTAAAGTATCTGTTCGCTTTATTGCGGTCGCCTTCGCCCAAAGTTTTACCGATAAGCGCACTTCCACCCGCACCAAACATAAATCCCACAGTGCCTAAAATCATTAAAAACGGCATAATAAGGTTGACCGCCGCAAAGGCAGTCTTGCCTGCAAAATTAGATACAAAGTATCCGTCAACCACACCGTAGATTGAATTGAATGTCATCATAACAATCGACGGAAAAGTGAATCGGAGCAGTTTTTTATAACCAAAATGGTCAGAAAGTTTTATTTCCATTAGGTTCCTTTCAAAAATTGTTAAATACCTATTCTCGACTTTAGCTCTTGCATTTTTTCAGCGGAGGGCTCAGGTGTATCTTTTAAAGGAAAATCCAAATTTAAATTGTCATATTTCACCTGACAAAGTTTTTTGAACGGTAAAAGTTCAATGCCTTTTAAGTGCTTTTTATCACTTAACAGTGACTTCAACTCATCAATATCTTTGTCACTGTCGTTTAAACCGGGTATTATAACCTGACGGACATAATAAGGTTTTCGCGATTGCTCGAGATAATTTAAAAACTCCAAACAAGAGGAAAATTCGCACCCAACATACTTTTTGTATTTTTCGTCGGCTGTGTATTTTATGTCAAGTAAAACAAGGTCGGTAACTTTTAAAAGTTTTTTAACATCTTCGTTTAATATACAACCCGAAGTGTCAAGGCAGGTGTGGATTCCTTTTTCTTGGCACAGGGTAAAAATATCGGTCACAAACGGTGCCTGAATAAGCGGTTCACCGCCTGAAACGGTAATGCCGCCCAAATCACCAAAGTACTCTTTATACCGTTCGGCTTTATTGCATAGTTCTTGTGCCGATACTTCGGTACCGTTGTTATAATCCCACGTATCAGGATTGTGACAGCAAGCGCATCTTAAAGGACACCCTTGAACAAAAACAGTAAAACGGACGCCCGGTCCGTCGGTGGCACCGAGCGTCTGTATAGAATTTATCCTGCCCATCACATAGCCTCGTGGAAAGTACGGCTTATAACTTCGCGCTGTTGCTCACGGGAAAGTTTGTGGAAGTTTACTGCATAACCCGAAACACGAATGGTAAGGTTGGGGTAGGCTTCGGGGTTGTTGTAAGCCTCAATAAGAGTATCGCGGTTAAGCACGTTGACATTAATATGGTGCGCTTTTTTGAGGAAATAACCGTCAAGAATGGCAACAAGATTAGCCGTTCGTTCGGGTTTATCGTGACCTAAAGTGTCGGGTGTTACCGAGAAGGTGTTAGAGATACCGTCACGGCAATCGTCATAACTTAACTTTGCTACCGAGTTGAGTGATGCCAAAGCACCGTTTTCTTCTCGGTTGTGCATAGGATTAGCACCGGGTGCAAACGCAGCACCTGATTCACGTCCGTCGGGGGTTGCACCGGTGTTTTTGCCGTACATTACGTTAGAAGTAATGGTAAGTACCGAAAGAGTATGCTCGGCATCGCGGTAGGTTTTGGTTTTGCGAAGTTCGGTAATAAATTCATGCGTTAACTGTTTGGCAATGAGGTCAACGCGGTCGTCGTCGTTGCCAAATTTAGGGAAATCGCCTTGTCTTTCAAAACCCACAATAAAGCCGTTTTCGTCTTTTATAGGGGTGACTTTGGCAAATTTTATAGCACTTAAAGAATCGGTGACTACCGAAAGACCTGCCACGCCAAATGCCATAAAGCGGTGTACATCGGTATCGTGAAGAGCCATTTGAATTTTTTCGTAAGCATACTTATCGTGCATATAATGGATTACGTTCATGGTATTAACGTAAAGTTTTGCTATCCACTTAGCGTAAATATCATAACGCTGTTTTACCGTTTCATAGTCTAAAAATTCATCGTTTAATACCGGCAATTGAGGACCTATATGAATACCGCTTGTTGTGTCGTAACCGCCGTTAATAGCAACAAGCAAAAGTTTTGCAAGGTTGCAACGCGCACCGAAAAACTGCATTTGTTTGCCAAGTTTCATAGCCGAAACACAGCAAGCAATGGCATAATCGTCGCCGTAGTCGGGACGCATAATGTCGTCGTTTTCGTATTGAATCGAATCGGTATCAATAGAAACCTCGGCACAAAAATCTTTAAAACCTTTGGGCAAATCGTTCGACCAAAGAACGGTAAGATTAGGCTCCGGCGAAGAACCCAAAGTGTATAATGTGTTTAGCATTCTAAAACAACTTTTTGTTACCAACGTTCTGCCGTCTTGGCCCATACCGCCAATCGCTTCGGTTATCCACATAGGGTCGCCACCGAAAAGTTCGTTATATTCGGGTGTTCTAAGGTGCCTTGCCATGCGAAGTTTTATAACAAAATCGTCAAAAAGTTCCTGTGCGGTCTGTTCGGTAAGTATGCCTGCGGCAATATCACGTTCAATGTAAATATCAAAAAATGTACTTACTCTGCCTAACGACATGGCAGCTCCGTTTTGCTCTTTTATGGCGGCAAGATAGGCAAAATATGTCCATTGAATGGCCTCTTTTGCGTTGGCAGCGGGTTTGCTTATATCAAAACCGTACATTGCTGCCATTTCTTTAAGATAGCCTAAAAATGTTATCTGTTTGTGCAGTTCTTCGTCAAGACGTATGGTATCGGCATCGAAACAACCGGATTCCAACTGCTTTTTATCACCCATTTTTTCTTCAATCAGTCGGTCAACACCGTAAAGCGCAACACGACGGTAGTCACCGATAATTCTTCCTCGTCCGTAAGCGTCGGGCAGACCGGTAATAATATGGCTTCGTCTTGCAAGACGCATTTCGTCGGTATATGCTCTGAAAACACCGTCATTGTGAGTGGTGCGATACTGAAATTCGTCCTCTATCTTACGGCTGACTTTATATCCGTAAGCCTCGCAAGCCTGACGTACCATTCGCATACCGCCAAAGGGGTTAACACCGCGCTTTAAAGGACGGTTGGTCTGAAGTCCAACAATAAGTTCGTTTTCTTTATCAATATAACCCGGTGAATAACTTGTGAGTGAACTTACGGTGGTGGTGTCGATATCCAAAACACCGCCAAACTGTTGCTCTAAAGCAAACAGGTTTTTTACCTTTTTCATAAGTTCACAAGTACGCTCGGTAGGACCTTCTAAAAACGAACGGTCACCTTTATACTCTGTATAATTTGTTTGAATAAAATCTCTTACGTTTATTTCATCTTTCCAAACACCGTTTTTAAATCCATTCCAATTAACGTGTTCCATAAACATCCTCCTTTTAAGTGAAGCTGTTTTGCCCTAAACAAAAAGGGCAAAACCAGCTCTTAATGAACTGATTTTGCCCAGACGGTCGGCTTAGTAGATGCTTTACACTCCCCCGCGGTGACCCGCGAACCCGTCAGTCATGTAAAAGCTTTGGTTGTATTATACATTAAAATTGGTTATTTGTCAATTGTGAGGTTTGTAAATTCGACGAATTTTTTTTAAATACAAAAAGCGAACTTGTTTTTACTGTAAATATATGTTAATTTTATAAACGTTAAGGTTAATAAGGGTGGTCTATTAATGAAAAAGGCAGTATTTTGTGTTTTTAGCGTTGTGCTTGTATTTCTGTTGGTTGCGTGTGGTGGCAATATTGATTTGAATAATTACAATTCAAGTGTTGATACTTCGGCAAGAATTGAGGTCAGCAGTGTTAGTGACAAGATTACGCAAACGGTCGAATCCAATATCGCAAGTGTTAATTCTAATAATGAGTCTGAAAACAATAGTTTAAGCAGTACTGAAACAAGTGAACCTACTGTATCAAGTGAGCCAACTGTATCGAGTGAACCGACTGTTTCAAGTGATGTCAGTATACCAAGCGAATCAACCGTGCAAACAAGTTCAAATAGTAGTTTGTCAACGCAGAGTGACGTTAAAATAGTTTACCGAACTCCAACAGGAAAAAGGTATCATTACAGTCCGACTTGCGGTGGAAAAAACAGTTATATAGTGGATTTTAACGACGCAATAAACGCAGGCCTTACGCCTTGCAAGAAGTGTGTAGAATGACTATGTAGGGCAAGGGCTTGCTCTTGCCGATAGAAAATAGAAGAACGGCGGGAGCAAGCCCCCGCCCTACGATAGTTGTCATTTCCTACTCTGTGTTCCGTCGTGGAGGATTTCGTAGTTTTCGTAGTAGATTAAATCTGCAATTTTTACGAAGGTATAGCCGTCATCTAATAGTTTTTTCAAAATTATGGGTAACGCTTCGGGTGTATGGTCGGCGTCGTTGTGAAAAAGCACAATTGAGCCGTTTTTGACCTTGCCGGTAACCCTTGTTACAATGTTGTCTGCCGTGGCACTGTCTTTCCAATCCAAAGAATCAACATACGAAACAAAAGTAATATTAAAATTTTTAATTTTGTTGCTGACAATTTGGAACTTTTTGCATATAATAATATTGCAACAGATATAGTTGCGATTTTAGAAAAACGAAAGGATGTTCAAATGAAGAAAATATTGAAGGAGATTGAAAAGGCATTAAATGAGGAAATGTATTATTCTGCATTAGCACTAACACTTACTTTACCTGATATATGTGGTAAAGCAGAGTATGGTGACATACAAAACGGGGAAAGGTATAAAAAATGGATAAACAATTATGCAATAAAAATTTTTGAGAACCCCGAAGAATTATCATATTTAGAAGAATTTACGGCAGAAAACTGTTGGGAATTAAGAAATTCAATATTACATTCAGGAAACAAGGAAACAAAATTCAAACAATTATATTTAACAAATGACAACTTATTTTCAATAACACTTTACAAAAAAGACAAAGAATACAATTTTAAACTTTCCATAGGAGTAAAATATTTTTGCTCTAAAATTTGCAAAGTTGCAAAAATCTATTATAACGAAAACAAAGAAAAATTCAATTTCTTAAATGATATATTTATTACATAAAGTTAAAGGGAATTGCCGAAAATGCAATCCCCTTTTGCAATATTATTCTTGTATAGCAGTAACAATTCCATTTTCTAAATAAATGTATTTACCGTTGCCATAGACCCATTGTTCATCTGTTCCATAGGCTGTTGTAGTTTTATTAATTTTATTAGGTATTCCCCAATTGGATTTTTCCACTTCCGAAGCGGTCATTCCTATTTGTGGAGCATATCCCTTTTTTGGTATATTAGTAGAAGAAGAATGCTTTATATAAACTTCGTCTACTTTAGGATTTACTTTTTCCTCCGATGTTAGATAATGTTTATATATTTTATTGCCACGAATTTCATAATAAGAGCCGCCCGCATAAAAGGCATTGCTCTTTATATCTAAAGTGTGTATGTTGAAATCATAAACCGTAGCCCTGTTGGTGTTTGGGAAAAAACTACTATATAAAGTTACTCCATTGATTATTATTATATGACTTTCTGTAATAATTTCAAAATCACTCTCCACCTTGTAAGTTCCTTGTATTTTTTTTAGAAAACCGATATTTTCCAAAATCGTTTTTGCATCTTTATAAGAAGAAATTTGTTCAAAATATTCTTTAGCCGTATCTAATGAGCCTTCTTTATATTTTTGAAGTGCATATTCGTATTTCGAATCAAGGATAATATTTTTAGCATCTTTATAATCGCTAATTCTATTTAAATAATCTATAGCACTTAAAAAAAGTTTTGAATCATAAAATTTCTTTCCTTGTAAATATGTTGTTTCTATTATTCTTTGAGAAGAATCAGAATAATCTTTTATTTCTTCAAAAATATTTAATGATTCCAAATATTTTTTATTTTCAAGATATTCGGATGCTATATTATATTTACACTCAATTACTTTTTGTTTTGAATCTTTAAAATCTTCTAATTCCAAAAAAATTGCTTGAGCTTCTAAATAACTACCTTGATTGAAATTTTTTGTTGCTGACTCGTATTTTAAAATAGGGAATAAAAAATAAAGCGATGTTATTAATATAATAACTACGGCAAACGAAATGAATATAGGTAAAATTTTTATTTTCTTTTTTTCTAATACTTCAGTTGCTATTTTCGTTTCTATTGTTTTTTCTTTTTTAATCGGTTTTTCTTTTATAACAGGAATTTTCTTTCCACAAAAATTGCAATATTTACTATTGTTTGTTATTTCTTTGTCACAATGTTTACATACCATAAAATATTCGCTCCTAAAATTTCATCATAAAGATTATATCACACTTTTGGATTAGTAACAAGCCACTAATTAACTTTTCTTGACAATGCTTGAAAATCACATACAATCAGGGGACTTACAATCAGGGGACGGTTCTGTGTGTTATTAATGCAAAAGACGGTGCTACTCAGCACCGTCTTTCGTTTTTGTAGGGTTGATTCACGAATCAACCACTTTTTCGGGCAATTCGTGAATTGCCCCTACGACTTTTTACACTGTGTTCCGTCGTGGAGGATTTCGTAGTTGTCGTA